>LIUG01000034.1 GCA_001462245.1 Candidatus Fibrimonas termitidis
CCGGCGGGGCTATGTTTTTCCATGTGCCATCGGGTTGCCTATGCAATACGAGACCCGTGGTGGAACCTGTAGCACTTGTAATATCATTGAAACCGGCTACGCTGGCAAGAAGCCCGTCCTTGAATTTTGTTATTGAATACACATCATATCTTTGATTTTCCGTCAATTGCATTGAGTACAAATTCGCCCATTTTTTTGAATCCGGCTCGTAATGCCAAATCTGACCGTTGTCATGGGAGCCAACATACAACCCGTTGTCATCGCCATACATTTTGAACGCTTTTAATTCGCTAGGAAGATGCATTTCTTCCCATTCCTCGCTACCTTGTTTTGACATGAAAATACGATTCGCAGGAACAAGCGTTTGCAGATCGGATACCTTTGAATCCCTAACGAATATGTAATTCTTTGAATGCACTATGGCCATAAATCCCGTTCCCCATCTGTTGAGGGAATCCGGATTGGGCATAAGACCCGCACTGCGCCAGCCAAAGGGAGACTTGGCTTCCTCTGGCGGCGTTCCGCCCTGCCCTGTGCTACAGGAGCAGAGGAACAATGCGAAAACAATCGCAAAAAACTCTTTCATCTGAAAAGCCTCTTCTTTCGTCTTCGGGCACAAATCTAGAAATATTTCGCAATTTTGTCAGGGTATTAAAAATTTCCTGGTTATTTTTAAGGACAGGGTTATTTTTCGAAAAAAAACGACAGGGATCTTTAGTAGGAATTTTTAGTAGTTTTTTCGGATTTTTTTCAAAAAAGAACAATTGGCACGCTTTTTGCAGTATTTCTAACGATATGTCTATTGCAGGAACAGATGGCCTTGGAATGCGTTTGCCTAACGCTTCTTCAAGTGATGCTAAAAAGTGGAAAGTCGCTCAGGAATTTGAAGCGATGTTCATACACCAAATGCTTAAATCTATGAGGAATACCGTTCCCAAAGACAAAGAAATGAGCTCAGGCAGGCGAATTTTCACCGAAATGATGGATGAACAAATTGCAAATACGGCTAGCCGCACGGGGAATTTTGGCTTGGCGCAAATTATTTATAAAGAGCTGGCAGGCAAAGATGCTGCAAGCCCAAGCAGTCAACCGACACGAGCCTCTGAGAAACAGGTAGAAACTTGGGTAAATGAGGCTTCCGAAACTATGAGCATGGATAAAAATTTAATAAAAGCTGTAATTCGCCAGGAAAGCGGCGGAGACTCTATGGCTCGTTCCGGCAAAGGCGCAAAAGGGCTTATGCAGCTTATGGATTCCACTGCCAAGGAAATGGGGGTTTTGAACCCATACAATGGACGGGAAAATGTTATGGGCGGCACAAAATACCTAAAGCAATTGCTGGCTCGGTTTAACGGTGATGAAAGCAAAGCTCTAGCAGCCTACAATGCAGGCCCCGGCGCAGTTGAGCAGTATGGGGGAATTCCGCCCTTTGAAGAGACCAAAAACTATGTTAAAAATGTTCTGCAATACAGAGAACAGCTTTCACAGGAGGCAACTCTATGAACTCCCAAAGAGAATTTGAAAACTTGATACTAGTGCTTGACAAAATGAAGGAGCAGTATATCAAATTCAAGGAAATGCTTGTAAAACAACGAGCCGCCATAATAACCAATAACGCTGCCGATATAGCGGAGATTCTAGGCCAAATAGAAACCATAAACGAAAATATAAACGGGCTGGAATCCCGTCGCATTTACAATACGGAGATATTGGCGCAAAATGCTTATTTGGAAACAAAAACCATTCGCGACATAGTTAAAGCCTATCCGGAATTTGACGGTTCTAAGATGGAAACCATATCCTCGGAGCTAAAAAAGGTTGTAATGGATGTGAAAACCATGTCCGCTTCCAACTCGGAGCTTTTGGAAATCTCGCGCAGCATAATAAAAGAAACGATGAAAGTGATAATGACTCAAAATGTTGACCCCCGCGACCGTGCTTGGCGAACCTATGGCAGCAGCGGCGCATATTCCCGCACCGTGCGAAGGGAACCGGTTCATTTGGTGAATAAGAGATGGTGATTAATAATCCGGGAGCCAGCCCTTTAAGCTCATTCTTTTGACGGAAAATCCTCTTTTTTTGTCAAAGGAAATTAAGGCCATGGCATTCGGGTAGTTCAATGCTATGCGGCTGGAATCCGCTCCTTCTTCGGTTTTTCCTTTCCAAATAAGGGACTGAATTTGTTCGTTGTTTTTGAAAGGAGGCAGAGTTTCATTTTCAGGTTTAAACATCATAACAGCTACGCTCAGAGGCTCTTCTGCGGCACTGTCCAGCGCAATTTGCGAACCGAAAAACCTGAACTTGCAACCTTCATATATCAAATCAAAAAAATAGTCTTGAGGCTTGCCGTCAAAGAATTTCAGTTCCGCAAAGGCATCTTCACCCACAAGCTCTTCTCCCAAAGGTCCAAGCCAATAAAAATTCCCATTGCTGTCCAAAGTGGAGAGCATATCCTGTTTCAACTGCTCGCCTAAGCTATCCCCTACCACCAGTATATTTTTGCCTCTGTACCTAACTGCGCTGCTCCGTTCAAAGGCCAAAAGCGAATCCGGCGGAGAAATCCAAATTCTAAGCCCAGTTTTAACATTATTGGAATCGTTGCCGTCATTTGGCAGGGCTGCCAACGCGCTTAAGCCATATTTATGGGGAATAATCCAAACCGCAAAATCGTTTATACGGGTTAAGTGAGGCTTGGGCTTGTAAAATTTGCCGTACCAGCTTAGCAAACATATTATTGTAACCAAAATACAAACCCGAATCCAGTGTTTGAGTCCTATTTTTTTACTATTTTTCTCAGAACGGCTTGGATAAAGAAATCCCATTATGAGAAAAATAGCAAAACATGCAATAGTTGCGGCATTTCTTATGCCCCTTTTGGCTTTCGCAGACAGCGGGTCTCCTACCGACATAGATTCGCTTTTCAGAGGCAGGGAATTTCAGCTTCCGCCTTTGGATTCCTCTTATAGAGCGAATTACAGCGAAGCTCCGGTCTCGCAGGTAAAAAATTCTCGTGAGGAACAGGAAGGAGCCTATACCTTGCAATTTGACGCAGTTGCAAATTTTGATGCTGCCCAAGTTCGCAGAGCAACGCTGCAGTCCCAAACCGGCTACGATATACAAATGCTCTTTGATGCCCCTTTCTACAAGCTCAGAGCCGGGTATTTTAAAAAGAAATCAGAAGCAGAGGATAAAGCCAGGGAACTTTCTTTGTACAACATATCGGCATTTGTTGTTAAAATTAAATAGCGGAGATTGATGTTAACGCTTGTAATCCCGTGTTATAACGAAGAACGTTCATTAAAAGCGTGTGTGGAAAAATGCTTGGAACTGAAAAATTCAGGCATAGACCTGGAAATAATAATTATAGACGATTGCTCAAAAGACAACAGCTTAGCCATTGCGAGCGAACTGGCAAAGGAATACTCGGAAGTCCGGCTTTTCAAACATGAAATCAACAAGGGCAAGGGAGCAGCTTTGCGCACCGGTTTTGCGGAAGCAAAAGGCGATTTTATAGGTGTTCAGGATGCGGATTTGGAATACAATCCCCTGCAATACACGGAGCTTTTGCAGCCTATTTTGGAAAACAAGGCGGATGTTGTTTTCGGCAGCCGTTATTTGCGTCCGAATTCGCACAGGGTTCTTTATTTTTGGCACACTTTTATGAATCAGTCTTTGACCATAGCCTCTAATATGTGCACAAATTTAGACATTACGGATATGGAAACATGCTATAAGTTATTTCGCCGTGAAACCCTGTTTTCCATACTCCCAAAGCTAAAAGAGAATCGTTTTGGCATAGAGCCGGAAATCACAGCGAGAATAGCCCAATCCGGCGCAAGGGTTTATGAATGCGCTATTGATTATCAGGCACGCTCTTATGAGGAAGGAAAAAAAATAGGCTGGAAAGACGGCGTTAAGGCTTTGTATTGCGTTTTGCACTATTCCGCAAATACCGCTCCCCTTCCTATGCAGTTATTGCTTTACTTTTTTATAGGCGCAGTTTCATTGTTTGCTAATGTAGCGGTATTTGCCGTACTCCGCTCTTTTGATTTGCCTGCGATTTACGAATTGAACGCAGATGTTATCATCGCTTATATTGTTGCTACGCTTGGGAACTATTTGCTTTGCATTGCAATTTTGTTCAGGCACAAGGCGAGATGGAGTTCGGCAGGCGAGTTTATAATTTATTTAATAGGTGTGATAATTATGGGGTTTGCGGATTATGGTCTTATGTGGACTTTTTCCTCAATGGGTTTGCAGCCCGTTCTTTCCAAAACACTCGCCGCCGGTCTAGGCTTTGTCTTGAATTTCGCCTTGCGCCGAAACATTGTGTTCTTGGAAAAGCCAAAAGCTGTTGTGTAAAATTTCATTTCCATTTGGGTTTTGAGTCGAAAATAAAAAATTGTCTCATGGCGTAGTTGGCTGCAAACACTACGAAGGTGGTTATTATTTTTGCGGTCATCGGGTGAAGATTTATAATTTCAATTAGCAGAGCCAAGACTCCCAAGTTTAGAAAGTAGCCTAATATGCTAGCTATGTACAGTAGGGTCATTTCTTTTTCTTTGCTATGCCCTTTTGAAGTAAAGGCTATTTTGCGGGAAAGCAAGGCATTAACGGTAGAGCCGCAAAAAAATGCGATTAAAGAAACCAAAACATAATGCCATTCCAAAACATATATTCCCAAGGCAAAAACGCCCCAATCAGCAACAGTAGCCGGAACGCTGACCAGCAAACCGTAAACAAAAACACTTTTAAAATGGGATTTTAGCATTTCTTGCAATCCTCATAAGGCACGTTCCCGCCGAAAATATCCAGTGCGCTGCCTATGGTTAAGTCCACTCTGCCTTTTGAAAGCTCGTTGCAAGTTTCAAAATCCCGAGTGCTGTTTGCGCCGCCGGCGTAAGTTACCGGAGCAGGAGAATATTCACCTAAAAATCTAATCAGTTCCAAATCCATGCCCTGTTGCTTCCCCTCCACCCCTGCCGCATGAACCAAAAATTCAAAACAATACTCGGAAATCATTTCCAAATTTTCCTTATTCACATAAAAATCAGTGAGAGTTTGCCACCGATTAATAGCCACTAGCCACTGACCACTAGCCACTGACTTATAGCAACTCAAATCCACCACCAACTGTTCTTTCCCAACTTCACCGGAAATGGCTTTTAACCTTTCAAGGGAAAATTTGCCGTTTGGAAATATATAGCTAGTAACTATAACAGCTGCTGCTCCGGCTTTTATGTACTTCAATGCGTTTTCCTTGAAAATTCCGCCGCCTATTTGCATTCCGTTTGGGTAAGCTTGCAATGCTCTTAGGGCGGCTTCTTCATTGCCGGGACCGAGCATTATTATGTGCCCGCCTTTTAAGCCGTCTTTTTTGTAGAGTTCTGCGTACCATTCCGCAGGTTTTTGAGAGACAAAGTTTTCTTTTAACTCGCTCTCATTTTCAGAGAGCGAGGATCCTACTATTTGCTTGACTTTGCCGTTGTGCAGGTCTATGCAGGGGCGGAATTTTGTCATTAACGGATTGGTATGCGCAGGATTTTCCTTTCGCTTCCGAATGAGACTTTCGCTATGTAAAGGCCTTTTGGCAAATCACCTAATTGCACAGAATGAATTCCGTTTGAGAAATTCATTTTCTTAACGGACTTTCCACGCAAATCAAATAATTCCAATTTGGCGTTGTTCATAACCTGCAAGTAAACTCCATTTGACTGTATTTGCGCTCCGTTGCTATATACAACCTGCGGAAGAATAACAGGCGTTGTCCCGCTACTGGAAGAACCGCCGCTAGAGCTGCTGGAATTACCTGCACTAGAACTGCTCGGCAGGATGCTGCCGGTAAGCTCGAAGTAGTCAACATTTACGGCGATTTCAAAACTCAACTCTATAGTATTCTCGCCCTGCCTCAGCGATACGTTGGGAGTGAGATTAACGGTTGAGTAGGAGTCCCAATCGGAGCCGGTTTTAGAAACCGTTCCGGCCTGTGTGCCATTTATCAACACGGCAAAAGTGCTGGCCTGGTCTCCAAGCCCGGAGGCTATTCTTAAAGCCATTGGGAATGTTCCGGCGGCAGACATATTCACCTTGTAAGTTGTTGAGTACCCATTTTGAATATAGCCGATATTCGTAATACCATTGGCTGTGGTTGTTTCCATTCCGGGGCCGAACTTGCTCACATAGTTTTCTGCCTCTATCCTCAGGATACCTGTCCCATTCCAATTAATACCAGCAGCACCACTGGAGCTACTAGCCGCCGAACTGCTGGAACCGCTGGTGGGGCAGTTTACTTGCGTGAACCAATACGGCTCGGTTACCTGTCCACCGGTCCAGAGCCATTCGCTCGAACACTGTTGACCGCGATCCGGGTTGCATATATAACACTTTCCGCTCACAACAATGCAAGTTTCAATACCATTAGGCGGAGAAACATTCCCTGGCGGTGCTATGCAATCTCCAAAACCTTCCGCTAGAGAACTGGAAGAAGGGCTGCCACCACTGCTGCTGCTCGTAGCGTTCTGCGTGAAGTCTGCCCTGATAGTTGCATTAGAACTTAGGGTGACAGTGGTTGTTGCAGCGCCTGAATTGGCGAACGTAGCTGTTCCCGTTACTAATACCCACTCTTTAAATGTATAACCACTGCCTGCTGTGGCAGATATATTGACCGGCGTTCCGGCTGCGATATTCGTTGGAGATGCTGGGGTAGTGGTACTGCCAGTGCCGGATGGATAGCGGTTTATCGTGAGTGTATAAGTGGTAGTGGTGGATGAACTAGACGGCTGTTGCGTAAAGTTAGCTGTGATAGTGGCGTTTGCGTACAAAGTGACCGTTGTGGTAGCACTATAAGGGTTTGCGATAGTTGGCGCACCACTAGTCGCTGTCCAGTTTTGAAATGTGTAGCCACTGCTTGCCGAAGCTGTTATATTAACCGCTGTTCCAGCCGTGATACCCGTAGTAGACGATGCTGAGGCAGAGCCGCCAGCGGTTGGATTACGATTGACTGTGAGCGTATAGGTAATAGGAGCTGCACTGCTGCTGCTAGCGGCACTGCTGCTGCTACCGCCACCGCCGCTCGGTCTCCACGAATTGCCTTTATACACGTTAACTAAATCCGCCGGACACGAAACCTCCCTATGGTTAGCACTCGGATTGTTGGCATTTTTAAACCAGTCAATAAACCAGAGACAACCTTCTTTCAAGTGCGCCATTGCGGGAGTGCTGAAAGCTTCATTGCATCTATCCCTAACGCAAGTTGCATTATTGCCGCACCCACCATCATATGATGCTCTAAAACCGCCGTACCGAGCACCCCATTTGGAATAGTTGCTCGGTCCTCCAAGCTGGCTGACCTGTTTGGTGAGAGCGTCGAAATCGCCTACGCCACCGCCCGGAATCATAAGGTCAAACGAAGCGCCTTCATTTATTTGACCTATGTTGCTCACCATTATAATCATTTTTTTTCCTATAATACTGCCTCCCGTTGTGCCACCCTCACCATCGTTGGTAAATGTTAACTCGTAACACTTGCCGCAGTCACCGTTTGAGTGGGCAGCTGCGAAACCGTAAGCCAGATTATCATTTACAGCCCAAGGAGCTTGACCCATACATGTATGAGAAGGTCCGTTTTGGCAGGCATTCACCGCATCAGCGGAATTGCCGAGTTTATCCCCGTTGATATTGCAACTTGTAGCGGCTCCGTTTGGACTGCCGCCAGCATTGCCTGTCCATGCGCAACTCGGCTTGCAAGCGTCCCAATAGCGGGTAGTTGGGGCTGCATTTGCTGTAATGCTTCCGAGCAGTAGCACTAATGATGCAAACATGAATAATTTCCGGGTCATAGGCACCTCTCAAGGTCAGAAAATAGATAATACTAATATATATAATTTCCCGCTATATATTACAAAAAAAACACTAAAAGTTAAAAAAAAGTGATATTTATGTCATTTCACCGGCAAAAGCGCACTCATGCCCGGGCGCAAATCCGGAATGCTCTCGGTTGGGCGGGCTTTAACCTCAAAAGTTTTCAAATCAAAACCGCCGGTTTCCTTGCTGCTCCGCCAAGTGGCAAAATCGCCAAGCGGCGCAATGGAATAAATTTCCAAATCCGCACTCCGCTTCAAAGCGGGGATCCAAACCCTTATTTTTGTCCCCTTGCTCAAGTTTCTCAGCAAATCTTCCCTAACATTGAAAACAGCCCAAGACTTTGAACGATCTATAACCGAAAATACAGGCATCCCCGAACCCACAAGCTCCCCCTGCTCCGCATTCTTAGAAGCTATTTCGCCATTTATAGGCGAACGCAAGGTTGTTTCCTCCAAATAGGCGTTTACCTCCGCATTTGCGCCCATTGCCTGCAAAACAAGAGCTTCCGCAGCCTCCTTATCCTCTGCTCTCGCCCCCTCTCTCGCCATTTCAAGCTGTGCAAATGCAGCTTCTGCCGCCGCCTTTGCGGTTGTGTACCCTGCAAAAGCCTCATCCCTTTTCTGAATGGGCAAAACCCCCTCATCGCATAATTGCTGAACTCTTTCGTATGTTGCCTTTGCTAAATTAGCCGCCTCCTGCGCCCGTTTTGCCATAGCCGCCGCTGCCGCAATCTCCTCTTTTCTAGCACCCGCCTTTGCCTTTTTGTTCTGCGATTCCGCCGCCTTTAATGCACCAATGGCCTGCTTTTTCTTAGCTTCAATTTCCGGGCTTTCCAACTCCGCAAGAGCCTGCCCCCGAACAACAGAATCCCCAACCTCTGCCAACACGCTCTGCAACCGCCCCGGAACCTTAGAAGAAACCCAAACCCTCTGCACCTCAAACTGCCCCTGAAGGTAATTCTGTTTTGAATCTTCGCAAGAAATTAGAAGCAGTGCTATTATTAATGCTAGTTGAGAGTTGAGACACCTCTGAGTTTGGTTTCCGCTGGTGAACAGCCGAAGGCTGGTAATTGAGAGTTGAGAGTTGAGTTTCATTTCAGCAGTTCTCCTAGGGTTTCGGCTTCGCCGCATAGTTCTTGCAGGGATATGATTGCGGAATAGGCTTCAAAGTACGAAGCGTATTTTGCTAGAGCTACCCTTGAAAGGGCGAATTGGGCATCTATTACATCTAGGCCTGTTGCCATGCCTGCGGCGTAGGCCTTTGTTTGCGCCCTAAAAGATTCCTGCGCAAGGTCTTCGGTTTTCTCTAAAGATTCCAGTTTTTCATTTGCGCCGCTCCACTGGCGCAGGTATTTTTCCGCCAAGAGTTCCAAGTCTCTTTTAGCTTGCTCCTGCAGATAGTTTAGCGAACGGACTTGCGCTTTTGAGGATTTATATTTACCGAGCGTCGTTCCTCCGCTGAACAAATTCCACTCCGCTTTGACGCCAACTGCCCAAGTGGGTTGCAAAAAGGTTAAATCATTGGTGTAGAGTTCACGCATTCCAAAGGCGGCTATGGCCGGCATCCATTCGCCTCTATCTGCGGAAAGCCCGCTCAAAGCCCTGTTTTCTTCGCTCTTGATTTGCAATAACTGCGGATTTTTTGAGAGGATTTTCTCTGTGAATGCTTGCGGACTTTCGGGTGCCTCCAGTTTTTTCCACGAAAATTCCAGTGTGAAATTCGTGTCTGATTTTATGGAATTTGCAAGTGCGAGTTTTGCCAGGCTTGCGTTTCTTTTTGCGTCCTCCAAATTGCGTTTTGCCTCTGCTAGCGCAACCTCTGCCCTTAGCCTTTCCGCTAAGGCTATTTGCCCGGCTTCTTCCAATTTTTTGGTGTTTTCAAAATGCTGCGCTATCGTTTGCAAATTCTGTTCCTGAACATCTTTAACGGACTGCGCTAACTTATAACCTAAGTATCTCAAAGCGGTTTCTTTTGCCACCTCGCCTTGAACCGTGTTTTTCCTCGCCTCTGCGGTGTTTTCTTCGCTGTTTGCCGCTTTGTAGCCGCTCCAAAGCCTGCCTCCCGCAAAAATTGTCCACTGCGCTTGGGCGGTTGCATTCCAAAAACTCTCGTTTTGCATACGCATTGAATAGCTGGGAATAGAACCGAGCATTTGAGAGAGAATTGGGTTGCTTGAGAGAAGCGGGTTGGTTGAGAAAATTTCGCTTATGTCTATCTCTAAATCCAAATTGTCGTTTATGCGTGTGTAGCCGCCGGAGACCGAGATTGACGGGAGCATTTTTCCTCTAGCCTGCGTTTTTTTCCCCTTAGCCATATTCACCGCCTCGTTTGCGGCGGATAGCTTTTCATTTTTGCCGATTGCAAGTTCAATGGAATTTTTGAGCGTCAAGGGCTGGGAGGTTTGCGCATACGAACAAATAGCAAACAGCGCAGCTAAAAAAATAGCACGATTCATTGACTTTACCCCGCAAACTCCCTAGCATTCCTGAACAATTGCATCCAGTAACCATCGCCGGTCACCGGTTTTGTCCAAGAGTTTTGGAGCATTCTGAATGCCCGCTCAGGATGGGGCATTAAAATCAAAACCCTGCCGTCTTCGGTGCTTAGGCCTGCTATTCCCTGGGGGCTGCCGTTGGGGTTTAAAGGATACATTTCCGTTGGCTCATGGTTATTATCCACATAGCGAACAGAAACCAGGCTCTTTTCCAAGTCGGAGGAACTTGCAAATTCCACTCTGCCTTCTCCGTGCGCAACCGGAATGGGAAGCACAAAATTTTCCATTCCTTTTAATAAAATCGAGGGGGATTTCTCAATTTTAACGCTTACAAAACGGGCTTCAAAGCGTAACGATAGATTTTGCTTGAACTTAGGCCAATGTGCTGCACCCGGTATAATGCTCTTCAAATTGCTCAACATCTGGCAACCATTGCAAACCCCAAGCGAGAATGTATCCTTTCTTTCAAAGAATTTTTGAAAAACTTCCCTTGCCCGCTCGTTAAACAAAATGCTCTTAGCCCAGCCCTCCCCGGCACCCAAGACATCGCCGTAGCTAAAACCGCCGCAAGCTGCCAAGCCGCTAAATTCGCTCAAATCCGTTTTTCCGCTTAAAATATCGGTAGTGTGAACATCTATTGCTTTGAAGCCAGCCCTGTCAAAGGCTGCTGCCATTTCCACTTCGCCGTTTACGCCTTGTTCGCGGAAGATTGCGATTTTGGGCTTTTCTTTATTAAGTTGAGAGTTGAAAGAAAGTTGAGAGTTGAGAGTTGAGAGTTGAGAGTTTTCTTTTACTTTTATGGTAATTCCTGTGTCTTTTTCGTTGCATTTCCATTCGTATTCTTGTTTAGCACATTCGGGGTTGTCACGGAGTTTGGCTATTTCATAAGAGGGTCGGCTCCAGATTTTGCGGAGTTCGGATAGTGAAAAGTTGAGAGTTGAGAGAGAGTTGAGAGTTGAGAGTTGAGAGTTGAGAGTTAGGCTAAAATCGTTTGCTAATATACCGATTTTTTTGAAGGGGAATAATTTATAGGCAGCTTCAAAATCACTTTCCTCAATTTGCAAAACCGCTCCCAATTCTTCATTAAAAAGAAACGATATTAAATTTTCCACTCCCCACTCCCCACTCCCCACTCCCAATTTAATTCCAACGTGCCCTGCAAAAGCCATTTCCGCTAAGGTTGTGAACAAGCCACCATCTGAACGGTCGTGGTAGGCTAGGATTTTATCTTGGGCGTTTAGGGTTTGGATTGCTTTGAAGAATTGTTTTAATAATTCGGGGTCTGCGTCTGGGGGTTCGCCGCCGAATTGGTTGAATACCTCGTTTGCTATGGAACCGCCCATTCGGTTTTTGCCTTGTCCTAAATCTGCCAAGATTAAAATTGTGTTTTCAATTTTTTGCAGTTCCGGCGTTAAACTTTTGCATACATTTTCGCAGGGAGCAAAAGCGCTTACTATCAAGGAAACAGGCGAAGTTACGACTTTCTTCTCGCCCTCGCTTTCCCAACTTGCGCTCATGCTCATAGAGTCCTTTCCAACGGGAATTGCAATGCCCAGTTTGGGGCAAAAATCCATTCCAACCGCCTTGACCGCCTCATATAAAGCTGCTCCCTCGCCCTTGGTCGCCGGGTTTGCCATCCAGTTTGCGGAGAGACGGATTTTCGAAATATCGCTTATTTTTGCGGCGGCAATATTTGTAATAGCCTCCCCCACTGCCATTCTGGCAGCAGCAGCGGAATTCAGCAATGCAAGCGGAGTGCGTTCCCCGATAGCAAAAGCCTCACCTGTTGTAGAATCCAAAGTACTGGTAGTCACAGCACAATCCGCAACAGGGACCTGCCACGGACCAACCATCTGTTCCCGTACCACCATACCGGTCACAGAACGGTCGCCAATAGTAATCAAAAATCCCTTATCCGCCACAGCAGGGTGAGAAAGAACCCGATACGCAATTTCAGAAAACTGAAAATCACTCTCAACTCTCAACTCTCCACTCTCAACTAAACCCTCATCTCTGCGCCTCATCCTAGGCGGATTACCGAGCAGCAAAGAAATCGGAATATCTATGGGTTTGTTTTTAAAATGCTCGTCTTTTAAAATCAAATTTTGTTCTGTTGTGGCTTCCCCTACTACTGCATAGGGGCAACGCTCACGCTCGCAAAGTTCCTTAAACACCGGCAAACTTTCGGCGGAAATTGCTAGCACATAACGTTCTTGGGCTTCGTTGCACCATATTTCCAGCGGACTCATGCCGTTTTCCATGCTCGGAATATCGCGCAAACGGAATATGCCGCCAAATCCGGCGTCTTTTACCAACTCGGGGAGCGCATTTGAAAGACCGCCCGCCCCTACATCGTGGATAAATGCTATTGGATTTTTTTCTTCCAAAGCCCAGCACCTGTCTATTACCTCTTGGCAACGCCGCTGCATTTCGGGGTTGTCCCGTTGGACGCTTGCAAAATCCAAGTCCTCGCCGCCGCTCCCTGTTGCCATTGAACTCGCTGCACCGCCACCCAAACCGATCAACATCGCTGGGCCACCCAAAACTATGAGCAAATCGCCCTCTTTGAGCGAGCCTTTTTGAATATGGCTGGCTTTTATATTCCCAATTCCGCCCGCAAGCATTATGGGCTTGTGGTAGCCACGGATTTCGCCGTTTACCTCTTGTTCAAAAGTCCTGAAATAACCGCATATATTCGGGCGTCCAAACTCGTTGTTAAAGGCAGCCGCTCCGAGCGGGCCGTCTATCATAATCTGCAAAGGGCTTTCTATGCGAGACGGTTTTCCGAAATCCTTTTCCCAAGGCTGGATATAGCCGGGGATTTTCAAGTTTGAAACGGAAAATCCGCAAAGCCCAGCTTTTGGTTTTGAACCTATGCCTGTTGCCCCCTCGTCCCGGATTTCGCCGCCGCTGCCGGTTGCCGCTCCAGGGAATGGGCTGATTGCCGTGGGGTGGTTGTGGGTTTCGACCTTCATCAAAATATGCACGGGTTCTTTGTGGTAGCCATACTCGTTGTTTTCGGGGTTTGCGTAAAAACGCCCCGCTTCAAAGCCCTCCATAACGGCGGCATTGTCTTTGTATGCACTCAAAATTCCGTTTGGCGAGCATTTATAGGTGTTTTTTATCATTTGGAACAGGGACAAATCCTGTTTTTCGCCGTTTATTTCCCACTGTGCGTTGAATATTTTATGGCGGCAATGTTCGGAGTTCGCTTGGGCAAACATCATGAGTTCAACATCGCTTGGGCTGCGTCCCAATTCTGCAAATTTTTCCGTTAAGTAATCGATTTCTTCACGGGAGAGGGCTAGTCCTAGCTCTGAATTCGCTTTTTCTAAATCTGTAATTCTGCTTAAAGGTTTCGGGTCTTTGTGGGTGAATAATGCGGCAAGTTCTTCTTTTGAGTGGAAAATTTGCTGCGTCATTTTGTCAAAGCGCACTTCTTCGGAAGATGCCCAAATCACTGCCCTTTCTATGCGAGTTATGGCGGTGAGACCGCAAATGTGGAGTATATCGGTTGCTTTTGAACTCCAGGGGCTTATGGTGCCGACTCTGGGGGCGACTATGAGTTGAAAGTTGAGAGTTGAGAGTTGAGAATTATGAGTTATGAGTTGAGAGTCTAGTAGGATTTCAAGTTTTTTTAGTTCTTCTTGGGTTAAATCTCCGGAGGTTTCCGCTATGTGCAGGTATTCTGCGTTTTTGCCTTTAACCGGAGAACCAACTAGGAATAATAACATTGGTAAAAATTAGAAATTTAAGCTGCCTTCCATTCCCAAGGCAAGGCCT
>LIUG01000035.1 GCA_001462245.1 Candidatus Fibrimonas termitidis
GCTATCACCACTTGAGGGAAAGATCTCCACTTGACAGGCTTCTGGTGGAGTGCCACCGAAGATGGCAACGGCAACGCCTACAGCATACACATGTCCCACAACAGAAACGGCGAAGTACGCTGGAGCGGCTACGAAAAGCCGTACTTGTTCTCTGTCCGTTGCATAAAATCTCAACCAACAACCAATCAAGGAGGTTCACAATGACTAAAAAAATGTCTCTTCTCGCCCTAATCATTTGCACAATGATGATGTTCCCCTCTCACGCCAACGCCGGTGTTTGGGATTTGTTTGGCATAGTAAAATATGTGGCAGGGAAATTAATCCTGCCGTCTGCAAACTCGCCGGCAAAAACAACGCTAACGCCGGACAAATCCGGCAAAACCGCACAACCCCCGCCAAGCGAAGTGCCAAGCACGCCGCCCACGCAAGAGGAAATAATAGCAGTCTTGGATAGGTTAACCACCGAATGCAAAAACCTGTCCACGCAAGGCTTCCCATGCGCAATCGGCGAAGGCAGGGGCACAACTCGCGGCAGTGCCGCGGAAGAAGCAAGCGTCAAAGCCATCTATGCAATGGGGCAGTCCATGAATGCGTTTGTGGAAGGCAATTCGGAAATAGTCCGCAATAAAATCATAGAAGACGGCATACCTATAGAAGAAGAAGTATTCAAAAGCAAGATGGCAGTAGCGGTCAAAAACGCCGTAAGCGGTTCGCAGATATACTTGACATACACATATATGGAACAGAGAGAAAGAAACGGAAAGCCGATAACGGTGTATGTGGTCAATGAGCTTAGAATTTTAAATCCCGCTCTCTTTGAGAATGTCCTTGAAGACATTTCAAAAGGCCAGCCTGTTAGAAAGAGCGTTTTTGATAAGATTAGGGACACTA
The DNA here is from genome assembly GCA_001462245.1 of Candidatus Fibrimonas termitidis. Taxonomy (GTDB): domain Bacteria; phylum Fibrobacterota; class Fibrobacteria; order Fibrobacterales; family Fibrobacteraceae; genus Fibrimonas; species Fibrimonas termitidis. Next base: position 892 of record LIUG01000035.1, read on the forward strand.
TCGCAGACGGGGTGAAAAGCCTGCTTAAATGAACTATGAGGATTTATGCGTAAAATATTCATTTTTGCCCTCTTCTTTGCCGCAACCGCCTTGGCCGGCAATTCATGCCCCAGCGACAGGATTATCGGCGAGGGGCGGGGTAAACGCCAAGATGCGGCCGATGCCAATGCGGATTTGGCGATTGCCATGAGCATAGCCTCCGGCCTTAAAGCAAAAGTTGTAGCAACTCTTGACAAAGTGACGATAGACGGCATTCCCGCAGATTCCAGCACTTATTCAAGCAGGGCAGAAATACAAGCCGAGCTTATCAAAGGAGCGGCTGTGAAACAACTCAGCCGTTCCGTGGAAGACGGCGAGCATGTGTCAATACGCTTTATCTGCCGTTCCGATGCGGCGATACCTTATCTGGATTCTTTGAGGATATATCTGAGAACCAAATTGAACATCTTTGAACATCAGGTGCTTGACTCCGCTAAATGTGTTAATGCTGGATATATCTATGCCAAAATGCTTGGTTGGCAGCGGATTTTGGAGGATTTGAGGCAAATGGACAAAGCCATGCAAGAGGAATATGAGAGAGTTGATGCAAAGATAAAAAAGGAGTGCCGCCAAACGGCAAGAAGGGGAGTCTATCTTGAAATAAAAGGCACAAGAGCAAAAACCATAAGCGGCAAATTGAATGAACTACTCTCAAAGAACAACTGCCGTGTAGAGCAGCAGCCAAAGAGCAATTCCATCACTGTTAAAATAGATGCCGAGGACTGCAATCAGAAGAATGACGGCTATTTTGACCATTGCAGTTCTTGTGCACAGGTGGATATTATAAACGGCAGCAAAAATATTCCCTTAGGTAGCATGACTGCAAAGGGGTCTTGGGAAGGCAAAGATATTGCTTGCGAAAAGGCCGCAGAGAAAATCGCCCCTGATATATGGGGCAAGGTAAAAACTCACATCAAGGAGGTTTGTGAATGAAAACGGTATTAATAACAGTGCTTGCTCTTTGCGGCTTTGCCGCAGCACAGATGCTGTCGAGCGATTGGCAGTCAGACTACGAAGCCGACGAAGAATCGCAGGAGGAGGCAGAAATTGCACCTCCCGCCCAAGAAAGACCAGCGGTGGTAGAAAAACCTGCTGCGGCAACGGATTCCAAGCATACGGTTGCTGTTTACATGGCAGGCGAAGAGCCGCCGGGGGCGCAGGGCGTGCATAAGGTGATGGGCGGCGAGCTTGCAAGGGTTATAAGCCAGAGCGAAAAGTATTCTGCCATAGACCGCACCGAGGCTATTCTCCAAAGGTTAGCCGCCGAGCACAAATTCCAGCGAAGCGGAGCGGTAAGCGACGAGCAGATTAGAATGTTAGGTGTGCAGTTCGGCGTGCAGTTTCTATGCATATCCGATATAAGCCGCCCGGCGGGGGATGCCTATTATTTAGATGTGCGCCTTGTAGATGTAGAGACAGCCAAGATACAGCGCAGCGCAACGGCGAACAGTTATCTGAGAAACACGGACGAGATGATGCAGGTGGCACAGAAGATAGCCTCCGAGCTGATAAACTCGGAGAGGATAAAGGAGCAGATGGAAAAGGAGAGCAAGAGTCGTCAGTTTAAAAAGACCGCCTTTCTTTTCACTGGTATAGGCCTTGATGTTTTGGGTGCAGGGCTTGTGGGGTATGGGCTGTACAGAAACAACGATGTCAAGAAACACGTTAAAAATGACAGGATAAGCAATGCCAAAAACGCCGAGACAAGCCGCAACGTAGCCTATATAGTAGGCAGTGCGCTTCTTTTAACGGGAGTTTCAATTAATATCATTTTTTAACAAGGAGCCGAGACATGACTAAGAAAATTTTACTTGCCGCCGCCATGGCTTTTTTAGCCTGCGAGAAGTTGCCGGAGGAGTGTGGCGACCACTTTATAGATTCCGACACCCAGTTTTGCACCAACAGCCAAATCTTTGAGAAATGTTGGGGCGAAGAATTTAACCCTCTTACGGAGTTTTGCTATGAAAACGTTGTTTATGGCAAATGCAACGGCCAAACCTATATACCGCCGAATAGTCCGTGCGGCGAGAGAAGCAGTTCCAGCTTGAATATAATAGGCTACAGTTCTAGTTCAGCGGCGGGTAACAGTTCTAGCTCAGCGGCAAGCAGCAGTTCTAGCTTGAATATAGGTAGTAGTTCCAGCTCAATTATCGGTGGCAGTTCTAGTTCAATTATCGGTGGCAGTTCCAGCTCAATTATCGGTAGCAGTTCTTCCTCAGCAACACTGAGTTCGTCAAGCGTTGCTACAAGCAGTAGTTCGGTTGCACTGTCCAGTTCGTCTGGTGTTTCGTTTACAGTAACCTTTGACGGCAATGGTGCCACAGGCGGAACAGCACCTGAGGCTGTGAAAGCCAATTATGGTGCTACTATATATCTCCCCGGCAGGGGCACTTTGGAGCGAACGGGATATACTTTTGGAGGCTGGAACGCCGTTTCTCCCTATACCGTCACGGATGATGTTATCATTTATGCGAAATGGATTCCCATATTCACCGTAACCTTTGACGGCAATGAGGCGACAAGCGGAGTAAAACCTACGGCTATGAAAGCCGATTCAGGCTCTGCCATACAGCTTCCCAGCGGTGGCAATCTGCAAAGAACAGGATATGCCTTTGCAGGCTGGACTGCTAACATTTACGGCACGGACATATACGATATTGGTTCTTCATATACTGTCAAGATGAATATCACCCTTTATGCCGTGTGGGCGGTGGCGTGCACAGGAAGCGACAATACTGAAACGCATTATTGTTCTGGAGGCGGGTTGCCATTGAAAGAATACGGTTCCTTTACCGACGACCGAAGCTACCCGCATCAGACCTATAAAACCGTCAAAATAGGCACACAAACCTGGATGGCTGAGAATTTGAACTACCCCGCAGAGGACAGCAGATGTAACAATTGTGAAAAATATGGTAGGCTTTACTATCGAGCAACGGCTATGGATGGAGCGGCAAATTCAGCCGCTGTTCCTAGCGGAGTTCAGGGTGTTTGCCCTGATGACTGGCATTTGCCAAGCAAAGCGGAATGGGATGTTATGACGGCTTATATCGGCGAGGGAAAGAAACTGAGAACAACGAGCGGCTGGAATATTGTTCAAAATCAATCAAGCTCAGGCAACGGCACGGATGAATACGGCTTTTCAGCCCTGCCGGGCGGTGCCAGTGGTCCGAATGGCAGTTTCGCTGTCGGTTCCATGGGCTTCTGGTGGACTGCCGATATCTGGAACTCTCCCTATAACTATAACTATAACTACATCGGCATGGGCTACATCAATACGGGTGATGGCGGCGGTGCTGCATCTTATCTATATTCTGTCCGTTGCGTGAAAGACTGACCGCAAATAAAGGATAACCAGAGATGAAAACAAATAACGATGGAAGGCGAAAATGAGAAATGTACCGTTAAATTGGAAGTCTCAAAAATCTTGGATTGAAAAGTTGCCTGAAGTTTGTAAGGAAATAGCAATGAAAATTGCTGAAAATAGAAAGCCTACTTCATTCAAAGATGTCGGTGATTTGTATCACGGAAAAGGTAAATATTGGTTTTTCCCGGATTTTAGCGAATGGGTTAATGGCGGGGTAGATTCCATCAAAGAACGTATAACGGCATTGTCCAGCCCCGAAGCTAACATATCTTTTCACGAACACATATTAGAATTGACACCCGATGCGTTTATGCCGTTTATGGAAAGTTTATTTAATTCTGACTTTACGGTAAATGTTTCCAATCTTTATAATCCCGGCAATATTGACTGGCAGCCTTCGTTGCCTGGCGACGGAGGGCAATTTGATCCTACGGAAGTTATAGACAAAATCCAAGAAGGTATTGAAGATGCTGCTGATTTTTTGATATCATTATTAATATCATTACTTGGGGGTTAGTACAATGAATTCACCTTATTTAAAAACCTTAAAAGGAGTTAGAACATGAAATTGACAAAAGAAGATGAGTCAAAGCTGGAGAAACAGTCCGCTAATAAACTTGATGTCGCAAAGCTCATTAAGAGCTTGATACAGTTTCGCGAGGAGGTTGTCGGAAACTATAAAGTGCTATTGTCAGAAATAGACAGCCAAACAGAGAAAATCGAAGGTGAAATACAGCCGCAAATTTCAAAATTGTTCGAAGAACAGGGCAAAATGTGTTACGAGTTAAACGAATTAATGCATTCGGTTAATGAGTTAACCATCCAAAACAAAGCGTTATCAAGCAGGCTAACAATATTAACGATATTTTTAATATTACCGTATATCACAGCCATTGCGTTTTTATGTTGGCTTTATTTATAAAGGGCGGTGTGAAAAAGGAGAAATTTCTATGAAAACAAATCGCAAGACTATTGATGATTATGACGAAGCCATACGGCAGGAACCTAATGTAGCGGAGTATTATTTTAACAGGGGCAGATTGTATTATGA
>LIUG01000036.1:0-306 GCA_001462245.1 Candidatus Fibrimonas termitidis
GGGGGGGGGGGGGTAAGAAACAGTTTGGCAATATATTAGCCACATTCCTTTTGCAGATGGAAGCTGCAAAGGCAGGGAGTATTATTTTACCGACAAACCGAATCATTGAAACGAAATATAGAAAAAATTTGCCGATTTGTCAACAAAAAACTTCAAAAAACTAAAAAAGCGCAAAAAATCGTCATTTTTTCACAAAAATAGCGATTTTGGAGCGAGATTAGAAACTTGCAACACCAAAATTGAACAAAAATGTTCCAAAACTGAACAAATAACCATACGGGTGTTGCCCGCAACGCCCCTACAGCC
>LIUG01000036.1:502-25323 GCA_001462245.1 Candidatus Fibrimonas termitidis
TTCAAAACAAGCAGAGCGAATACTTGCCAAGTCGCAAGAAATTCAAGACAAGGCAAGCCACGGCGAGTGTGATACCCCCCACTTGGCGGCAGCATTGTTGGAGAACCCGGACGGTAGATTAAAAAATCTGTTCAAAGCGAAAAATGCCAAAACTCAGGAAATGCGCACCGCTGTCCAAAAAATTTTGGACAAACTGCCTCGCATCGTTGAAAGCTCCGACCACGATAACCATGCGAGCAGCGATTTATCCAATGTGCTAAGAGCCGCAGTAAAACTCGTGCGCTCGGAACAAGGCAGTTCCGCAGAACCCGGACACTTGCTCATATCCTTGATGAAAAACACAGGCAACAAACAATTAGCGGCTATTTTTGAAAATGCACTCGGCAATGCGGAGGCGGTTCGCACTTGGCTCTCAGACCCGATGAGCGCGGCGGCGGTTGCAAAAGAGGATTCTGCTTTGAATAGGTATGGAAAAGAATTGGTTTCCCTTGCCGCAGAGGGAAAACTTGACCCCGTTATTGGGCGTGAGGAGGAAATTCGCAGGGTGATTAGAATTTTGGCTCGTAAAACGAAAAATAATCCTGTTTTGGTGGGCGAACCCGGAACGGGAAAAACCGCCATAGTTGAGGGCTTGGCACACCGTATTCACAAAAACGATGTTCCCGATGCCTTGAAAGGCAAAAAGATTTTTTCCCTTGATTTATCCGCTTTAATAGCCGGTGCAAAATATCAGGGCGAATTTGAGGAGAGATTAAAAGCTGTTTTGGACGAACTCGAACAGGAGCAAGACACGCTTTTGTTCATAGATGAAATTCACAATATAGTTGGTGCGGGCAAAACACAGGGAAGCATGGACTTGGGTAATATGCTTAAACCCGGCCTTGCTCGTGGCGAACTGCATTGCATAGGTGCTACCACAACGGCGGAGTATAGAAAATACATTGAAAAAGATGCCGCTTTGGAACGCCGCTTTCAACCCGTGCCGGTAGCGGAACCAAGCCCGGATGAAGCACTCTCGATTTTGAGAGGCATAAAGGAGAGTTTTGATGCTCACCACGGAGTCCGCATTCAGGACAACGCCTTGGTTGCCGCTGTGCAACTCTCCAGCCGCTATATCTCAGACCGTTTTTTGCCGGACAAAGCCGTGGACTTGATAGACGAGGCAGCGAGCATGGTAAAAACACAATTGGACACCGTGCCGGAGGCCTTGGATACCCTGCAAAGGCGGCAACTGCAACTTCGCATTGAAGAAAAAGCCCTTGCGATGGAAAACGATGCGGCTTCAAAAGAGCGGTTAAAAGAACTGCAAGAGGAATTGAAAACCGTTGACTTGGAAGTAAAGGAACAGCAAGAACGCTGGCAGCAAAAACGGCTCCGCTTTGAGACATTGAAAAACGCACAGCAGGAACTCCGTGCGGCAAAAGATGAAATGGAAAAAGCCGAGGCCTCATATCAGTTGGAAAAAGCGGCAGAGTTGAAATACAACAAAATCCCGATGCTGCAAAAAACGGCAGAGGATTTGGAAGCAGCGCTTCGCACCAATGAACCCGATGAGGTTTCGGAAGTTGTGACCGAGGAAAATATTTCTCAGGTGGTGAGCCACTGGACTGGCATTCCGATTTCTCGTTTACGTGAGGGCGAAAAGGAAAAACTTTTGCATTTGGAAGAGAGATTGCACAAAAGATTGATAGGGCAGAATGAAGCGGTGGAAGAAGTTTCACTCGCAATTTTACGCAACAAAAGCGGGCTTTCAAGGGAAAACGCTCCTATAGGGAGTTTCCTCTTCCTCGGCCCCACAGGTGTTGGAAAAACCGAACTCGCCCGAGCTCTTGCTGCCGAACTTTTCGATAGCGAGCAGGCGATGCTCCGTTTTGATATGAGCGAATATATGGAAAAGCACAGTGTTGCCCGCCTTATAGGTGCGCCACCGGGATATGTGGGCTACGATGAAGGCGGCCAACTTACGGAAGCTGTGAGAACGCATCCTTATTCCGTGCTGCTCTTTGACGAGGTGGAAAAAGCCCACCCCGATGTGTTCAACGCTCTGCTCCAAGTGCTTGACGAGGGGCATTTAACGGATGGCAAAGGCCGCAAGGTGAATTTCAAAAACACCCTTATTTTGATGACATCAAATTTGCCGGAAAGGGATTTGAAAACATTCTTCCGCCCGGAATTTTTGAACCGTTTGGACAACACTCTGATATTCAAGCCTTTGGAAAAGACTGAGCTTGTGCAAATTGCGCAAATCAAGTTGGAGGCTCTTGCAAAGCGGTTGAATGCGCAAAGAATAGAGGTTGTCTTTGAGCCGGCCGTTGCGGAAGGGGTTGTAGAAGAATCCTATGATTCTCAATACGGAGCACGCCCGATTCAGCGTTATATTCAAAAGCATTTGGAATCATTCCTTTCCAGAGAGATTATTTCCGGGAACATAAAGGCTGATTCAGAGATTAGAATTGGTTGGAAGAAGGGGGAGTTTGTGGTTGACTGATAAAAGCATCTCCTTCTGCTTCTGCTTTTCATCTTTGTCTGTGGCAACAAAAGGGGTGTTTTTATTCTTTTTCAGAGCGAGGTAAAATAAAGCTGTGCTAAAAGTAAATGGAGTTGGGGTAAAATCTTGAACTTGCTCAGGGTAAATTTTCAAATCCTTGAGAGTTATTGCGAGGGCTTTCATATCGCTCATTTCGCACCCCGGGTGGCTGGACATTAGATAAGGTATGATTTGCGTTTTTAAGTTGTGCTTTTTGCAAATATTTTGGAAAATTAACAGAAATTTTTTATAGATGTCAAAATCCGGTTTTCGCATAAGTTCAAGAACATGGTTTTCCGTGTGTTCCGGCGCAAGTTTAAGACGGCCGCTCGTGTGGCGCAAAATCAAATTTTCCGTGTAAATCGCATTTTCTTTTTTGCATTCCTCGTTTGAAGCGTGCAAAAGCATATCGTGGCGAACACCACTGCCTATAAAAAGCTTTTTAACGCCTTCAATTTGCAAAACCTTTTTGTAAAGTTCATTCATCACCTCGTGATTTGTATTCAGATTGTTGCAGATTTTCGGAAACAAGCAACTCACTCGCTTGCACTCGGAGCACAGATTTTTATCCACTCCACCCATCTTATACATATTTGCGCTGGGTCCGCCCAAGTCGCTTAAATTGCCTTTAAAATCGGGCATTTTTGCAAGAGCCTGAACTTCCTTCAAAATGCTTTTCTCACTCCTGCTCGCTATAAACTTTCCCTGATGCGCATGAATAGCACAGAACGAACAACCGCCAAAACAACCCCTGTGCGTAGTTATGCTGTGCTTTATCATCTCATAAGCAGGAATATCCCCTCTCTTCAAATAACGAGGATGCGGCTTCCTTTCATATGGCAGGTCAAAACTCCTGTCTATTTCCGCTTCGCTCATTTGCGCAAAAGGCGGATTTATGATTAGAATTTTATTCCCGATTTTTTGTGTTATTTCTGCGTTGCAAGCTTGTTCAAGAATTTTTGTGTTTTCCAAAAATTTATCGCTGCTTTCTAAACAATCTTCGTGGGAGTTTAATTTAGTTGAGAGTTGAGAGTTGAGAGTTGAGAGTGGAAAATTGAGAGTTGAGAGTTTTTTTAGGAATGCTGTTTGTTTTGTGGTGTGTATGTCTTTGTTTTGTTGTATTTTTTTTGCTATTTCTAAAATCGGTTTTTCGCCCATTCCGTAAACTAATAGGTCTGCTCCGCTCTCGCAAAGGATGCTTGGCATTAAGCGGCCTTCGATAAAATCGTAATGAGTTGTTCGGCGAAGCGAGGCTTCTATTCCACCTAAAATTACCGGCGTGTTTGGGAAAAGCTGTTTTAGGATTTTTGAATAAACCGTCGTTGCTCGGTCGGGACGAAATCCCGCTTTGCCACCCGGTGTGTAAGCGTCATCGCTGCGCAGTCTTTTATTTGCCGTGTAGTGGCTCACAATGGAATCGAGGCAGCCTGATGTAACGCCAAAAAATAATCTCGGTTGTCCAAGTTTTTTGAAATCCCTCAAATCGTCTTGCCAGTTCGGTTGGGGCAAAATCGCAACTCGCAAACCTTCGCTTTCCAAAATTCTGGCTATAACGGCGTGCCCAAAAGACGGGTGGTCAACATAGGCATCACCGCTTACTATTATAACATCTGCAAAGTCCCAACCGAGGAAGTCCATTTCTTTACGGGATATTGGGAGAAATGACATATTTTTAATTGAAGATTTATTTTGCGAATGATGTTATCGCTTTTGTCAATCGATCGGCAAGTTCGTTTTGCCCTTTTTCCGTAGCCAAAAACGCACCGTCCGTGGGGTTCGTGATAAAACCGAGTTCTGCCAAAACCGCCGGCATATAAGCACCGGCCAAAACCATAAAACCTGCCTGCCCGGCTCCCGTCTGCAATTTTTTTATGGAGCCGCCATCAAAGGCTTCCACCAAATACCCGGCCAACAGGGCGCTTTTTTCCGCATACAGAGCGAGCTGGTTATCGAGAACTATCCATTCGGCCGGCGAAATTTCATCTTTGCCCTTTTTGCCGGACTCCAGCGCAATTGCCTGATTTTCCCTGCGGGCTATGGCTTTGTCTTCTTCTGAGCCTCCCGCGCGCAATATGTAAAATTTGAAGCCATCGGTTTTTTGCTGCCTCTCCTTGCCTTCCACGGCATTGCAATGCAAACTTATGAATAAATCGCCGCCCCAATCGCTTGCCATCTTTGGGCGCTTTGCGAGTTCTATAAATTCGTCCCTGCTTCTTGTGAGCCTAACTGTAAATCCCTTTTCTTCCAGTCTGTTTTTTAATTTTAAGCCAACAGCCAAAACAACCTCTTTTTCTTGAAGCCCATTATAGCCAATGGCTCCGGGGTCTTTGCCGCCGTGTCCGGGGTCTATTACTATTGTTTTTATTTTTTTTGTTGCGGAGCCTGCTGCTATGGGACCTGCTGCCGGTATTGTCGTTTCTGCTTTGGCAACCGGAACCGCCGCATTTGGATTTGGCTGGATGGCAGCCAACTTTTTTCTCAACACTATTTGCAAAGTTTTTCCACCGTCTTTTTTCACCAGTTCAGGATTTTCCCAGTTGTCTCTCAAAGTAAGGGTTAGCTGCGCGCTCTGCTCGTCTTGAATGGGAACAACTCTGCTTATTACGGCAGATTTTTTTACCAAATCCAGAAACATTGTGCTGTCCATGGAGGCTCCGTTTATTCGCAGAATATAATTCGGATGCACGTAAAAAGGCTCTACGACAAATGCTTTTAAAAGTTTTAGCTCCAAAACTTCGCCGTTGTTTTTTGCGTCTAAATTCACGCTCCATATGTCTTTTATTTGTGCTGCTGTTATTTTTGCGGAAACGCTATCGTATTCAAAGGTTTTATTCAGCATTCGCTCAAAAACCGGCAGCGAAGAGGGCAAGGGCAGCCAAAAAGACTGTTTTTCGTTTATGCTTTTTTGCACAGCGGTTTTCAACAGGAAAGTCGTATCTTTTATGCTCACCCATTCGTTATCCAAAGCCCAAGAAGAAGTCCCGATTTGCAAAATACCGGCCTCGCTGCGCCAAAGCATTTGCGTTTTCAATTTCCTGCCCAAATCTATTCCGTCAACATAACTCACGCCGTTTTTTTTCTCAATTTTCAAACCGGAAAGCGTATCCTGGCTCCGAGCGTTCTGCACGAAGATAAAAAAACAAGAAAGAATTAAAAAGAACAGTTTATTCGGCACTTAGGGAATATAGTAAGTAATGGTTAGTGATTAGTGGTTAGTTGAGAAATCTCTAATCGCTTGCCAGTAGATATTATGTTCTTCTTGCAGAACTCGTTTTGCTAGGCTTTCCGGCGTGTCGTTTGGCAGAACGGGGACTGCGCTTTGGGATATTATTTTTCCGCTGTCGTAGTCTTTGTTTACAAAGTGCACGGTGACTCCGGTGATTTTAACTCCGGCTTCGATTACCTTTTCGTGAACATGTATTCCGTAGCAGCCTTTTCCGCCAAAAGCGGGCAAAAGCGATGGGTGGATGTTTATTATTCTGTTTTCAAAATGCTCAAAAACATTTTCGGGGATTTTGCGCATATAGCCGGACATCACTGCTAAATCCGGATTGTCGCTTTGCAAAATTGAGAGCAAGTTATCGCCTTCAACCAGACGGATTGGAATTCCGTATTGTTTTGCTATGTCTGCGGCTCTGCAATTTGCGGCGTAGGTAATAAGGCTTATGCAGCAGGCGTTTAATTCTTTTGCCGCGATGCGTTGCATTATGGCTTCAAAATTGCTGCCTCTTCCGGCAGAGAGCATTGAGAATTTAAGCATACAACTCCACCAGCGCATATTCCATTTCTTCTTGCGGCAAACTATAATTCCAAACCTTTGCTCGTTTTAGCAATTTATCATTCTTAGCTTTCAATTCGTCAATTATCCGTTTTGATTTCACGGTTAAAAAACACCCGTTTTTTTTAAGGATTTCTTTAGCCCGCTTAAAATCCTCTTCCAAAGAGCCTACCGCTCTGCAAGAGACAAAATCCATATTTTTCAATCCGGAACTTTCCGCTTTGCTTTGAATTATTTCAAGGTTTTGCAAATTTAATTTTTGCTTAACCGAATTTAAAAATTCGCACCGTTTTTTTCTGTTTTCTATAGCATAAAATTTTATCTCCGGCAAATAGAGGCAAAGAGGGACAACGGGAAAGCCTGCTCCTGAGCCTATGTCTGCCCATTTTGAGTTGAGAGTTGAGAGTTGAGAGTTGAGAGTTGAGAGAGTTGCGAATATTAGTGAATCTGCTACGTGTCTTGTTAGCAATTTTTGCTCGTCGTTTTTGGAGATTAGGTTTGTGATTTTGTTCGCTTCCAAAAGGAGTGCGCAAAATTCATGGATTTTGTTTAGGAAATCGTTTGATAATTCCATATTGCGTTCTTTTGCAAAGGCAAGGAGAAGGGAAATTTGGTCTTTTTCAGGCACTTTTGGCATTGGTTAAAGGGCTAAATCTAATCATCCCAAGTATCTCCAAAGTAACCATTAACCCATTTTTTGGCTTCTTTTTCGTATTCTTCATCGCTAGCCATTGCTTTATAGCCCGCTTCTAAATCTGTATAGATAACTTGTCTTTTATATCGTAAAAAAGCAATAAAATTCGAAATATCCGATAAATATTCCTTTGGCAGAGTTTCAATTTCCGAAATAAGAGCTTGCGCAGTCATAAAATAACCTCTTTGTTATAAAGTAGGAAATTACTAAAACAAAAAAGCAGCCTGCGTGGCTACCTTGTTATGAATTGAAAATTTACCTCACCGCCACCTTCAACACTTCCTTCCCGCTGCCATCGTCTGATGAACAGGATGTGAATGTCTGAACCCCGATGCCCCCGATTAAGAGGATGTGAAGATTCTTGTTCATGGGTTGTCTCCTATTTGCATACAAATTTATATTAATTTCCCTCATTTGTAAAGGTTTTGTCATTTAATAAAGTGTATAAACGATAATAAAAGCAAAAAAGTGTCATTACATTAACTATGTCATTACATTAACTATTGACAAACCCAAAAAAATTTGCTATATTTATTCTCCCACATTTATGGCAAATGAAAACGCCCAAAACATAATAGCGATAGATGGTCCTAGCGGTACCGGCAAAAGCACTACAGCTAAAATGGTAGCAAAAGAGCTTGGTTATACCTATTTGGATACGGGAGCCATGTATAGGGCAATCGCATGGGTGATTGAAAATACCAAAATTTCCTTTGATAAAGATAATCGGGTTTTAATCAACGGTTTAAATAGGGAAAACGAAATTAGAGACCCGAAAATAAGCGCTGTGGTTAGCAAATATAGTGCCATACCCGTTATTAGAGAAACTCTTACCGCACAGCAAAAGGAAATCGCTTCCGCAAAGCCCTGTGTTCTGGATGGGCGCGATATCGGAACGGTTGTGTTTCCCAATGCCAAATACAAGTTCTTTTTAACCGCGGATTATAAAACACGTGCTGCCAGACGGCTCTTAGAACTGCAAAACGCAGGCAAGGCCGAGGGTGAAACCCTGGAAAGCGTGGAAAAAAATTTAAAAGCCCGAGACGAGGCAGACTCAACAAGAGAAATAGCCCCTCTAATCAAGGCAAAAGACGCAATTGAAATAGATACCTCGCATATCACAATCCAACAACAAGTTCAGAGAGTTTTGCAGAGCGTTAGCGAGGTAGCGCATTGCAACAATCCTTTGAACGCAACCCTTAAAGGTTAAAAAATGTCAGAACAAAAGTTAAAAGCAGGCTCTCAAGAGGACTTAGACGAAATCTTGGGCGCAGAGCAGGAAAACGAGGGCTTTATCACCCGAGCCGAGTCCATAGAAGCCTACAACAACACCCTCAAAGACTTCAAAGAAGAAGTTGTAATAGAGGGCATAATTCGCCAAGTCAATGATTTGGAGGTTTTTGTTGATGTCAAAGGAAAATCCGAAGGCATAATCCCTCGTGAAGAATTCAAAGAAGGCGAGCCTATATACGTAGGTTCAAAAATCGAAGTCTATATAGACAAGTTTGAGAACGACGATGGCCGGTTGGTTCTTTCCAAGCAAAAAGCGGATTTCCTGAGAATTTGGAAACAGGTTTATGAAGCTTACGAAAGAGGCGACATTGTGCGTGGAACTCTCTCCCGCCGCATAAAGGGCGGAGTGGAAGTCGATTTATTCGGCATATCGGCGTTTTTGCCCGGCTCGCAAATTGACCTCCGCCAAATTCCGGACATAAATGTGATGATCGGCCAAGAGTTTGATTTGAAAATCATCAAAATCAACAGAGACCGCAGAAATATAGTTGTAAGCCGCCGAGTTGTGCTTGAAGAAGAGCGCAATAAACAAAGAGGCAACGTTTTGGATACCCTTGAGAAAAATCAGGTTCGCAAAGGTATTGTCAAGAATATCACCGAGTTCGGCGCATTTATCGACTTAGGTGGCGTGGACGGTTTGTTGCACATTACGGATATGAGCTACAAGCGCATCAACGACCCGAAAGAAATTGTGCAGATAGGGCAGGAAGTTGAAGTTGTTATTCTGGATTACAACGATAAAAAAGAACGCATTTCTCTTGGCATCAAGCAGCTTCATCCGCATCCGTGGAAAGATGTTGCAGACCGCTACCCCGAAGGCACAAAGGTCAAGGGCAAAATTGTTTCTGTTACCGACTACGGCGCATTTGTTGAACTTGAAAGCGGGCTAGAAGGTTTGATCCACGTTTCGGAAATGTCCTGGAGTGCGCATTTACAGCATCCAAACAAACTCTTCACCGTTGGGCAGGATGTGGAAGCCGTTGTTCTCAAGGTGGAAGCCGAGAATGAACGCATATCCCTAGGTGTTAAACAGCTTGAAGCCGATCCTTGGGAATCCATTGAAAGCGAACTTTTGCCGGGCGCAAAGGTCACAGGCGAAGTTCGTTCTATTGCAACTTTCGGTGCATTTGTCGAAATCAAAGAGGGCGTTGATGGCTTAATCCATGTGTCTGATATGAGCTGGACAAAAAAGATTGAACATCCGAGCGAAATAATCAAGAAAGGCGATAAAGTAGAGAGTGTTGTGCTCGCCGTTGACAGTGAACGCCGCCGCATTTCCCTTTCCATGAAGCACTTGGAAGACGATCCCTGGGATTCTGTTGAAAGCGACTTCCAAGTTGGTGTGGAAATCAAGGGCAAAATAATTCGCCTTATTGATCGCGGTGCAATCGTTGAGCTTAGCCGTGGTTTTGAAGGTTTAATTCCTGTTTCCAAATTAGGAACGGACTACATTAAAATTCCTGCCGAAGCCTTCAAGGTAGGCGATGACATTCCCGCCGTAATTACCGAGCTAAACCACAGCCAGCGTACTATTTACCTATCTGCCGCAGATTATTTCAAAAATCACAGCGATGAACACGCAGAATGGAAAGAGGCTCACAAGCCCGGTATGAATGTAACGGACAAAGCCAAGAAAAAGGAAAAAAAGAAGAAAGGAAAGGAAGAGGGTTAAGTTTAACCTGATTTCATGGCAGATATTGGGCGTAGTGCTATTCCGGCATTCCCCATCTCTGCTTTTATCTGCGCAATGCTGTATGTTCCAAAGTGAACCATGGAAGCTACAAGCGCAGCTTCGGCGTGGGTTTTTGCGAATAACTCCGCTATGTGCTTTGGTTCGCCGGCTCCGCCGCTCGCTATTACCGGGACTGCTACCGCTTGAGAAATTTTCTCTGTGATTGTGAGTTCGTAGCCGCTTTGCACTCCGTCTGTGTCTATGCTGTTTAAGCAAATTTCGCCAATGCCCAAATCTTCGGCTTTTTTTGCCCATTCCACGGCATCTAAGCCCATATATTCACGCCCGCCGCGAATTACAATTTCGTAGCCGCTCGGAATTTTTTCCGAAACTCCGACGAACTTTGCATCCATTCCAAGCACCATGCACTGATTGCCGAAAGCTTTGGCCCCCTCGGCTATTATTTCCGGGTTCAACACGGCAAGGCTGTTGATGCTCACCTTTTCCGCCCCGGCCAGCAAAACTTGATGCATGTCTTCCAAATTGCGAACTCCGCCGCCAACGGAAAACGGAATGAACACATTTTTTGCTATGTCTTTTACCATTTCAATATCGCACTGCCTGTGCTCTGCGCTTGCGGTTATATCGTAAAAAACAAGCTCGTCAACACCTTCTGCGCTGTATTTTGCACCCATCTCAACAGGGTCGCCAATATCTATGTTGCCTTTGAATTTAACGCCCTTGGTAACCTTGCGGTTGCGAACATCCAGGCAAATTATCAATCTTTTAGTTAGCATATCTTATTCCTTTTATCCTCAAATCCGGTACAACCTGCGAGGCTATAAAGGCGTTTTCGTAATATTTTATGGCTCTTTTGCCTTCCCTAAAATCCATTGCGGCTACGTCAAAGCGGGAATCCTGATCCAAGCCGCCGTTGTTATGCAAAAAATGCAATGCGGTTCGCCAGATTTTCCTCTGTTTTTCCTTATTAACCCTTGAAGCCGGCAACCCGAAGGAGTTTTTCCAAATCGATTTTACCTCAACAAAAAGCCATTTTCCGCTTTTATCTTTAGCCACTATGTCCAACTCGCCGCCGGCATACATATAATTTCTGGCAAATAACTTGCACCCTTTGCGGAGCAGGTATGCGCAGGCATATGTTTCCGCTTTGCGGCCTCGTTCGCTTTTTGGGGTAAACATACCGCCGAATGTAGAAAAATTTTGGGAGCGCCGGCATTTTCTATATTACCCCCGTGGCATTTGTAACCGTTGTGCTTGGTGTATCTCTTTTTCTTTTGCTGACATTTATACTGTCGCTTCTTAGCCGTATAAACTTGCTGGAAAGACAAATAGTCAGCATAGAGGACATGATTAGCGAATCGGAAAATAAACTGCAAGAGGTAGGAAACCTTATAAAGAAGTCCGCTTCCGAGGTTAAAAAGGATAAATAAATGCTGCGAATAACAACATTGAAAAAAGGAATGGCAATGGATACTACTATATTAGTTTCGGTTCTATTTTTAACGCTGCTCAATTTGGGGCTCGTAATACTCGCGCTTAACCGTTTAAACGGTTTACGCAAAGACCTTCGTACTCCCGTAGTCAAAAAATTCAATCAGGATTTCAAAAGAAAGCCTGTGGATATTCCCAAAGCTCCGGAAAATTTTGGGAAAAACCAAAGGGACGACAAACAAAACAGGGGAGGCAACCAATCTTTAGGCTCAAAAAAGGTTCAAAACCGTCCGGGACTGGTTCGCCGCCCGGCAGCAAGGGTTCCGGATGTGTTTTCAAACGAAGCCCCTGCACCTCAGGCTTCCGTATCGATTCCTCCACGCCCGGTGTCGGTGGAATCCATGCCTGCAGCAGAGGGGCGCCGTCCGTTGCCGCCTCGCTTCAACGGCGCGGCAAATATAGAGGCAGACCTTGCTCCGCAAGCTCCTGCCCCGGTTAACCATCTAGCTAACGATGATGATAGCGGAATGGAATTTGACCGCTCTAAAATGGCGCACGGCCGCAGAAATGTGGTCGCAAAGCCGGCTATAGAGGATGACGGTGAGGAAAATGTTTGATTAACGATTGAGAATTGAAATTTTTCAATTCTCAATTTTAAAAACGGTTAAACTATGACGAATGAAGAAATAGACGAAGAAGAAATTGACGTTTCCAAACAAGAGACGAAGGTGAATCGTTTTAAAATTGCGATTACCAGAGACCGAATGGAAGTTAAAATGTACCCGTTAACAGGGATTAAAGAAGGAGGACTCACAACATACGATGAAGTTGTTGATGCATGTCAAAGAGAAAACATAAAAACCAAAATAGATGAAGAGCTGATTAGAGAACAATTGATGGAGGCAGAGCCGCAAGAGATTACCATATCCAAAGGCGAAAGACCAAAAGAGGGCAAAGACGGGTACATAGAATACAAGTTTGACATGAGCGCAAAGCCGCAATTTGTAGCAGACCCAAAAGAAGGCAAAGCAATTGATTATAAGAATTCGATGCAGGTCACCTTGGTTAATGTCGGTGATATTTTAGCTACCGTAATTCCGCCAACAGACGGCGAAGCAGGAGAAGATGTTAATGGGTATCCCATAGCTTCAAAGCCGGGTACAAAGGCGAGGTATTTTTTAGGCGAAGGGGTGGAAGAAAAAGACGGAGACATTGTTGTAACAGCTCCCGGAACTCCAAGCGTTCAAGACGATGTTATTATGATTCGCCGCACTTATGTTTTGCAAGGCGATGTGGATTTATCAACAGGCAATATAAGTTTTCCGGGAACCGTTGTTGTGCACGGCAACGTTACAGATGGCTTTGAAATTATATCGGAAGAAAATGTTGTGGTGAACGGGCTTATATCCGGTGCAAAGATAATAGCCAAGGGTTATATTAAATGCGCCGGCGGCATTCAAGGCAAAGAGAGAAGCGAGATTACCTCCGGTTCCTTTGTGGCGGCTACATTCGTAAGCGCAGCAACTATTGTCGCAGAAGGCGATGTTTTGATTACAAAGGATATTTTGCATTCAAACATAAGCTGCCTTGGCGAGCTTCGCATGGGTGGTTCCCTTATAGGAGGAACAACAACGGCGTTTAAAGGTGTTGAGTGCGGAGGAGATTTGGGCTCCGAAACGGGAACCAAAACTTCTGTGAACATACGCACGCACTACCGTCAGGAAAAAGCCAAGGAATTGGCAAATTCCGTTATGACGGAAGTAACAGCGATTTTTGAGAGATATAAGATTTGGAACAAAGCGGAATCCTTAAAGGATGAGGAGGCAGAGAAGCTTATGAAAGATATAACAACTTTGCAGGAACTGATAAAAAAGAGGCAGATATTTGATAGCAGAGCAGCGAAATTTGACCAAATGGTTCTTGAAAATAAAATAGCAAAGGTAAAAATACTCGGAGTTCTGGAGGCTGATGTTACGATTGCTTCGCCATATACTCGCTACACCAGCACGGTACCTATGAAAGGCCCCCTTTCGGTATCGGAGAATAATGAATATCAAAAAATGGCAATCATGAGAGGAGGGTAATTTATGGCGGTACTTGAAAAGATAAGCACATTAAACGATATGAAAAACCTTATGAACGAGCTTCGCCGTTTGGAGGTAAAATTCCTTTTTGATTTTTATGGGGCATTGCAGGATTTTTCTTCAAAAAAATTTTTGCCGCAATGGTTGCAAAAAAAAAGCATTAATACCGTATTTATAAACGAACACGGGAAAACTATTTTGGCAAAGCTCAAGAGTTCCAAAAGGCTTTCCGTTGTTATTTATGATCTGGAAACTCCGGATTTAAACGGGCTTCAATTTATGGCTGAATTGGAAAAAGAGCCGGATTTAAAATCTCGTTGCAAAATAATTTTTGCAACTCCGAAACTTGCGCCGGATGCCCAGAGCAAGCTTTTGCATTTAGGCGCGGCAGCCCTTGTTTCCAAGCCTCTTGATGGAGATATTCTGCGAATAGCGTTTGATAAGATAGGGCTTGATTATTAACCCTGCCCTTCTGCGGAATCTCATAAAAGGGTTGCAATTTCAATATCCAAAAACAATATAACGCCGCCTCATTCCATTCAGACATTTCTATTCCATGAAATATGTGAAAATAAACTCGCCTTTTCTCAACTAAATCTATTATATCAATAACACACTCATTTGACACAGCAAGCCTGCCTTTTGGAATATCACTTTCGTTGTCCCATATCCATGTTCTCAAATTCAGGGCTTTTTCTGCAATTATTTCTTTAGACAAAGGCTCAAACTTTGGAAAATCTTCCGGTTTGTTAGATAATTTTGGCACCTTAACTCCTTTTTGAAAGAGACAGCCATTTAAAAAAATCCATACCTTGCGGACGAATGCGTGAATTATGAACGTCCGGCCGTTTCTTTGCATACTTGTTATACGCAGCATCAAAATCGGTTCCAAGCAAGCTAAAAGGTTCTTTTTTAGGCATAAAAACTCCTCATTTTCAATCACGGCAATGTAGAAAATTATTTTTTCTAAAATCACACTACTAGCCACTACCACTAGTGCAAACACATTACCCCCAACCCCGCCAAATCATCTACGGCGGGATATTGATTTTTAACTCGCTTGGGTATAGGGTTTGGGGTATGGATTCTGATTTTGTGGCGAAATTACTATATTAAATATCATGAAACAAAGGCTTTATCTTGATACATCCGTATTCGGCGGATATTTTGACAAGGAATTTTCTGAACAGACAATTCCTTTATTCAATCGAATAAAAAATGGAGAATTCGTTTTGCTGTATTCTACAATAACACAAGATGAATTGGAAAATGCTCCGCAAAACATAAAAGACTTGCCAGATACCATAAATCTTAATTACAGAGAATTCTTAACTCCTACAACAGAAGAAGTAGATTTGGCAAAAAAATATATAGATGAGAAGGTTGTAGGTAAAACAAGTTATGCGGATTGTTTGCATATAGCATTAGCTACTGTGCATAAGGCGGATTACTTGATTAGTTGGAACTTTAAGCACATAGTTAATGTTCAAAGAATTCAAAATTATAATTCAATCAATTTAAAAAACGGCTATAAATTTTTGGATATCCGGTCGCCAAGAGAGTTCGTTTATTATGAAAACAATTGAAAATTTTAATGCCGTACGGTATATGAGGGAACAGAGAGATAAACTTAGCCAAAAGCTTTGGTCTATGAAATCTGACGAAGTAGTAGAATATTTTGAACAAAAAGCCAAAAATAAGCTGTCCCAAAGTTAGGCAAGCCACATCACGGCGGAATACTCACCTGCGTGTCCGCTAATCGAGTAAACTTCCTGCGGTGCTTGTTCTTTTGTTTCCATTTGGAAATCCTCCGTTTTGTTTAACTATTACTTAGACGGAGAAAACGGGAAAAAAAATACGGAAAAATGCAAAAAGATTATTTAGCAAACAACTGTTGACGGTTTTGTGGGTAAAGGTAAGATGTGGTTCTATAATTATTAACCCTGCCCTTCTGTTTTGTTCAGAGTCATATTGAATATTTTCTTGTCTGTGGAAGACATTTCAAAATCATGCGCCATTCTAAGGCAGCCAAAGGGGCAGCTTTCTATGCAAAATGCGCATTGGGTGCAGGTATCCATTCGGTAAAGGTATTTACCCAAAACTCTTTTGCCGGCTATGTTTTTTGTTGCGAGTACATTTATGGAGGCATTGGGGCAAATCTTTTCGCATATTCCGCAAGCGGTGCATGTGTGCAAGTTTTGCTCATTGTGAATAAGTTCCACCCGCCCTCTGAAGCGTTCGTGCATTTTTAGTGTTTTTCTGTTTTCCGGATATTGTTCGGTAACTATTTTTTTAGGATTGAAAAAATATTTGAGCGTAACGGACATTCCCTTCAACAAACTGATAGGGCCGTTAACTGCAGCACGAAAATATTTGGGAATTTTCATAAGACCCAACCCATAGCTGTGAACAAAGCCCCAAGCCCGAGCAAAATCAAACTCAAGGGCAGCAAAAATTTCCATTCAAAACTCATAAGCTGGTCAATTCTAGGCCTCAGCCATGTCCAGCGGAATATCATATAAAGCCAAATCAAGAAATAAATTTTAGCAAACATCCAAACCAAATCCGGGATAGCCAAGAGAATTTTATCCACACTTTCAATGCCAATCAAAGGTGCCTGCCATCCGCCTAAAAAGAAAATTGAGCCAAGCGCAGCGGCCCCTATTATATTTATGTATTCCGTTAAATAGAACATGGCAAAAGCTGTTCCTGTGTATTCGGTGTGGAAGCCGGCAGTTAACTCCTGTTCCGCTTCTGCAATATCAAAAGGAGCACGATTAAGTTCCGCCGTGCTAATGCACATAAACATCAAAAAACCGACAAACCCCAAAACGGGCAACTTAAAAATCCACCAGTCCAAAACCGTGCCGTTCTGTGCCGCTACAATGTCATTCAAAGACGCACTGCCGGAAATCATCACAACGAACAGCATAATCACCGCAAACGAAACCTCATAGCTTATCATCTGCGCCCCGCTTCTTAAAGCGCTCAAAAGCGAGTATTTGTTATTGGAAGCCCAGCCTCCCAAAAGAATTGCGAAAAGCCCGAGTCCGTTTATGGCCATTATGGCAGGTACTGCAAAATTCAGATTTATAACCTGCCATTGCTCCCCGAATGGAATTAGAGCCAGCGTGAAAAAGGGCACGGTCAAGGAAATCATCGGGGCGAGGTAATACACCACCGTATCTACGCCTTTTGGCGAATAAACCTCTTTAAAAAGCAATTTTGTGACATCTGCAATAGTCTGTAAAATTCCATGCCAGCCAAGCCTCATAGGGCCAAGCCTGCATTGAACGTGTGCGCAAACTTTGCGTTCCATATAAATCAAAATGGGAGCGGAGCCTATACCAACGGCTAAAATAGCAACTACCGCCAAAATTACATTCACAAGCAGAGCGAGTTCCGGCCACGGCGAATATTCCCGCACCAAATCGCCTATAAAATTCGGAATGCCAAAGGTCATTGTGATGTAATATAGTAAGATTTACTACATTACCCCCATGATAGAATTCGTTTCTAACACAAATTTTGCGCCGTCTGAGCCGAAGGCGGAGAAAGTTGGCGAAGCTTTGCACTTGCAGCTTGGGCATAAAAGCGAGGTGGCGCAGCCGTCTTTTGAAGAAATTTCTGCGAAATTGGGAACGCCGGAGATAAAAGCGAGAATTGATTTTCTGTTGAAGCAATACCCAGTTAAGCAAGGCGCTCTTTTGGAGGTTTTGTGGATAGCGCAAAACGAGCTTTCTTGGGTTCCGCACGCCGCTGTTAAATGGGCCGCCCAAATTTGCCAGTGTTCCCCGGCTCATGCTTGGGGAGTAGCGACTTTTTACACGATGTACAAACACGCTCCCACAGGGCGTTTCCTTTTGCAATTCTGCCAAAATATATGCTGCCATATCACAGGAGCAGAAAACATAATTTCTCTTGCGGAAAAAAAACTTAGGATAAAAACCGGTGAAACAACAGAAGACAATTTATTTACAATAGTCAGGGTGGAATGCCTTGGAGCCTGTGGCAATGGTCCCGTGATGCTGGTAAACGACGATTTTGCAACAGACGTGGCAGACGGCAAACTCGTGATGCCTTTAAATAAAGGCTTAAACGAAGAGCGTTTGGATAAAATTATAGCGTGGTGCAGGGAAAACGCAAAAATTCAGCGAGAACACAAAAGAGATCCGCTCGGCGGTGTTACAGGTGCTGTTCACGGAGAACCACAACCAACGGATTTCGCTCCTGCTCCCCCTGCGCTTGGAGTCAAGGCAACGGTAAATGAAAACGGGGTTGCTATTGTTTGGAAAATAGCCCCGGAAGTCACTGCCCTTGCAATTGAACGCAAGAGCGATAATAAATGGCAGCTTGTCGGAAATCCCGGAGTCAAAGATAAGGAATTTGTTGATGCTAGCGGTAAACCCGGATGTGAATACCGCATAATAGCTACAAGCGGCGAAAGGGTGGCTAAACCCTCTGCCGTATTTACCTCTTAAGTCCCTTCTTCAACAAATCCTTGCCTTTATCCGTAACTTTATTTACGGCTTTTTGCTTTTGCTCGTCAGCTTTGGCTTTGGCTTTGTTTTCCAATTCTTTCTTTTTCGCTTCAGCTTCAGCTTTTGCTCTGTCTTCCAATTCTTTTTTCTTGGCAAGAGCGGCGTCTTTTGCTTCGGCTACCTTTGCATTTGCGGCATCTTTGAGATTATTCAAAGGATTGACGTTTTTGCTGGCATCAAGGGTGACTTTGGGATCTGAGAATGTGCCGCCTATGTTAAAGAACAAAAGGGCATTCCCATTTGCGTCTTTTGCGTAAAGAGCAATAGGGCTTGCCTTGGTCAGGTTGTTCAAATTTGCGCTAACAGAGGGGCTTAAAGTATTTTGCAATTTCAAATTCAATGTTCCGTCAAAACCTACTCCGCCGCTAAAGGCGAGCTGGCCCAAGGCTCTTGCATTTATATTGAGCTTTTTAACCAAAAGCTGCCCGTTTCTTGCCTCAAACTCCGCTTTTAAATCATCAAAACTCATATCGCCCTTGTTGTTAATCGGAACCGCATTGCCCAAAACTTTTTTACCGGCAACTTCAAAATTTGAAATACTGTTACCCACAGAACCCAAAATTTTTGAGCCTCTTATACTGCCGTTAGTTATCTGCAAGGAAATAGGTCCGTTCAAATTATCGACAAATTCTTGCGGCAAACCCCTAGTGCTTACGTTCATATTCATGCTGAATTTTCCAAAAACCGTGTTATCCAAGTCTCTTATCTGTTTTGCAATCGCAGAATTTCCGGACACGTTGTTGTTTCCATTGCTTATAAAACCATTTGCTTCTACCCTATCCACATTCAAAGCGAACTTCACATTCGCAGATTTGCGATTTCTCAAATCCACAGCGGCATTCGTATTGAAGCTACCTGTGTAAAGCTGCCCGCCTCCCGCAATGTCTGCTTGTTTGTTCGCATATTTTACCCCCATATTAAAATTGGAAATAGTTAAATAGCGGAACACAGTATTTGCCAAGTTTATATTTATATTCGCAATTATGTCAGGAAGCTCGGGATATTGTTGCATGGGAGGTTCTTCTTCTTGCGGCGGTTTGTTCGGGTCGCTTGGCGGGATCAGGCGATCCAGCTCTAGGTTAGAAGAATTTACATCTACATTAACATTCATTTTTTTGCCTGCTGCAAGCCTAGGCATTACCATAGCTAAGTAATCCTTTACAAGGACTTTTACTTTTACGTCGGATTTTCCTATTTGCACCGCAGGGTCTAAAGAAATCTCCGTGTTTGAAAACTGAACTGCTCCGTTTACGGAAATAGGATCGGGAATAAGCGGGGTTTTCGCAGCTATGTTCTTCAAACTTATATCGCCGTTAACCGAAAAATTTTCGGGACGGGCAGGGTCTAAAACTCCCTTTGCCCCTATGGTTGCTTCTATTTTTCCGGCAAGATGAGTCAAATCCTTAATGGAAACCAGTTTGTTGGCAAGCGCAAACAATACGCCCAAATCCAAGCTTGTTTTCACGTTCAAGTTATTTAGCATGGGTCTTGGCGAAAGCAGGTCGCTTGCATCCAGCAAAATATTTGTGGGCTGCCCAGCGACTGAAAATGTCAAAGGCTTAATGCTCAAGGTACTTTCCGTGAAAACTATGTTTCCCATCAAGGATTGAATACCCGCCGGCAAATCGCTATGGCTGACCGCTATATTGTTCAAAATTAAGCTTCCGTTTAAAGGCGGAATTTTTTCCGGAGTAACAGCTCCTTTGAGAGCGACATTGAGAGATGCATTTCCGCTCGCTTTAACTTTTGGAATTTCCGGATTTATTCCGGCAGGAATATCTTTTAAAAGGGCAGCCAAATCTATGTTGTTGGTTTCAACTTTCAGGTTCACCATCTTTATGTTTTCCATAAATCTGTCAACGGTTCCGCTTGCCTTAATATTTACGGACGGCAAACCTGTTGATAAATTCTGAATGTTTATATGTTGAAGCCGCAAGTTTGCGTTTATGTCTGCGTTTAAAAATACGCTTATGCCACCTTTGCGAACTCCAAGGCCGGCATCTTCCAAAGAAATTTCATTTAAAGCGAGGACTGTTGCCGTTCTTACGTCTTCAAGATTTTTGTCAAGAGAAAGGCCCATCTTCAAGTTTATATCACCCAATATAATTTTTCTTTTTTGGGAGAGATCATTGAAAACCACTTTTGCTTTTTTTATGGTGAATGAATTAAGAGAGAGAGAGCCGGGCAATTCAATTTTTGACAGATCCAGCTTTGCCGTATCTTTAGCCGCAGTGCTCGGTTCGCCGCCTAATCCGTCTATTGAGGTTCTGCCATCCGGCATAACTTCGTAGAGCAAGCTCAGGTCTTCAATTGAAATTTTATCCACAGCTACTTGAAGCTGCAAGAGTTTTAAAAGATCTATTTTAGCCATAGCAAAGGGCAAATCCACCATCGGATCCTTGCTAAATCCCGGGCCAGGATTGTTTGCAATCTTTATGTCCTTCAAACTAAGCCCAAGGGGCCATATACTAAAGCCTGCATCGCCAACAGAGACCTTTCTATACAAGGTCTTTGTTGCCTGTTCCTCAACAAGGGCTTTAATTTTTTCGGGAGGAAAGGCCTGTTTGATGGCAATAACTGCCGCTATAAGACCTACAACAAGAATTATGGCTAAAATGCCTAAGATCTTTAAGATTTTTTTCATAAGGGTTAATGTAGAAAATTGATGTACTCTTTTTTCTATTTTACTTTCAAAAACATGCTTAAATCCACATTTATCGGCTTAGACTCGATGGAGAAATTTGGCTGGGAAAAACGCCCCGGGCAAATTTGCCAGTTTTGCAGCAATAATTGCAGCAGAACAATAGTGGTATTCAGCGACGGCAGAACACACGTGACAGGCAACCGTTGCGAAAGAGGCGAAGTAATCGCAAGCCCAAATGACTCCGAAACCAAGAAAACAGTTGCGGAAATAAACCGCAGGATGAACTCCGTGCCGGACTTGATTAAAAAGGCGAACCAGCTTTTGGTGAAGGATTATGAGCCGAAACTCGCTGGGAGTGGGGAGTGGGGAGTGGGGAGTGGGAAGAAAATTGGTATTCCTCGGGCTTTGGAGTTTTTTATTTCTTTGCCGTTTTGGAAGGCGTTTTTTACCTCGCTTGGGCTTGAAGTGGTGGTTAGCAGGCAAAGCGATTATAATTTATTTGAAGAGGGTTTGCGCTCGGTTCCCAGCGATACCATTTGCTTTCCCGCAAAATTACTGCATGGGCACGTTGCGGATTTGGTGAAAAAGAAGGTGGACAGGATATTTTTGCCCGTTATGATTGGGATTCCGAGCGACCATAAAAAATTCAATGCTACGGCGGTTTGCCCTGTTGTTCAAGGCACGCCTGCGGTGGTTAGGAATATAGACGACCCTGAGGGAAAACACGGCATCTCGGTGGATCAGCCCACATTTCATTGGTACAATGAAAATTTGCGCAGAAGCCAGTGCATAGACTGGTTTCACAAGAATTGGAAAGTTCCAAAAAAGATAATTGACGCCGCTGTTAGCGAAGGCGAAATAGCCATGCAAAAATACAGCGATGCTTTGCAAAGCGAAGGGCAGCGCATTTTGGACGGTGTAAGGGCAAGGGGCGAATTTGCGGTTGTGGTTGCCGGGCGGCCCTATCATTTGGATCCTTTGGTGAATCATCTGGTTGCAAACCATTTTACCCAAATGGGAATACCCGTTCTGCCTCTGGAGGCTTTGCCCGGCGTATTTGAGCAGGAAATTCCTCCGAACACGAGAATGGAAACCCTGAATTCTTTTCACATGAGAATGTTAGGAGCCACGCTTTTGGCTACAAAAGACCCGAGCATAGAATTGGTGCAGATAGTCAGTTTTGGCTGCGGGCACGATGCCATTCTTTCCGATGAAATGATGCGAATTTTGCACGAGCGTTCGGAGAAGGAATTGCTCATGTTGAAACTGGATGAGGGCGATGTTCGCGGGCCGGTAAGCATTCGCATTAAGAGCTTTATTGAAACGGTCAAGGTACGGCGTGAATTAGCTATAAATGCGGCAAAAAAAAGTTTTCAATCCCTTTTCCCCGTGCCCTATGCAAAAGGAGACGGCAAAAAACGTGTTGTGCTGATTCCGAATTTAAGCCCGGCATTCAGCCTCTTATGCGCAAAAGTTATGGAGAGGGAAGGCTTTAAAACCGAGCTTTTGCCCTTGGCAGACAAAAGAGCTTTTGAGCTTGGCAAAAAATATGTGCATAACGATATTTGCTTTCCTGCGCAGGTGAATATAGGCGAGGGTTTGCGCTGGCTGGAGCAGCACCCGGAAATCAGCCAAAACGAGGTGTGCATGGGCTTGGCAAAAAACTGCGAGAACTGCCGGGCCGGGCAATACGCTGTTGTGTGCCGCAAAGCCCTTGACGAGGCCGGTTACCCCGATGTTCCGATTTTAACAACAGGAACGGATACCAAAAATATGCACCCGGGTTTTAGCGCAGGTTTGGATTTTCGCATACATATGCTTTGGGGCATGGCCATGATGGATTGCATAGAGATAATGTTCCGTGCCATTCGTCCTTATGAAAAAAATCACGGTGAATCTTTGAGAGTATATAACCACTGGGTTAAGGAAACCATGCTGGAAGCGGCGGGCAATATTCGCGGTGCCATGAAAAAGCTGGAGCAAGCGGTTGAGGCTTTCAACCAAATAGAAGCGGATATGTCTGTTCGCAAGCCGAGAGCCGCCGTGCTTGGCGAAATTTTGATGAAATACCACCCGAGCGCGAACGGTTTTGTTGAGGAATATCTGTTTGAGCATGGAATGGAAGTGGTTCAGCCCGGAATGCTGGACTTTTTCAGGGTTGGCGAGCTTGTGAGGCTGGAAAAGGTAAAGCGCAGGCTTATAGCCAATCCTTTTATGAACTGGCTGATAGGCGGGGTTTCCGAAAAGCTGTATTCAAAAGCCGCAAATGATGTTGAAAAAAGGTTTAAGAAATTCAAATTTTACGAACATCATGCGACATGCTATGAGATGGCGGATATAATAGAGAAAACCGGAATGTTGGATAAAACCTATATTACGGGCGAGGGGTGGCTTATTCCGGGCGAGATTCTCTCTTTGGCGGAGCACGGCGTTAACAGTTTTGTTATAGTTCAGCCCTTTGCCTGCCTTGCGAACCATATTTCCGGTCGCGGCCTAACCAAGGCGGTAAAATCAAAATTCCCGCACATTCAAGTATTGAGCCTAGACTACGACCCGGACACCAGTTTTGCGAACATAGAAAACCGCCTGCAAATGCTCATTATAAACGCAAAGGAATTGGAGAGGCGTGCTTTTGTCTGAACCCCGATATTGCGCATTTTGGGGCAAAATTTTTTTTGGAATTTTTCCTTGACGTTTTCTCAAAAAAAAGCTATATTATGCGTATGATTATGTATAACATCCAAAACACAGGAGCTTGCGGTGCAGGCTATGCCTGTCACTTATGACATAAATGTTAACAATGTCATCAAATTAAATGTATATTCTGCCCCGTTTTTTCCATACATAAGTCCAAAATTCCCAATTAAATCAAGGAGTTCGTTATGAACAAGTTCAGAGTAGTGCTTAAAAGCATTTTCCTAGCCTCGGCTTTTGTCATAAACGCATTTGCAGAGGACAAGGATACGGCATTTGTGCCGTTCATGGTTAACGTTGACGCTGTTGCCACGGCACGGCTTGACGGCGTTGGTAAGTTTGAAAAGTTGGTGAGGAAGGGTTATACGGATACCCTGCACATCATCACTGAGGGAGATCCCCTTTTGGTTAGGCCGGGCAAGATGCCAAATCCGGTGACAATGCATAGCTCCCGAGGGAGAATATCATTGGAGTTGTCCCAGCAGTTGTACAGGGGTGCGGATATTGCTTTGTATTCGCTGAACGGTAAGCAGGTTTTGCGTGGCAGCGGTGAACACCCTAACCTTGCTATGGGGGTTTATTTGCTTTCGGTGAGGGGAAGGAATGGGAGTGCTTTTACTGTCCGCTTTGCCCATAGCGGCGGCGGGCTGAGTATTGATGTTGGGTTTGGGAATGGGAGTTCCGGTTCGTTGCTGGAAAGAGCGATTGCTGGGAATTGGACCATTACTGTTTCGGCGGAGGGGTATTTGGATACCTTGTATGCGTTTTTTCCTGAGACTGGGTGGGGGAGTACGCCGGTGCAGGTTATAAGTTTGCGGCAGATATTGGCGTCGTCGTCTTCCTCTGAAGTTGTACTGTCTTCTTCTTCCTCCGAACCAGAATCTTCTTCTTCATCCGAATCAGAGCTGTCTTCATCTTCCTCTGAACTAGAGCCGTCTTCTTCCTCTGCTCCTTCGAGTTCTTCCAGTGCTGAACCGCTTGTCTGTGCCACAGTGCCAGCCTCCGGCTATGCAACCCAGCCAATAACCCCGCCTGCTTTGACTTGCGGCAATGGGGCAACAGCAACCGGCATAAGCTGGTTGGGGCCTACTATTAACTGGAGCAATCCAAAAGAAGGAATATACAGCGGTATAAGCGCAATGGCAAATTGTGGCACGGCTACTAATTTAATTGCTTCCTGCTCCGGCACATTGACAGTGCAGCCATGGATTTCCTGCAGCATGGCCGGTACCGGATATGAGGGCGTAGAAATAACTCAACCTGCGCTTGCTTGCAGTGATGGATCTGTGCCTTTTGACATTGTTTTTAGTGGTTATTTGCCGGATTTTGACAATCCTGTTCCGGGAAGTTATGCGGTATTTGCTGAAGCAGATTGCGGACAGGGAACTCTGCCGAAGATTTCTTGCGGTTCACTGACGGTTAATCCTGTTACGCTTACCTGC
>LIUG01000036.1:25520-25761 GCA_001462245.1 Candidatus Fibrimonas termitidis
TGTTACGCTTACCTGCGGCAGTGTTCCGGCTTCCGGATACGAGGGCACAGGAATAAACTCGCCTGCTTTAGCCTGCAGCCACGGTACTCTGGGTACTCCGGCTTGGACAAATGCTCCTAATTGGAGCAATCCTGCACCCGGCACATACAGTGATATAAGTGCAACTGTGACTTGCGGCTTGGCAGCCAAGACGGCAGACTGCAGCGGCTCAGTGACTGTTAATCCTGTTACGCTTACCTGC
>LIUG01000036.1:25934-30719 GCA_001462245.1 Candidatus Fibrimonas termitidis
TGTTACGCTTACCTGCGGCAGTGTACCAACGAGCGGGCTTTCCGGTTTTGCAATAACCCCGCCTACTTTAACCTGCAGCCACGGTACTCGTGGTACTCCAGCTTGGACAAATGCTCCTAATTGGAACAACCCTGCATCCGGCACATACAATAATATAAGTGCAACTGTAACTTGCGGTTTGGCAACCAAAACGGTCAATTGCCCCGGCACATTGAACGTCTCTTGCTCTGGAAACGACAATACTTCAACTTATTACTGCTCAGATGGCACAATGAAAACATACGGCTCTGTAACTTACAACGGACAAACATACAAGACTGTTGTAATAGGCTCTCAAACTTGGATGGCAGAGAATTTGAATTACGACGTGCCAAATAATACTACTGATGTATGCTATGGTAACGACTCTTCCAACTGCGCTCAATACGGTCGTTTGTATAATTGGTCAACGGCAATGGTACTTGACGCAAGCTGCAACTCGAGTAGTTGCTCAAGTCAAATACAGACAAAGCATAGGGGTATTTGCCCCACTGGTTGGCATATACCAAGCAATGCGGATTGGGATAAATTGTACCGTTATGCAGATGGCACAAGCGGTACTTCAAGTCCTTACGACAGCCCTACAGCAGGCAGGTATTTAAAGGCGTCAACAGGCTGGAATTCTCACAGAGGCATAGAGAATTTGGACACATACGGATTTTCGGCCCTGCCGGGCGGCGGCGGCAACTCTGGTGGCAGTTTCAGCAATGTCGGCGACGTCGGCGGCTGGTGGAGTGCCAGCGAGTTCAATAGCTACTACGCCTACTACCGGTACATGAGCTACTACCTCGAGAGCGCAGACTGGGACTTCTACGATAAGTACGGCTTGTTATCTGTTCGTTGTTTGTTGGACTAAGCACGGAGTGCCGCCGCTAGCGAAGTGAAACGGAGCAAGCGGTGCAACCCAAGGCTGTGAGCGTTTATTTATGGCTTTGCCTTGGGGCGTAGATTGGGAGATTTTTTTTGAAGATGGAGATTTTTGAATGCTTGAGTTGAGAAATATACATAAGTCCTTTGGTGATGTCCGGGTTTTGGACGGGGTGGATATTTGTTTGGAAGAGAGAAAATTCACCTATTCAAGCAAAGAGCAACGGTGGCATATGGATGAAATATTGAAAATGATTTCCATGTTGGAAAAAAGGAACGAATTGGCAGGTGAAATTTTCTACGGACAGCAGAATTTGCTGATTACCGGCTGTTGTATTACCAACAATGCTGAGGTGCTTTTGTATACTAATAATCTAGTTAAGAGGATTTCACGATGAAATTTACTGTTTGGGGAAATTGCGCAACACAGACGTTAGAACATGGTACTACATCATTTATCGCCTCGCGCAACGGGAAGGCTATAGCATATTTTGGTTACACTCAATATTCAGAACTTGTCGAAAAGATTGTAAAAGGTAGTTCATTATTAATACATGAGGTTTTTTGCACAGAACAGTTTAATGAAATGGCAAAAGCTTTTGGGTATTCTACAGCACAGGAAGTTGGTAAAATTGCCCAAAACTCTGAAGTAGATAAATTAATTCTTTCTCATCCTTTAGCTTTTGTTTGGGCAAATTCACGAAGCCTCATTGATGAAGCAAAGAGTGTTTTCTTGGAGAGATTTCATTGCCGAAAAGTTTTGATGTATTTGAATTTCAACTTTAATTTAGAAAGAGGTAGTATTGTATGATAAAATTAACCGGAAGATCAGCATGCCCTGGATTTTCAAAAGCTTCGGCATTTGTCGTAGAAGATATATCAATTGGAGTGTCTTCTATGCCCAATGGAAGTATCTTGGTTATTAAATATTCAACTCCATTGTATTTTGAATTTTTTTTAAAAGCAGTAGCGGTACTTACTGAAAACGGTGGAGTTACTAGCCATGCCGCAAATTTGGCTCGAGAATTGAATCTTCCTTGTGTTGTTGCCGTTGAAAATCTAATGGAGACAATACATACAGGTGACATAGTAACTGTGGATGCAAATGAAGGAGAAGTAATTGTCGAAGATCGTTGATGAATTCGTTGAGGCTATGGCTGTTGGACTTGAACACC
This sequence comes from Candidatus Fibrimonas termitidis, assembly GCA_001462245.1. Classification (GTDB taxonomy): domain Bacteria; phylum Fibrobacterota; class Fibrobacteria; order Fibrobacterales; family Fibrobacteraceae; genus Fibrimonas; species Fibrimonas termitidis. The sequence goes on from LIUG01000036.1 coordinate 28,016, forward strand.
GCTCTCAAGTTCCTGGACAAGATGTTTGGCCGAATCCGCTGATCGATTTTACTCTTGCTAATGATATAACGGGGAATGCAATTCTTGATATATTGGAACAAATTTACGATGTTTGTTCTGATAGAGAGAAAATTGCCAATCTCTTCTATAGACCATCACGAATTGTGTATTTAATGTACTTGTTTGCAGTCAAGACAAAAAATAATAATTATGCAAAGAAAAGAGTGATACTTGTTGAAAATATGGTTAACACTATCAGTGTTTTAAGAAATGGAGATCCATTTGTAAAAAGTGGGAAGAATATTGTTTATTCTGATTATTCAGAATTAGATAAGTTTAATGCCTATCAAATTTCTGACCAAAGTTTGGCATTACTATTGCGGAGAATTATTGCTGCACTTTCAACATTAACCGAGTACTGCTATTTCGCATGGATGGGCGTAGGGCGTGAAGTGCATGGAATCTACAAGTACAATAATAACAATTATTTAGTAAGAGATTTTTATGATTTACAACCACCACATTGGGAATTTACTAAAAAATTACCATGGAAATCAATCAGTATACTTACTGATGAAGGTGATAGCAATCAGCGATTTGATTTTAATGGAAGGTTGTACTATAATTCGGCAAAGCGGATAGAAACTCTAAAAGCGGGGCTGGCAATAGATGGACTTCAAGTTGACTTGTCATACAAAGAATTGGAGAATATATACTCAAAAATTTACTCAGTTTTATGCGATGCAAAAAAATATTCTGAAAAGTTATCAGGAAACGAACTTTTGCTTCAATATGTTAAAAGCCAATTTTATATCTTGAATCCTTTAATTAACGGACTTAATTTTGATATTGACACATCAGTTCCAGATGATATTGTTAGGAGTGTTTTAACAGTATCTGGCTCATCAAGTTTCAAAAAGATGGTGGATAAGCTGAAAAATTGTAGGACTTCAGAGGAAAGGATTGTTTTGATAAAGAAACAAATTGACCCTAGAAACTATTTGATTGAGGAAGTTGAATATGCCGCAGTTACAATTTAAACAAACGCGGATTAGGATAAATTTAACAGGAAGAGCCAAAGAAATTTCTAAATGGCCTCTTGATGATATAGATTCTATTTCTACTTTGCAACAAAAGTACAACTCTCTTGCTGATTATTTAAAGCTTCCATCTAATAATACGTACATTCCTAAACTATCATTAAGAGTTAAACATCATTTGGATCAATTAAAATTTTCCGATAATCAATACAATCAATGTCAAATCGAAGGTTATTGGGTAAAATTATATGATGATGGATATTTTATCTTTTCATTAGAACTTTTAATGACACCATTGGTTACCGTTAAGCATGTTAACCAATGTATCAATGACATTTTAGAAAAGAGTATAATATCGTTTAAAGGGGAAAAAACTGATTTTAATAAACTATCAGAAACAATAATTAACGAACTCTTAAAAGAATTGAAGAAAAATGAGATGAAGATAGAAATATTTGAACTCTACTCAATTATTTCTCCAACATATATAAGTATAGATACAGGTGAAGATTTTAACTTGGAACAAATTATCGGAAAAGAAGAAAAACTTGAATATGATTTATACGAAGCGGCAATCAGAAGAATAGCTGATTTGCCTGACTTCAAAATTGATTTTACAAGAAATGAACAAAAAAATGTAAGTCTTTATAAAGAAGATATGGTATATTTAAATTATTATAACCTATTTATATATGTTGCTGATAAACCTTCCCACATACCATATGATGTGTATATTTTAGTGGTAGAACATTGCAAGATTTATGTCGCTAAATTAATTTGTATTTTAAATGATATTAGCTACCATATAGAGCAATTAGATGCTGATATACCAAACGATTTTAAAAAACTAAACAAAGAGAGTGAGTGGGTTGAAGACAAACGACGGAGACAATTACGAGCATACGAGCAATTTGAAAAGGCTCTTGATGTTAGTAGTTCTCGTATAATGTGGCTGAAATTATCTGCTAATAAAAAATTTGGAATTGAAGATTTAACTTCTAGACTCAATGGTAGTTTGAATATTTTTGAAGCAACTATCTCAAGGCGTGTTTTGTTAAAACAAAATCAATCTTTAAAAAACTTAACTATCGTTCTAACGTTTTTATCAATTTTATCAATTATTGTTGTAATTATAGGTATCATTATTGGAAACAACAAATCACAATCAGTCAATAGCAATGCACATAATATGCAATCACAAAATTTATTGATAGACAATGGAGTAATTCAAACAGAGCCTATAGATTCATTAAGATGATTTTAATTGATTACATTGAATTTTCTGGAAAATTATTCGGAACGTATAGTATGTCAACCAGCACTGTTGTCCGATAAAAGTTTTGTGATTTGTGTAAAAAATGGCTTCTAGAAAGTCTGTTTTTACCGGACAGCCGATTTTACAAAACCAATCATCTCTCTGACCAAAGTAATCGCCTTCACCGCCAGCGCAATGCTCGCCGCAGTTCCGGGCACGCTCTACGCCCACTACATCAGCTACATAGACCCAACACACGCCAATATATTCATACAAATTTTCTATTTTACCTGCAATGCTCCGCAAACTCCCTCTCTCTGGTGTGCAAGACTTTGCAAAAATACGCAACGACTTCGCTGTGTATGTGGACAAAACCGCATATATATACAAAATGATTTCAAACTACAAC
>LIUG01000036.1:30919-31248 GCA_001462245.1 Candidatus Fibrimonas termitidis
CAACGCTAAAAGCGATTTTCGAAAACAAAAAAAATTTATTCAAGGGGCTTGCAATAGAAGCCCTACCTTGGGAATGGAAGGAATACCCTGTGGTGCATTTTGATATGAGCGCAGAAAATTTTTCAGCAGGGAAAGAAAGGCTTATTAGCTTGATAAACGGATGTTTGGATTCTCATGCGAAGAAATACAGCGTTAGCTTGTCGGACGATTTTATCCCCGGAAAATTTAAAGAACTCTTAAAAGCCTTGCATACAAGCAAAGGCAAAGTCGCCATAATAATAGACGAATATGACAACCCTATTCTTGACACTCTTGACCGCCCGGAAATA
>LIUG01000037.1:0-152 GCA_001462245.1 Candidatus Fibrimonas termitidis
CAGAGCGCCGCCCGGCCTTTTTCTCGCTGCGAAGGCGTTTGGCCCTAAGGCGGTTTTCTTTGGAGACGGCGGACGGTTTGGTTGGGCGGCGCTTTTTGGGAAGGCGGGCGGCCGCGGTAATAAGCGCTTCCGCCCTGGCGTAGGCCCGCTCC
>LIUG01000037.1:297-2662 GCA_001462245.1 Candidatus Fibrimonas termitidis
CCTGGCGTAGGCCCGCTCCAGATTTACCCGCTGGGAACGCTCCTCGCTGGAACTGAGTATTAGCTCCCCGGCTTTTGTGCCGTAACTTGAGCCAGATGCCAGCACTTCCCGCAGCCGGTTATGCTCCGCTTCGGAAAGGCCGGCCAAATCCGCCAGGTTCAGCTTTAGGGTTGCCTTGGTATTCACCTTGTTGACATTTTGCCCCCCGGGGCCGCCGGACCGGGAAAAATGTATCTCGGCAACATTACGAATTGATTCGCGCAATAGCTGGGTGTCCATGTACAAGCCGCTTCTAGCTTTTACAATATCGCGAAGCGACGTCAAGTACTATAATTTCCTTGCACTCGCCGACTGAAGGGAGGCATGAGCTAAACTCCGAGTATTGCGGATGGGTCGGCTTCATGCGGGCAATTTGATCGGCGGTTAATTTGGGAGCGTCCTTATCGTAGGTAACAGGAAAATCTTTTATTTCCTTTAGCCGTTCAGGACTTAGTTTTTTTGAAGTAATCATTGTATCTCCTGAAATTATCATATTTTTCTTTAAAAAGCAAAAGTGGCTTGACAGACTTTTCTTTGTGTATTACACTTTGTAATATGAAAACATCCATCAATACAAACGAAGTAATTACCACGGCAAGACTCCCCGTCGATACCAGGAGTAAATTATTGGCCCTCTCCAGGATTAAGAACAAAACCAAGTCTGACATCATCATTGAGTCATTGGAAATGTACTATAAACAGGAAGAAAATGAGATAGATTCTTTTACTCTGGGCGAGCCCGTTTTTGGCAAATATGGTTCGGGCGAAAGTGACCGAGCTACAAGTTACAAACAGCGAATTAAACAGAAACTTTCGGACAGGATGGCCAAATGTTGAATTCAATCCTTATTGACGCAGGCCCTCTTATCGCTCTTTTTGATTCCAGCGAAAGGCATCATCGCAAAATACGGGCCTTCCTTAAAGCTAACCCATACCGGTTTGTAAGTACGATTGCGGTATTTACCGAGGTTTGCCACATGCTGGATTTCAATGTTAATGCCCAACGGGATTTTTATGAGTGGGTTATGTGCAAGGGGGTAATTATCGGCGACATCAATCAAAATGATATGCCCCGGATTGTTGAATTAACCGGAAAGTATTCGGATATTCCTATGGATTTTGCCGATGCTACGCTGGTCATTGTTGCGGAAAAAACCGGTATCCGTGAAATCATCAGCTTGGACAAGGATTTTGATATTTATCGGCTTCCCGGCAAAGAGCAGATACATAATGTTTGCAGGTGGCAGGACTCCCGGAAAGATTAGTGGTAATCCGCCGCCTATCGTGTTGCCATAAAGTATACAATGTGCTATAACTAGTAAACTATTAGCAAAGCAGGGGGTAAATTATGTTTTTAGCTATTGTTATTATTGCGGTTGTGACAGGCATACTTTTTTGTATAGTGTTGCCCGCTTTTGTAGTTTTTTTGTACAATGTGGCCAGAAAAAATGATGATGGAAAAAAGAAAAGTCTAAAAGTTTTAATTCCTTTAGCGATTGCCTGGGTAGTACTAATAGGTGTTGATACCGTTTTAATAGTGAACTATGTGTATAAAAACAGAGAAGGATTGCTGGATAAATCCGCAGAAATGGTGGGCAGGGGATTTGCATTGACTTTTCAGGGGTTTGAAAAAAATTGGGATAAAAACAGATTACAGCAACTGCAAAATCTGCACATCTCTTTTTCTTCCATGGATTATGAGCTTCAAAATGAATCAAGGGTATATGATATTGAGCTTATCTTTGATAATACGAGTCCAACGGAAGTAAAATTGTATCTGGACGATCTTATAGGGAATCATTATCTGCTTGTTTGCGATAAGGATGATTTTGTATACACATTGCCTCTGTTTTATACAACAATAAGGAAATCACAAACAACAAAACAAACAGATGACGAAGAGGATTCATGGACACGCGAGGACTCAGTTCAATACTCCAATACAATAATCCCGTTTGGGAAAAGCAGATTCCGGTTTAATGTTACCGTACCAGGTGATGTTGAAATTACCCATGCGCGGTTTGTCGATACGGTTATACCACTAAAGTAGTAGCCGGGGTTGTTGATTTCATGGACATTCCTCGTCCTTTTTGATGGTTGCCGCGTAGATGCTGTTTAGCAAACCAAGGAAAGCCGAAAGTGAAAAGAGAACCTCGATGCCTGTAACTTCCCAAATCAAGCCGCCCAACAGGGCGATTAAAATGCTGATTACATGATTCACCGAAATGCCGGTGGACATGGTAGCGGTAAATTCTTCCTGATTTGACGAAATGCGTTTAACGTAAACATTGCTCGCCATGCTGGCGATTGAGATTATCGAGTCCAG
>LIUG01000037.1:2842-3010 GCA_001462245.1 Candidatus Fibrimonas termitidis
ACGATAAAGGCAATATTGACGGGGAATACCCTGTGCGAAAAACCGTACAACAGGCAGACTACAATAAGGATGAGGGTGTCCCCCACCATGACTGCCTTGTATCCAACCTTGTCGATGATTTTTCCGATCAGGGGGCTAAAGACCATTCCGAATCCGGCGCAGATTGCG
>LIUG01000038.1:0-605 GCA_001462245.1 Candidatus Fibrimonas termitidis
TTGACAAGTTGTCTGAATCTGCAACATAAAGATTTTTAAGATTTGAAATTCGCTGAATTTTTTTGAGTTTTTCGTACGTTTCTTTGCTGTCAGGAAAAACTATAAGGTTTTCCTTTAAGAACTCGTCAAGCAGTTCCTTTAAGCCTTTTTCGGCAGGATAATGACCGAAAGGAACACTAAAAGCAACATCAGCGCCTAACTGCTCTAGGGCCGCCGCGCTGCCGTCGCCGTCAGTAAACGCGACAATCACAAAACCTTTGTGCTTTCTAAGTTTCAGTCCTTCAAATTCCTGTGTCTGGAAGAGGTCGTCAACCTTCTTGACGGCAAAAACGCCGTATTTGGAAAACTCGTCCATTAGGTCCTGCGGCTCATTGGTATGTATATGCACCTTTAGAGTGCTTTCTTCTGCCGAAACAGCAATCGAATCTCCTCTTGTTGTAAGCAAGCTGACAAAGTAATCCTTGCTTCTTACCTCGTGGAGCCTTAGGGTAAATTCGGTGCAATAGCGGAAAAAAGAAACGCTTTTAACAAAGACTTTTCTGCGTTCGGGAAGACTGCTTAACCCGCAATCAAAATACTGCACATCATCGTGAAGCGCCCGCTTC
>LIUG01000038.1:815-1430 GCA_001462245.1 Candidatus Fibrimonas termitidis
AAGCATGTCCATTTGATTAAGCGTCTCCTGCACGCAAATGAACATTTCGCCGGCCAAAATATCAAAAAACTCTGTTATAGACGTTTTGTCGTTAATCCTTGGGAGCGTTCTTTTAATTCCCTCTTGCATTACCGTAAGCATAGTACCCTCAACGGGCTTGAGCATCGCCCCGTAAGCCTTTTGATAAGCGTGCGGCAAGGCAGAACTTAGGTCGGCGGCTGAAACAATATCTTTTCCATTCGTATATTCATGAATTCCCAAAAAATATTGCGACAGAATAAAGCCTGAGTTCCCCCGCGAGCTAATCAGCATACCCTTTACAAACGAAGAAAAAGTACCGGAAAAAGAAGGCTCGGCTCTGAGTGTTGCTCTAGCTTCAGCAAGAGCGGCAATTCCTCCGCCGAATGTATTTTTCATGTTTGTGCCCGTGTCGCCGTCGGAAACGGGAAAAATATTTATTTCGTTCAAGTAGTCTATGTTGTGCGAAAGATTAGTAAAACCGCTAACCAGCATTTTACTCAGCAATTCACTGTCTATAATATTTTCACGGTTCATTTTTCAGCCACTGGACCTCTTCCTTTTTTTGTATTCTCTATCAAGCTTTCCAAGCATGTT
>LIUG01000038.1:1549-5805 GCA_001462245.1 Candidatus Fibrimonas termitidis
GTTTAACCTTGCTATTCTTTCAAAGCAGCCAAAAAGGCGTTTCCCAAGAATTAGCAGCAAGCCTTTGGCTATTCCTCTTCCAATCCGCTTTCCGATAGAGTGCCATGTTGAAAAATAATGGTGCATCGCTACTGTATTTTCAGAAATTTTTGTTCTGTGGGTAATATAATTTTTGGGGAAGAAGTAATCTGTCGAAAGAAGCAGCGCATTGTCCTCAATTTTTTTTGTTTTTCCGTCTAATTTTAGGTTATAAAGCCTTTTGATTGAGGCGCTAAAATTCAGAACACATAGCATATTTGAGCTGGCGTTAAGTTCTGCGCAGGGTGTAAGATACCTTTCGTATACTTCGCGCATTATTCTGTGCCCCTTTTTCGCGCCCAAGACAGCACAGCCAAACCATAAATCCGTTTCATACCCGATAAAAAAATCGTTTTCGGAGGCTAACTTGTCAAGCGGCTTGAAAAGCTCGATGTCGGTATCAAGATAAACGCCGCCGTAGTTTAGAAGAACATAGCTTCGGATAACGTCGGCGGCAAGCGGCCAATTCTTCTGATCAATTGCGGCTTTTACCCAAGAGTTACCCTCACAATCAAAGTTTTCTTCGTTCCATTTAGTGATTGTCCAATCAGGGTTGAACTGCTCCCAGCCGCGTATAAAAGCAGAAAAATTCTCAGGAATTTCCCTGTTCCCAAGCCAAACATAATGAATTGTTTTTTCGATCATTTTTATCCCGATGTCAATTATGGTTAATTCTTGAGGATGATTTTATATAGGATTGTCATATTTGTCAACGCCCCTTTACTTTCAATGGATTCTGTGGCAATCTGTATCCTGATATTATGTAAGAGGTTATAATTGCGCCCCAAAATCGTACTATTCATAATGTTCTCTCTTTTCACCTTTCCCCCCCTTTTTGCGCGTGATGTTGAAATAACCGTTGTCGATGCCGATTTAGGGCTTCCCCTGGAGGGAGCAGTTATACGCGCACCGGATGGGGCGCAGTATGTCTGCGACAAAGACGGCAAGGCGCTGGTTTCGGTTCCGGACGAGCGGCAGGCAGTAGTACTGGCCGCCTACCCGGGCTATGAAAACGGCAGGATGGTCGTCACCGTTTCCGATAACGCATTTACGCTGAAACTGCGGCTTACGGGCATTATGGAGGGGCGGGAATTGGTAGTCGAGGCGGCGCGGCCCGGGAGTGGCGAAACGCAAACCGGGCGCAGCGTCGCCCTTTCCGGACGGGACATTACCCAAACCGCCGAAATCGGGATCGTTGAAGACGTGATGAATTCCGTCAAACTGCTGCCCGGTGTGAACTATGCGGGATTTTTCGATGCCGCGCCAAGCATACGCGGTGGCGATCCGGGGGATATGCGTACGTCACTGGACGGTTTTTACCTTTTAAACCCCTACCACTGGGGTGGTGGTTTTTCCATTTTCGACCCCCGCATGGTCGAGAGCGTGCAGCTTTCCCACGGGGTTTTTTCCAGCCGCTATGGGCACTCCATTTCCGGCCTGATGGATGTAACGACCAAAGAACCCTCCCTTACCGAAACCCAATTCGAGATGGGCGTCAACCTCAGCACCGCCAATGTCAACTTTTCCCTCCCCCTTGCGGGCAAGGGGGGCGTACTGTTCATGGGACGCACCACTTACCAAGACCCAATTGTCTGGCTGGCTCAGTTATTGACAAAGGATATCGACACCGGCAATGGGGTGCTTCGGGAAGTGATTGGAATGGTAAACGCGATACGGACCGCTCCATACATCAGAAGCACAACCATTACGGGCTATTACCGCTTTGCCGATGATCTGGAATTCAAGGCCACAGGTTTTTGGGGTATGGATGGCGTTGGCTTAGAATACAATAATACCAGCCATGCCAGCGAGCTTAACAGCGATACGATCATGAATTATGTTTGGGCAAATTATCAGGGGTTTATCACCAGTTCTCTTTTATGGAATCCCCGCAACGATATGCTGTTAAAATTCACCGCCGGAACCGGCTACGAACAGGCGAAGTTTGACGGGGATATACAGTACAATGTTTTCAATAAGTCCCTTACCAGCAAATTCTACGAGGCCCCATATTACCCCTTGATAAGCGCAAGTGGCAAGATTTCCGATCCCTATAACTTTGATACCGCAATGCGGGCAAAACAAGACAGTTCTATCGTTAACGCGCAGGGGCGCATTGACTATGACTGGGAATTGGGAAAAGGGTTTCTTGTTGCCACGGGTGTGCAGGAAATGTTTACGCGGTATAATATCCGCGACAATCAGATGATGACCAATGAAAAATGGTTCGCTGATTTTACGCCCGCAGAGCAAGACGCGTTGTTTGCCGAAATGGGCATAACCGATCCTTTAAAGCAGGATTATCTTCGTCCGTTTTTGATCGTCAGTGTGCCGCGAAGATACGACCTCAGCGTCAAAAATGATTTATTCACCACTTCCGCTTACGGTCTTGTCGAGTATTACACGCCGGGCAACAGGTTCAAAACGGAACTTGGTCTGCGCCTTGATCATTACTATCTGACAGGCGAGGGATTCAATATCCAGTCACAGCCTACCCTTAATCCCCGGCTCAATCTGGATTTCAATGTCTTCAAAAACCGAAGCTTTGTGCAGTCGTTTGATCTTAGCGCTGGAACCGGGTTGTTTGCGTCAATGAATAACAGTGTTTTTGAAGTGCAGGAACAATACAAAATAACTGAATTTAAGCCAAATCGGTCATGGACTTCCATTCTGGGAGCCAAACTGGAATTATTCGACTGTCTTGTCTTAAATATCGAGGGCTACTATAAATACATATTTGACCGTATGTATGTTCCAGAAAGAATCGGCCTTGACCATTTGGATATACAGCACAAATTAAACGGCGAGGGCAAATCCTGGGGTATTGACTTCCTGCTGCAAAAAATACAGTCCCGCTACTGGGACGGGTGGTTATCCTACTCCTTCAACTGGACGAAGAACCGCGACCCGGACGCGGGAAACACCGACACGGGCAATGACTGGTATTTTCCGTCATACCACCGCTTTCACAACCTCAACTTTGTCCTCAATGTCAGGCCGGTTCAAAAAATAAATATCTATTCCCGTTTTGGCTTTGCCTCGGGCGTTCAGCTTTTGCGGCTTATTGGCGATGGCCCGCAAAGCTACCCGGTTTATGTAACTGAAAAAAAAGAATTTATTGAATTGTTTGTCTGGCCTTCCGTGCGGGACGAAAACAACCGCACTACGCCGTCGTTTTCCTGGGATGTCAAATTCTCGATTTTTGGCAACAACAAANNCGGCAAAGTTCTCTATGAAGTGTATACGGCGATAGAAAACATACTGGGCTTCTTAAGCGCTAAAGGAAATACCAGCTACAACCAGTACACCGGCAAAGTAGAAACAGGCAGTATGTCCGCATTCTACGCGATGCCTATCCCCATACCCTCTACTGGGGTTAAAATTAGTTATTAAAGTAAATTATACCATTGACAAAGATGACAATCCTGTATAAAATAAAGACCTATGCGTGTTGTGAAATTCCTTTTCTTTTTCCCGGTGTGTTTTGCCTGCATTCTTTCATGTGTATCCACTGCCAGAGAAGAGCGACCCCATACATATCTGACAGACAACTCAAAATTTATCCTGCTACACCCGGGAGGAATTGAGCAAGCCATGGATATGGCCCAGTATATATCTGCCGAATTCAGACGTCAGAGTTATTTTTTTAATGCCTGGGTAAAGGCGGATGAAAATGCAATAGAGATGACCTTTTTTAGTGAAATGGGCGCAAGCATAGGGGATCTTTCCTACAAGGATGGCGCGGTCCATTTCTCATCGAGTGTTTTTCCAAAATCTGTTATGAGGGCTTTTAAACCGGAATATGTTATAGCTGATTTTCAACTTTGCTTCTATGATCCATTTCTGCTGGACAATTCACTGAAAGACAGCGGTCTTGTTTTGAAAATAGAGGACGGCGGCCGTCGTATTTTAAGCGGAAATAAAGTTATAATCGAGATAATAAAAACGGAGACTACAGTTAGACTGGAAAATCATTTGCGAGGATACACTTATACTCTGGAAGGAGATTTTCATGGCAAAAATGACTATAAATAAAAATAGCAAGAAATTGTTTCTATGCTTGTTTTTTGTAGTTTCTTCGGTATGGGCAGATGAAGATGTTTTCCGTCATCCGCTGACGACACAGACTAAGATTACATTCAATGCAATCTGTACAAAGCTTGCAGAAAAACCCATTG
>LIUG01000038.1:5936-6337 GCA_001462245.1 Candidatus Fibrimonas termitidis
GGAAATTTTGTACAGGAAAAATACCTGGACCGCCTTAATAGATCGCTTGCGTCTTCCGGTAATTTTATAATTACAGCAGGACAAGGTATGGTTTGGGAAACCTTGCGGCCTTTTCCCTCTACAATGATCCTGGGAAAGGATTTTATTGTGCAGTCAAGACCGGACGGGCAAAAATCTGTTTTAAGCGCTCAAGGAAACGAAACCTTTAGACAGATGGCCGATGTTATAAGCGCGGTATTTTCCGGTCAGAGCCAGGGGCTTTTGGAAAACTTTGAAGTTTACTTTTCAGGCAGTGCTTCCAATTGGAATATGGGGCTTTTGCCACGGGACAGCGTTATTGCTTCCTTTGCCACAAGGATAACAATAAGCGGTGATTCCGCAATACGGTCTATCCGTATATT
>LIUG01000038.1:6533-7566 GCA_001462245.1 Candidatus Fibrimonas termitidis
CACAGTTATCCGGCGGAGCTTAATAATCATGAAAAAGCTTTTTTCTCAATTCCATAATTTAATGCTTCAAAGGAAGCATGACTTCTTCCTTAAGCTTTGGTTTATTGTGCATTTGGGCATCCCTGCGCTGCTGGGTCTATCGTTGTTTTTTGCGCCCCCGCTTCGTTTAAACATCCAGCTTTTGGGTTTGCTTCCGCAGACAGGCCTGTCAAAGTTTGCTGAGGCGGATAACATTCTAACAGAAAGAAGCGGTCGTGAAATAGTTGTCTTTTTTGCCTCTCCCGTTTTTGAAAAAGCCAAGAGTACGGCTGTTTCTTTTTATAACGAATTCAAAAATGCTGCCGGAGTTGACAGCGCCTCTCTTTTTTTTGATTCCAAGGCTATCGCGGAATTTGCCGAATATTTCCACAAATACCGTTTTGTTATTGCCGGAAAAGACACCGTTGAATTGCTGGAATCGGGGAATGCCGGGGAAATCGCAAAGGATGCTTTGGCTTCGGTTTATGGAGCATTTAACTATATTCCACTTGATAATGTTGACAAAGATCCTTTTCTTCTTACAGAAAGACGAATGAAGGAATTTCTTACATCGTCTTTGCTTGCAAGCGGGAACATGGACATTAAAGAAGATGTTCTATCAGTCCAAAAGGATGGAATTTGGTATGTTATCCTTCGAATGACACTTTCTCCTCAGGCGGTTTCTGTTATTAACATTAAAAACAATATCATTGGTGAAATTAATAACGCCGCAACATTGATTAAAGAAACCGAGCCGGAGTTGGAATTGTATTTTTCCGGAATTCCTTTTCACAGTTACGAAAGTGCTTCCAGCGCGCAAAAAGAAATCACTATTCTTAGTACTATTACGCTGTTTTTTATACTCTTGCTTTTTTTTATTATTTTTCGTTCGCCCATTCCCATCATTTTTTCAATTCTGGATGTTTCAATATCTTTGGTGCTGGCAACAACTGCGGTATTTTTGGTTTTTAGGGAAGTTCATGTTTTTACATTTATTTTTGGCACAACCTTGATA
>LIUG01000039.1 GCA_001462245.1 Candidatus Fibrimonas termitidis
TACCGCCGCATTTGACCAGTTGAATAAGTATTTCACAATAAGCAATATGCCTGTGGTTTCTTCGCAGTATTGGAATATGGTTCACGGCTCAACCCCGGAACAGGTTAAACAGGATTTGGAAGGAATGCAAACTATGCGCCGCTTGGGGGCTAATATGGCGTGGCTTTTGAAATGCATTAAAGCAGGCAAAAAAGCCGGCATTAAAATTCCAAAAGCAGAAGATACACAAAGAACGGATTTTATCAGATAGAAGAATTCCACAACAAATACAACGGAACATAATTCCCGCCCGCATTTTTTAACGATGCAATTACAGTCCTATTCGGCGAATACTTTTTTGAATATTCCGCAAGCGAGCGTGCTCTTGCATTATCGGACGACTTCACCTCAATAGGCACAATATCCATTCCGCTTTGAACAATAAAATCCACCTCCGCCGTATTTCCTGATTTCCAGTAATAAGGAACTTCACCGCTCTTATTCACCAATTCGCAAAGGACAAAATTTTCCGTGACCGCTCCCTTAAACTCCTTAAAAATATCGCTGCTTTCCAAAAATGCCATCGCCGGCAATTTCGCCATCCTACGGAGCAATCCGATATCCGACATGTAAAGCTTAAAATATGAAAAGTCCGCATAAGATGACATAGGCATAAAAGGCTTTTCTATTTTGGCTACCTTATAAACCATTCCTGCGCTTAACAACCACTCCAAAGCATCTTCCAAATCCTTTGCCCTCAAACTTTTTTTAACGTGGCTAAAAATAAACTTCCCGTTTTCTCTGGCTAGTTGCGCAGGAACAGAATGCCAAATTGCAGAGAGCTTCGGGAACTCTTTTGCGGGTGCGTGTTTTGCAAAATCCAATTCATAGCTGTCTAAAATTTTTTGCAGAATAATATCCAGTTTTTCAATGTTTTTTTCCGCAACCCAGTTATCTACCGCCTCCGGCATTCCGCCGCATATATAATAGCTTTTCAAATGCTCCTCCAGCTTTTCCGCAAAAGCAGCAGGAACGGGCTTGGCTGCCGGCAAATTTTCCAGTTGCTCGCATAGTAAATCCTCGCCGTTTGCAAGCAAAAATTCGTAAAAATTCAGAGGATAAAGCGTGTGAAAATCCACTTTGCCAACAGGAAAGGAGAGCGGTTTGGAAAGTGCGATTCCAAGCAGAGAACCGGCGGCTGCGATATGGTACTCCGGCGCATTTTCGCAAAAATATTTTAGCGAGGTCAAAGCACTGTTGCAAAACTGGATCTCGTCAAAGATTATCAATGTTTTCTGTGGCAAAATCGGTTTCCTTCTGATTACAGACAACTCGGTTATTATCCGTTCCGTATTCAAATCCTTTTCAAAGATGTTTTGCAAAAGGCTGTTGCCCTCAAAGTTGAAACAGACAAAATCCTCATAATAATTTTTGCCGAATTCTTTCAGCAAATAGGTTTTCCCGCATTGCCTTACCCCTTTTATGATTAAGGGTTTTCTGGAATTGCTGTTTTTCCATTCCACGAGCTTGCTTAAAAGAGTCCTTTTCATAAGCATAATATAGCAAATTTTTTGGCTTAAATATGGTTTTTGCAGTAAATCACTGCGTTTTTGATATGTAAAATGCGGTTTATGAGGCGGTTTTTCGTATTTATGCTTCAGACTTTCCTGTCAATCATACCTTACAAATATATAAAATTCCGGAAGCAGAAAAGATGCAAAGAACGGATTTTATCAGATAGAAGTTTTCTATATTTACACCTTCACGGTGAGTGTAGCTCAGTTGGTTAGAGTACTGGATTGTGATTCCAGTTGTCGTGGGTTCAAATCCCATCATTCACCCTATGGATAACGGCTATTGGATTCTTCTCATTTTCCTGTTTTTGGGTGCTTTTATTGCCGGTTCGGCCATAATAGTCGGTAAAGTGCTGGGTTTTCCTTCAAAAGACGGAAAGCATAAATTTGAGGCGTACGAGTGCGGAATGGAAACCTTTGGCAATGCCAGAGTGCAGTTCAAGGTGGGCTATGTGGTTTTCGCTCTTATATTCCTGGTGTTTGACGTGGAGGCTCTATTCCTTTTTCCAATATTAGTGCATTGGAAGGACATTGTTGACGGAACTCTGGGTATTCCCCTGTGGTTTGCATTTGTGGATTTGGGGATTTTCTTTGCCGTGCTGGTAGCGGGGCTTGCTTATTCGTGGAGAAAAGGCTGGCTCAAGTGGGAGTGAATTAAAACGCCTCATTTATCTTAATCGCCATTCCCAAGTACTTTCTGTCCACCAAACTCAAGTCTCCGCGAATATGAGTTTTGCTCTCTTTATTCACCATAAACCTGCCGCCTATGCCAATAGCATAGTGCCATTTATTGTTGTTAAGGTCTGTAATTCCGTCTCCTACCTTGGCAGCTTCATAAAACAGAGTTCCTTTGCAACGCCAAAAAAGATGAGTGCGCAATTCGGATTGCAGAACCCAAAGAGTTTTATCCGACAAAAATCCTTTTTTCAAACCTCGGAGCTGACCTACCCCGTCCGGCTGGGCAAAGCGGTCAAAAGGAACATTGCCGTCAAAATCTTCCAGATAAGAACCAAGGGCTAAAACACCCTCCGGCAAAAAATACAGAGGGATATACATTCTGGTATCTATGTTTTTCCAAATGAAAGATTCCCTGTCGTTTAAATTATTGTTTTTCGCATTAAAAAATATGTGCCTCAACTGAACAAAACTGCCTTTGCGGGGCCAGTCGTTTCTCTCGCTGCTGTTATATGTTAAATTATAACCCACTCCCAGCCTTCCGGAGTTTTTCAAATCCTTGTAATTTTTTAAATCCGTGTTTTCACCTTCACCATAATCAAAAGTAATATATTCGGCATCAAATTCTATTCCGTAATTGAATCTGCCCCGCCATGACTGCGGCAAAAGCAAATCCGTTCCCAGAGTGAGCGGCAAACGGATATTTTTGGATGTATAAACATCATATACGTTTTCATCCCAATCATTGCCTCTTCCAAAATACTGCGTGGGCCAACTTGAAAAGTATGAATACAACACAAAATTCCAATGCCCGTTCACAGGCTCATAAATATATTTATTTATGAATGTCGCCTGTTTTTTAAACGATGTCATAATCACCGAAGAATTATTGCTGCCGGCCTTGGAACCATCTTCCGCAGGAGGCTCAATAAAAATCAATGCGCCTGCTCCCAAGATAATTCCCGTTTCTTCCGAATATGCGCCAACGGGCAAAATAATAAATCTCTTAAATTCAAATAAATCATCATTCTGCGCATAAATGGCAAAATAGGAAAGCAAAATTAATGGTGAAAGCTTAGTCATCCAGCGTCCATTCAATCCCATACGCAAACCTTATACCGGGGGTGGCATAACCAGCTTCCGGTTCCATTAGACTGTGATTCATATTGTCAATTTTTGCATAAAGAGTAAAACTCTGTATTTGCATAGCGCTTTTGAAATTAAGCGAAAGATATTTTTTCAAAAGAATCGGGCGGGCCAAGCTATCGTTATCCAACCCGTAATCCCATCTTTCGCCGAACCAATCCGCATCAAACTGCACGGAAACTTTCAAGCGGTCTTCCACAAAACGGTTGCTCCAGTAAATTGTGCCTTTGTAGTAGCGGGAAGGAGTATTTATCATTTTTGTGCGTAAAATGCTTTTCCCCCGCTCGGCATAAAAACGCCAGTTGCCAAGCTCAAAACCTAACAGCCAAAAAAGTTCGTTATTCACAACTGTTCCATAATTTACCCACTGAAATGCGGAGTCTGCGGGAATAGACTCCGGAATTTCCGGCCTTGGAATAGCCCAATACGGCATAATGGCATCTTTGCTTTTTTCATAGCGAAACCCGGTCGAATAGAAGAAATGCTTGCTTAATTTATATGTTAAATTCGTTTCCCATCTTTGTCTTTTCTCTGCTTTTAATTCTTCGTTTGGAAAAGTGATTCTGCCGACTCGCAAAATGTGGGTCTCGTGCATATCCGGGAAGCGCGTATCTTTTTGATAATCGCTGTTCAATTGCAAATGCCAAGGCAAAAACAGGGTTAATCCCAAATGAAGCGCGGGCGCAAAATCCACAGAGTCTTCGGCTGAGGCATTCCTTTGCAAACCGGACTGGCCCCTAAATGCAAATCTCCACAAGGTATCATTTATACCCAGCAAAACCAATTGCCTATCCTGATATAACGGAGGAGCCGGTTTCCGAGCGGAATCCATAGGTAAAGGCTCCTCCTCCAACAGAGAATCATTGTCTTTCAACAGATAATCCTTGCCTCTCAAATATTCATAGCGGACGCCTATATAAGGGTTCAAGAAACTTTTATGCGAAATTTTGCTCTCGCCGCTTTGAGAGGTGTATTTTTCCGAAACCTCCGGCGGAAAATAAATACTTACGGAATCAAGCTTTGAGAATTTAAATTCCTGATCCGCCAAACGGTGAGATAAACTGAGTTCCCACTTAGGTAAAAAACGGTAGTTCCAGAGCAACCTGTAAAAATTTGCGCTGCTTTTAATATTATATGGCTCTTGCAGAAGTTTTATTGAATAGTCAATATCGTTTTTTGAAAAGAAATTTCGGGTTGCGTCTTCGTTGTCTAAAGATAAGTAGCTCATCTGCGCCGTTATGCTTGAATTTGGAAAAATCCAGGTAACAGTCGGGACAAAGTGTATGGAGTTATAAGCCAGATTTCTGCCGTTCAGCGGTATATTGCTGGAATCTCTTTTCAGTGTTCCGGTATAGAGTTGATTGACAATATCCTGATAAACAAAATAATCGCCTTTCGGGACCGAGTGCGAAGCAAGACCTAAGGAAAAAACTACAGAGTCTAAAAGCTGCCTTTTGAAATTCAAGGTAAAAGCATTGCCTTCCAACCCATAGCGCTCCCACAAAAGATTTGTCATCGGCGTGTCTATGGGGTTGTAGTTTTCCTTGAAAACCAAGTTTCCATTGCTCGCATTCAAAGATAGTCCATAGCGTTCAAAAACAGGCGGCGGCGCATAAAGCCCTGAGAATCCCAGCGGCAGCCTTTTTGCCGGTTCCGAAAATCCCATAATATCCGCCCCGGCATCCGGCAGGCCCAAAACGGAAATCCCGCTTTGCCAGTAAGCTCTGCCGCCTTCAAAATCGTATTCTTTTGACAGTATGCCGTGTTCCTGGCGGGCATAGCGAGAAATAGAAGTTTCTGCGCCATGAATGGCAAAGGCAAGGATGAGAAACACAGCTACGCCTAATCGCATGGGGGCAATTTAGAATTTTCTATATTATCCCCCGATGAAATTCCTTATTTTCGTATCTTTATTCCTGTACGCATGCCTCTATGCGCAACAAGATACTATTACTATGGACATAGCGGTTTCAACGGACAAGACCTTGCCCATTGGGGTTATTAATTTTGAACTTGACCAAAATGACTGGGGCAAATTGGAAGAATTGCCTCAAAAAACTCTAGCCCGGGACTTTAACTTAAGCGGGCGTTTTTCCGCAATTGAACTGGAACACTATAATTTGCTCACTCTTTCGCGTGCTATGGCAAAGCACTATGTAACGGGCGCGCTTTCCATGAGCGATGGGCAGGCAAAGCTGGAATGCAATTTATACGCAACAACTTCCAAAGAAATGGTAAAGGGATTCGTCTATATAAGCTCCCTGGAACAAGTTCGCATATCACTTCACAAATGCGCAGACAACGTGGTATATCAGCTTTGGGGCGTTCAAGGCTTTGCTTCTACGCAAATGGCTTGGGTTCGCAAAATAGACGGCAAAAAGCAAGTTGTGGTAGCCGACTACGATGGCTTTCGCAGAAAACAGATAACCACGCACAGCAGCGTAAATTTCCTGCCCGCATGGAGCATAAACAACACAAAAATATATTTCACGAGCCTGAGGAACGGCAAACCCCAGATATTTGAAAGAAATTTGGCCGGCTCAATTGACAAATTGCTTTTCCCTCAAATAGATCAAGCGTTTGGCCCGTCAGTAAATCCAAGAGATGGAACATTGCTCTTTTCAACTATAGGCCAAAGCGGTGCTGATATATGGCAGGGCAACCCGGAAACAGGAAGCGCAGCCCGCTTGATTTACACAACCAATATAGAAGTAAGCCCTTCTTGGAGCCCATACGGAACGGCATTCCTGTTTTCGAGCGACAAAGGCGGGCAACCGCAAATATACATGGCCCTGAGGGACGGCAGCGATGTTCAACGCGTTTCCTTTTTCGGCAAATACAACGAAAGCGCCGTTTGGTCTCCGGACGGCGAGCGGATAGCCTACTGTTCCATGGATAGCGGCAAGCTTAACATTTACACGAGCGGCATAGACGGCGATGACGTTCAAAAATTAACATTTGAAGGCAATAACGAACGTCCCACATGGTCGCCGGATGGAATGTCCATAGCATTTTCAAGCGACCGCTCGGGAAGTTCGCAAATTTATATTATGCGCCGAGATGGCAGTGGTGCCACTCGCATAACAAACTCGGGCGAAAATTCCTCGCCCGTATGGTCTAATCTCACCAGAGGAGTACAATGATGAAAACAATAGTCCCAATCCTTGCAGTCGGTGCAACCATAGCACTCTTTGCCTGCGCCAAAAAACCCGAACCCGTAGAGGTTGCGCCGCCACCAGAGGTGGAGCGCGTTGAGCCTCCGCCTCCGCCTCCAAGGCAGGAGCCGCAAGAGGATCCTCTTGAAGCGGAGCGCCGTCGTTTGGAAGCACTCATGAACAAAATAATGTCGGACGACGTTTATTTTGAGTTTGATAAGGCGACCTTAACCGTACAGGCTAGAGACATCTTAACCGAAGTCGGCGACATTTTAAAACGTGAAACTCGTTTCACAGTTTTAACGGAAGGCCACACGGATGAACGCGGAACTGAGAATTACAATATGGGGCTTGGAATGCGCAGAGCAGATGCTGTTGTTAAATTCTTAGTCAACTACGGTGTTTCTTCCAGCCGCATGACAAAAGTGAGCTACGGCGAAGAACAGCCAAAAGCCTCCGGTGATTCGGAAGATGCTTATGCGCAAAACCGCCGTGCCGCATTTAGGGTTAAAATAAACAATTAGCTGTTTATTTTTAGTTTTTAGTTGTAGGAGTGCTTTTATGAAAGCTCTTTTTTTGCTGATTAGCTTTATGCTGTGTTTGCTGCTTTATTCTTGCTCAAGCCGCATGATAAAAGAAGTCAAAGAAGCATCCGACAGTTCTGCGGCAAGCATTAATAATCGCATAGATTCGCTAATGCGTGCCGTTGATTCTTTGAAATTTGAGCAAGCTAAAAACGCCTCTCGTTTAAAGGCGGATTTTGCCGAGCTTAATTCAAAAATTAACGAGCAGAACGATAAATCCGAATCTCGTATGGAAGAGGTAAGTTTTCGCTTAGAGCGTATTTTGGGAGTAGTGCAGAATAAAAGCGCTGTCACAAAATCTGCGACCGGCTCCAAAGTGAGTGACGAAAGCGTGGCTAACGAAAAAAACAGCGAAATGGAAGCTTTGTACAATGCATCCCGTTCGGATTATCTAAAGGGTGAATATGCTGTAGCCTATAATGGTTTCAAGCAGATTTACGATATGCTGAAAAACGGCGAGTTAGCGGAAAATTCTCTATATTGGATGGGAATGTGCATGCTGGACGCTGGCAAAAGAGGAAATGCCGAAACTCTTTTTAAAAGTCTTTTGGAAAAATTTCCTCAAAGCATAAAAGTTTGCTCGGTGGATTTTAAGCTGGCCGGCATGGCGGAAGAAGCCAAAAAGGTCAGCGAACAAAAGGCTTATTTGCAAAAATTGCTGGGAACGGAACATTGTGCCGCCAGCAATGAATTTCAAAGAGCAGCCGATATTTTGCCAACGCTTAATTAGCGTTCACACCATCAAAGCTTGCCCCATAAGCACCTCTTTGCCCTCTAGCTCGGCAAAGAGGTATTTTGTCCTTTGCAGTACAGCTCTGTTGCAAATCAGTATTACCGTGCTTCCCATTTCAAAGCGGGCTATTTCTTGCCCCTTTGTGTAGGGGTATGTTTGTTCCGCTTCCCACTTTGTGAAAAGGGCTTTGCGGCTTGCAGGCGGCGGCATGGAGTTTGTGAACCAATCCTTTTTATAATCAACGGCTATGCGCCCGACATTCGTAGCTCCAACCTTAACGAGCAAAATTTCTCCGCCATCGTAGGTGTTGATTTGCGTTATCAATCTCTCATTTATCGAAAAAAGCCCTTCTATTTTTTCGACGCTTCCCGTATTTACCGGCCAAAGCGTACCCGGGCAATAATATGCGGCAACCACATTTCCGGAAGCGGGGGAGTGTATGCGGTGGTAATTGTATGGCGAAAGGTATATGGTAGCCCAAATTCCGTCGGCAAATTTATGAGCGAGTTCTTTGCTGCGAAGCAGGCTTTCCAGGCTATAAAATTTTCCCTTTGCTTGCATATATTCGGGATTTTCGTTTGCAAACATTCCAAATGCCGTTAAAACCCCATCCACAGGGCAAATGATCTCCGCATTATCTTCTATAATCCTCGCTTCGTGTTTCAATTTTCTTGTAAAAAGTTCATGAATATTTGCAAAGCCTTTTTCGGGAATTTCGGCTTCCTCCAAATTTATTTTGTAGTGTTTTGCGAACCAATGCATTAAAAGCCTGCTGAACAAGGGTATTTTCGCTCTGGAAAAAGCCCCCAATGCCCTGCTCACGGCATTTTTGGGCAACAGTCTTAAAAAAGAATAGGTTATGGAGTTCATGGATGGGCGTTAATTTAGAAATCTGCCTCACTACTTACTATATTATGTCCTATGAAATCAGTTAAACTCTCTTTGTTGTTCCTGTTTATTTTCTTTGCCATATTCACTGCGTGCGGGAAGCCGTCTGCGGAAGCTAAGGCTTCCAGTGATTTTTACGAAGAACTTTCGCGCCTGAACAAGGTTCTTTCCGAAATAAACTTGAAATATGTGGAAACCGTAGATCCTAGCGAAATAACAAAAGCCGCCATGGATGGGATACGCTCCGTGCTAGACCCTAATACCGCAGTTCTGGACCCAAAAGCCAGCGATAACCTGAAACTTGCAACAGAAGGCGAGTTTGGCGGCATAGGCATACAAATAGGCATAAGGGACAATATGAAAACCGTAGTTTCTCCGATGTTTGGCACCCCTGCCTATAACCTCGGTTTAATGGCCGGCGATAGAATAACTCACGTAAACGGCAAACCTACCAAAGATTTGACTTTAGATGAAGTCATTGATAAATTGCGCGGCAAAGTGGGAACCGATGTCACAATTACAATACTGCGAGAAGGGGTTGCACCGTTTGATGTTACAATCACCAGAGCAAAAATTGTGGTGCATGCCGTTCCATATGCCGGTATGCTGGATAAGGACATCGGTTATATACAGCTCGCAACTTTTAGCATAAAAACCGCAAGCGAATTGGAAGAGGCTATAAACAAGCTCAAAAAACAAGGCATGAAGAAATTAGTACTGGATTTACGCTACAATCCGGGTGGGCTTTTGAAGCAGGCAGAGGAGGTAAGCGAATTATTTTTGAAAAAAGGGAACCGTATAGTAAGCGCTAAAGGGCAAGCTGTGGAATCGGAATTCAATGCTACAAGAAATGGCATAATAGATGAAGGTACGCAAATTGCAGTACTTGTAAATCAAGGAACAGCAAGCGCAGCGGAAATAGTTTCCGGTGCCTTGCAGGATTGGGATAGAGCAATAGTAGTAGGCAAAACCACATTCGGCAAAGGAAGTGTTCAAACGGTTTTTCCGCTGGATTATGACGGCAGCGCCTTAAAACTCACAACGGCTTTTTATTACTTGCCGTTTGGCCGTTGCATCAATAAACCCGAATACGGAATAAGAGGGCATGGGCTGCGTACGGCAACCGGCATTACGGAAGAAACCGATGATTCGCATATTGCGGATTCCATTGCAAAAGACACAGCCGTACGGGACACACAAGTTTTCTATACAGCCGGCGGCAGAAAAATGTACGGCGGCGGTGGCATAACCCCGGATGTTGACGTGGAATCAAAGGCTATTCCATGGATTGCCCAGATTCAGGAGAGAATGTCTCTATATTTCCGTTTTGCCGTTAAATATCGTTCTCAGCTTGGTGATGCAGCTTCAAAAATAGACTCCACTTGGAAAATTCCGGATTCTTTGTTCAATGCATTTAAGGCATTTTGCGATGCAGACACAAACTTTGCGAAAATGAAAAGCCCTGCGCAAATAAAAACAGATGAATTGGAAGAAGTTTTGATAAAGGAGCAAAATATTATTCTCGGAGACACTTCCAAGATTTTGAAAGATTCCTTAATTACGGCAGTGCTTGCGGAATGGCGCACAGCGCTCGCAAAACGGAACGAGTCTCAAACTCTTGAAATAAAGAACTACAGCATGAATGCGATAAAAAGAGAGCTGATAGCTGCGGCCCAAGGAGAAGAAGCCCGTATTTCTTGGATGCTGAGAGATGATGTTCAATTAGGAGAAGCTTTAAAGTACTTGCGCAATGATTCGCTTTATAAAGATAAAATGAAAGGTTCGCCAAAGGATGCTAAGAAGGCAGTGAAAAAGTAGTCCATGAACAATGATTCAATGATAGTGGAGCCGCTTGGCCGATTTGTGCAGCGCGGGTTCGGGAGGACACTTCGCTACTTTGTATTTGTTTTGGAATCGCTAAGAAATGTTTTTGCTGCAATGCAATGCCATCATTTAACCGTTGAACAGATGCATCGCATTGGCATAACCAGCATTCCGCTGGTAGCCACAACCTCCATTTTCACCGGTAGCATAATGAGTTGGCAGTTGACTTATCAATTTGCAGACATGATACCCCTTACATACGTCGGAATGGCTGTGGGAAAATCCGTTATGACAGAACTCGCTCCGATTTTAACCGCTATGGTTTTAGCCGGGCGAGTGGGGGCATCGATGTGTTCGGAGCTTGGTACAATGGCGGTGACAGAACAGTTGGATGCTTACAATGTACTGGGGATGAATCCGTACAAGTTTTTGATAGTGCCTCGTATTTCCGCAGCGATTATAATGCTCCCTATCCTTACGATTTTAAGTATTTTTGTTGGGCTTTTGGGAGGATTTGCAGTTGCTTATCTTTACAAGGATGTGAGCTTTCATATGTTTTTTTCCGGGGTTCGGCTGAGCTATAGGGATTGGGATTTTATGGTTGGCTTGCTAAAAGCGTCTTTGTTCGGCTTTTTTATTTCAAGCTATGCCTGCTACTTCGGCTATTACACAATAAACGGTGCAGAGGGTGTTGGCAAAAGCACAAAAGCTACTGTTGTTTTCAGCATGACTTCCATTCTAATAGGTGGTTTTGCCCTGTCTAAAATATTGCTTATTTAGGCGTAACTTATAAATCGCACACCAAAATTGTGACGTCGTCAACCAGTTCTTTTCCTTCGCAAAAATCATCTACATCTTTCAAAAGAGTTTTCACAAATTCTTTGCAATCTTTCTTTGCGGAGTTTCGCATGAATTCGTAAATGCGTTTATGACCGTACTGTTCCTTCGCTGAATCCATCGCTTCGTTTATTCCGTCTGTGTAAAGATTCAGGCGATATTCGCCATCCAGCTTTAAAACCTTGTCTTCCACCGTTATATCCGGCATAACGCCTATAAAAAGCCCGGATGATTTTAGCAATTCTATTTCGCCGGTTTTTTTGTTCATAATGGGCATGGGATTGTGCCCGGCATTTGTGTATATGAGTTCCCTTGTATTTTTGTGCCATATTGCATAAAAAACGGTTATGAATTTTCCGCTATCTACCTCGGTTACCAAGGTTTTATTTATGTTCTTTAGCGTTAAAGCCGGGCTTACGCCGTTTAGAGGCGAGGATTTCAGCATTATTTTGAACATGCTCATAAGCATAGCCGCCGCCGTTCCATGCCCGGACACATCGGCAATAACAAGGCCAAACACATCGCTGCTCAATTGAAAGCAATCGTAATAATCCCCGCCAACATCCAAATTAGCTTTATATTCTGCAAATACATCTAAAAATCCTTTTGGAAAACTGCTCGGCAAAAGCTGCTGCTGAATCAGGTTTGCCTGTTGCAAATCCGCTTTTAGCATGGAATGAACTTTTCGCAATTCATCATAAGTTGAGTTTAGCTTTTCATTCGCTTTCATTAAAGCATCGTATGCTCTGAATGATTCTATTATCAATCCGGTTTGCGCAACCGAGGCGTAAATCATTGCGACATCTTCGCCGGTAATCGCAACCTTATCCGTTAAATCCAGCCAAAGCAGCCCCTCGCATTTGAATTGGTTGCATTTTACGCACTCACGCCGCCTGTCATCTTCCGAAGCGGCATTCACAGCAAGCCCGGCATTTAAATCGGTCCAGCAATACAAGTTCTCCGAATTATAGCATGAGCAGTCCGTTCTTTGGCAATTTTTGGTTTTCCAACATTCTTCAATTATCCTTTTGAGCAAGGGGAAAACTATATAGGTCTTGCATCCGAGCATTGAGAAGTCATCGGAATCCAGTACCGGGTCTGCCAAGATGTGTTTGTTGCAAAAAATGGCATCGGCATATTCACCGGCCATAAAATTTATTTCCGCTCTAAAATCCTTTAGCTTTTCTTTGTCAAAACCCACGCTATGCAAAGGTTTCAGGCAAAAATTCTCATCATCTATCCCCAAAACCATAACCCTATCATACCCGGCCAAGTCCCTAAAACCAAGGCATAGTCCGTTGAATAGTTCTTCAATGCTCTGCGCTTGCGCCGTTATTTTCCCGATTTCGCTGGAAGTGGAATAAGCGAGCAATTGTTTGCGAAGCGTTTCCGTTAAGCCAAAAGGCTCTTGTGTAGTTGAGGAGGATGAAGTCATATTGCCCTTCTGATGATGAGTAAAAGATAGAAAATTTTTCCATGCCTAATGTGTCGCTATGATTCCAACGCTCGTAGCTGCCAGCGCACCTCCCAGCAATATCAAATTCATTTTGATGACGATACTTTTTAAAATCGACAAATGCAGCATTGAATCATGGATACTAAAAGATATGACGAAATTTTCGAAAATCGATAGATGCAGCGTAGAATCATAGATATTCAAAAAAACTATGCCAGCACCGGCAACCAGCATAAACATGATTAAAATACGATATATGTGCCTTGCTTTTTTAGTTCTTATTCTGGTACTTTGCCCCGCACTGATTCTATCGCTGATTTTGTCGTGTTTGTGTTGAAAGTTGATTATCTCCATGACGCTCGTAGCTGCCAACGCACACCCCAGCAATATCAAATTCGTTTCTATGATGAGATAATTTTCGAAAATCGACAAATACAACGTCGAATTATAGAACTTCAAAACTATGACGAAATTTTCTAAGACCGATAAATGAAGCATAGGATTATAGATAATAAAAAAACTCACGCCAAGGCCGACAAACCCTATAAGTACACTTAAAGCCTGATATCTGCGCGTTAACTTAAGTTTCATTTCGTCCGACAATTCTTTTTTTGGAGGAGGAACGTATTTTACATTTTTAAACTTTTTATATTTTTTTTTATCTACGCCTTTAATGGTTCGCACTTCTTTCAAAGCCTCTTCTTCGGAGAGCATATGCTCTTTGACCCGCCCCAAATGTTCACGCTCTACCTGGCTTTTGTCAGGGATTTCTTCTTCAACAATCATAACTAAATAAATATAGTAAATGAAGAAAATAAAAAAAATAAAAAAAATCTAACGTTTTTCAAAAAAAGAGATTATATTATAGGTTTCAACAAAAAAACAGGGGGGGAATATCTGTGAAAGATATAAAAATGGGTCACAAACTTATAGCCTCATATTTGATAATGGCTATAATCGCTATTTTTATATGTATGTTCTTGTTGTCCAAAATGGCGGAAGTCGATGATGGCACAACGGAACTTTACGAAAAGGGCGTAATGTCGCTGAACAATATGGCTTTATCGGCCCGTATTGTGAATTTTATGCGAATAACGTCCTATCAAGCAATGCTGGCTCCGGACAGCAAAAAACGGCATGAATTCCGACAGCGGGGGGATTCTCTTAAAAATGTCATATTTCAAATCTATGACGAGGAAGATGATATAACTTCCGATAAGGGAGCTTTGTCAAATATCGCCAATATAAAGAGATGCGCAAATGAATACTCGGCAATATACGATAAATTCATCGCAACTCTGGATAAAGGAGAGGATGGCGCGGTTCTTTTGCAGGAACTTGAAGATAAGGCTGGCGAGCTGGTTTACTTCAATAGAGGCTATATCGTGTATAGAGGCGAAGTTGCTAAGGGTTTGAATGAAAATTCTACCGTTGTATATAACTCGTCAGTGCGAAACAGTGTGATCGTGCTGGTTATCACGGTTATTTTCGTGGTCATTTTCGGTACTTACATGACATTTTCCATAACCAAGCCTTTGTCGCAGGTTGTGGAAATTTTAAAGAAAGGCAAATCCGGCGATATGTGCGCAAGGGTTGGCATCAAGCGCAAAGACGAAATCGGGATTGTAGCCGAAAATGTTGACGATTTATTTGAGCAAATGCAGAGCGTGGTCAAAAAAATTCGCCTGAATTCAGACACCGTGGCAGGTGCCAGCGAAGAGCTTTCTTCTGTTAGCAAGAACTTGGCGCACAGCGCGGAGGACACTGTTTTTCAGAGCAATTCGGTAGCCAGCACAACGGAAGAAATGGCGGTTAATATAAATGCCATGGCAAGCGGCGCAGAGCAGGCAAGTGTTAATGCGAGCGAAGTTGCCGGTGCAGCCGAGCAAATGAGTACGAATATGAACACCATAGCCAGTGCCGTGGAGGAGATGAGCGCAAGCATAAGCCAGATAGCCGGCAACACCAACGAAGTCCGCAAGGTAGCGACCGATGCAACGGGCAAGGCATCCGATGCAACAGATGTTATGAGCAAACTCGGTGCAGCCGCTAAAGAGATAGGCCATGTGACCGAAGTGATAAAGAAAATAGCGGACAAGACCAATCTTTTGGCATTGAACGCTACTATTGAGGCGGCCTCTGCAGGTGACGCCGGCAAGGGTTTTGCTGTTGTTGCCGGTGAAATCAAAGAGCTTGCAAACCAAAGCGCCAAAAGCGCGGACGACATTGCCATCCGCATAGATGGCATTCAGAAGGGCACAAACAATGCAGTTCATGTTATCGGCGATGTTTCGGACATCATAGCGAAAATCAATCATTCCGTTGAAGCCATAGTGGGTCATGTTGAGCAGCAGACCAAAGCCAGCAACGAAATTGCCAGCAGTGTTTCGCAAGCAAATATCGGAGCAAAGCGAGTTGCCGGTGCTATAGGCGAGGTGGCAAAAGGCACAAACGATGTGAGTAGCAATGCCGGCGAAGCAGCAATGGGCGCAAAGAATGTCAGCAGCAACGCCTCAAACATGAGCCAGACCGCTAAAGAAAGCGCGCAGGGAGCAAGCCAAGTAAACCAGAGCGCAGGCGATTTGGCGAGAATTGCAAGCGAGCTGAAAGAGTTAGTTGGGCACTTTAAGGTGTAGGGTAAAGTTTTATTCCTCGTAATCCATTTCGTAATGGGTTGCAAGGAATTTAACTACATTACAATACACAGAAATACCTTAATAAGATTACTACAGATAAAGCAGAGAAACTAGCCACAAACGAATCCTCTGCTGAGATGAATACGTCCGTACCTAGCTCGCCTTTATCGGAAGATAAAATTATTTGTTCCAAATGTGGTGCACCTATGGTTAAGCGGGTGGTTTCCAAAAAAGGGAAAGATGTAGGAAAAGAGTTTTGGGGATGTTCAAAATATCCGACTTGTAGAAATACTTTAGGTTTGTCCTGAAGGAATGCGGAAGAATCGGAAAATATCAGTTGTTTGTGAATAAAATAGTAATGAAATACCTTTAGTCGGAAGCTTGGATGTTTGTGCTAGAGTTAATCTGTATTTTCTATATTCCACCGTTATGTACGAAACTTCTGCAAATCCGCTATTAGATAAAGATTCCGTAACTTTGGATGAATATTTGTCTATTTATAAGAATAAAATACTTCAAGATAGCGAGAAACTTTTTGTATCAGATTTTCTTTTTCCAATATTTGGAGAAAAAAATATCAAATATATTATTCCTCAATATCCTTTCATTGATTCAGAAGGTAAGGCTAGACGAATAGATTTTTGTATAATATACAATGATAAAAAAATTGCATTAGAAATAAACGGAGAAACGTATCATGCTGAGGGTATAATTCCGAACGAAAATTTTGATGAAAATTTAAATAGACAAAATGAAATTCTTAATGCAGGTTGGTTTTTATTAAGATTTTCTTATTCCCAACTGCAATCTTCACAGTGGCGAAAAAAAGTGCAAAGAGATTTATTTTTATTACTTCGTAAGCGGATACCAGAACTTTTAGATTTCAACATAACTCCTAATTATCTGCAAGGGCAGGTTTTATCAGCTTTGGATTATTATAGAAAACAAGGCTGGAAAAAAGGTGTTGTTATTTTACCAACAGGAGTAGGAAAAACTTATTTATCCGCATTTGACTCTTTAAATGCAAAAGGAAGAGTTTTGTTTATAGTTCATAGATTAGATATTTTAAATCAATCAAAAGAAGCTTTCGAGAAAATTTATCCCAATGAAAAAATAGGCTTGTTGACTGGTGAAGAAAAATATAGTGTCAGTAATAGCAAAATTCTATTTGCTTCAAAAGATACATTGAGAAATACTGACTTATTACAATCGTTCAAGCAGAGCGAGTTCGATTATATTATTGTTGATGAAGTTCATCATGGACAAGCTCCAAGTTATCGATCTATTTTGCAGTATTTTAACCCCAACTTTTTTATGCTTGGATTAACAGCAACCCCAGATAGAATGGACAGGAAAGATATTTTTGAACTTTTTGACTACCAAAAAATTTATGAATATACGATAAATGATGCTATAGAGAACGGATTTTTAGTTCCATATACATATTATGGTTTAATAGATAATATTGATTACTCTAATATTCGCTATAACGGCAGAAAATATAACGTAGCTGATCTAGATAAAACTTTGATAATAAATAAACGAAATGAGAAAATATTTGAAGAGTATTTGATAAAAGGGAAAGGGAATAAAGCTTTAGGTTTTTGTTGCTCCATAAAGCATGCAAATGCAATGGCATATTTTTTCAATAAGAAAGGCATACCTGCTATATCAATAACATCAGAAACAGAAAATAGAGAGCAGAAAATAAAAGAATATAAAGAAAATATGTATAATATAGCATTTACGGTTGATTTGTTTAATGAAGGCGTTGATTTTCCTGATATAAACGTATTATTATTCCTACGCCCTACAGAATCGAAGACTGTATTTTTTCAGCAACTAGGAAGAGGTTTAAGATGTTGTGGCACTAAAAATAAAGTTATAATTATCGATTTTATAGGAAATTATAAAAAAGCAAACAATTTGCGGAAATATCTTTCAAAAAATCCTGAAGAATCAAATGAAAAAAACAAACGAGGCGAAAAAGTAAAATATGAATATGTTCCGAATTGTGAAGTATTTTTTGATACTGAGGTAGAAGAAATTTTAGACAATCAAGACTCAGCAGAAAAAGACATCACTAGAGCGGATTTAATTGATGCTTATTACACTTTGAGTGAAAAACTTAATAGAAAGCCAACACAGGAAGACATTAATAAAGACGGTAAATTTAAAATTGGTCGTTATCTATCTATTTTTGGTTCTTGGACTAAATTTTTGAGAGAAATAAATGAACTTACGGAATTTAGTTATCATTTTCCGCAGGGAACTCATTTGGGTCATATAATGTATATTTTGGATGTTTTGGGAAAAAATAAGATAAAGGAAAGTCATATTGACTCTAAATATATCCGTTTTGCTGGTAATTATTCAGAAGGTGATTTAGGGCATTTCCAAAGACAGACAAAATATAAATTACAAGCCGCAATGGAAATGGGATTATTGGTAGATTTTAGAAAAGAAAATATAGATAATTTTTCATTGTTACTTTCCAGTAAAGGACAGCTGGTTTATAACGCTTTGAAGAAATTACTTTCTAATGTAGATTTTTCATTTAAAATGGATACAAAAACAAAAATTTCTTGGACTATGAATTGTGAAGCAACAATTAATCAAACAATAAGAAATTATTTAAATAAAAATAAAAAAGA
>LIUG01000040.1:0-8055 GCA_001462245.1 Candidatus Fibrimonas termitidis
TCAGCCCGTATGCCTTGGTTTGATATCACAAGCGGCGGCAGAGCAAGAGACTTGCGCTCGTAGTTGCAATACACCCATATTACTACTTTCCCCCCAGTGGTTTTCCGGGCGTACAGCTTCATTTTGTGCGTATGGTTTGAGCCTTTGAGGATTTTCTGCATCTCTTCAAACTTCATTTTCTACCTTTTGGAAATGTGCAAAATAATGTGTAAAAGTAGATTATTCACAAGTGCCCACAAGTGTCCACAAGTGGCGAAAAACTGCTTTTTTGAGCTAAAAACATCGGAAGGCTTGATATTGCTGGGCTTTGGATGCCTTTGGTGGGGGTAATATGCCGCAAGCCAGAAAAGAAATTGAATCCATCCCGGATTATGTTCCGGGCAAATCCATTGATGAGATCAGGGAAAAATACGGGCTTTCGCATATAACTAAACTCGCCTCCAATGAAAACCCGTTTGGGACAAGCGGAATGGCTGTGGCGGCTTATAAAAAATGCGCCGCCAAGCTGCACTTGTATCCCAGAGGATTTGCACCGGAACTTGTTAAAAAACTTGCATTGAAATGGAAAGTCAATGAGGAAAATTTGATTGTGGGCAATGGCTCCGATGAAATTCTGGATTTGGCGGCAAGGGTGTATTTGAACAAGGGCGACTATGCAACCGGAGCAAGTTCCACATTTTCGGTTTATTCCTCTGTTGTAAAAACTGTCGGAGCTAAATATAAAGCTTTTCCGCTTGAGAGTTTTTATTACCCGCTTGAGAGTTTGCCGGGGTTTAAGAATGCAAAAATTATTTTTATCTGCAACCCGAATAATCCAACCGGAACTTATTTTTCAAATAAGAAAATCTTTGATTTTTTGAAAAAAGTTCCTGAAGAAATTCTGGTTGTTTTAGACATGGCCTATCGGGATTTTACCGATGAAGGCGAGCCGCCCTTGCACAAGTGGATTAAGCAATTTCCAAATCTTTTATGCACTCGCACTTTTAGCAAACTATACGGGCTTGCAGGTTTGAGGATTGGTTATGGAATAGCCTCGGAACAAATTATAAAAGCATTGAAAAAGATAAAACCGCCATTCAATTCAAATTACCCTGCGCAAATGGCGGCACTGGCGGCCCTTGACGATGTTCGCTTTGTTGAAAAATCCTTGAAAACCAATAGCGAGGAACGAAAAAAACTCACGCAAAATCTGCAAAGTCTTGGCTTTGATGTTTTGCCTTCGGGAGCAAATTTTGTTTGCGTGAAAATAGGAAAAACTGCAAAAGAATTTGTAACTTGGCTTGAAAGCAAGGGCATGATAGTAAGGCATTTAGGCAGTTTTGATATGCCGGAGTGGGTTAGGATTACGGTTGGAACCCCAAAGCAAAATAAAGATTTGCTCAAAATATTTCAAATTTCACGGTAAAATTAGTATATTAGCCTTTATATATGCAAAAACTGCGCATTGCAGTCTTTTTTATTTTTGCCGCCCTTTCCATGGCAAGGGCGGATTGTGTTGATTTTACAATTTTTGCAAATGGAACATCACTGGGCAACAACTCAAGTGTTAGCTATAGCATAGTGATAGGGGAGGATTTGGAATTTACGGTTGATCCTGAAGGCGAGAGCATTGTATGGTGGAGGGTGGTAAACGATACCGACGTTGCCGTAAGCGATAAGTCCTCCTTCAGTCCGCCTACCAGCATGGAAGCCCTTGGCGGAAACACTGCGCAAACTATCAATTATAAAGTTTTAAATTGCGGTATTGAAAAAACTATAAGTCTCGCTCTGCAGTCCAAGACATACACCGTCACCTATAATTCCGCCGGAGGTTCTAACGTTCCTCAGCAAACCGGTATTCTGCACGGAGCAAGCACCACCAAGCCAAGCCCCGACCCAACACGCCCAGGCTACACTTTTGCGCAATGGGAGCTGCCAATCGGAACAGCATACAATTTCAGCACTCCTGTAACAGACGACATAACGCTCACGGCTAAGTGGAATATAAATCAATACACAGTTTCCTTCAATTCCGGTGACGGTTCTGCTGTAAACCCGCAAACGGTGAACTATGGTTCTACGGCTGCCAAACCTCCCGACCCAACACGCCCAGGCTACACTTTTGCGCAATGGGAGTTAAACGGAACAGCATACGATTTCAGCGCTCCTGTAACAGGCAACATAACGCTTACGGCTAAATGGAACGCAAAAACATACACGGTTACATTTAACTCCAACAATGGTTCTGCTATAAATCCTATAACGGTGGATTTCAACACTGCGGCCGTCAAACCCAGTCCCGACCCAACACGCCCGGGTTACACTTTTGCGCAATGGGAGTTAAACGGAACAGCATATAATTTCAGCACTCCTGTAATCGGCAACATAACGCTTACGGCCAAATGGGATTTAATAAATTATACCATAACCTATCACCCAAACGGCGGAACTCCTGCTCCGCCCGATGGGACCTACAACGTAGAAAGCGTGATAAATTTGCCTTCTATTGAACGTTGCGGTTATACATTTGCCGGATGGTTCGACAATCCGGACTTTTCTCCTAATGGAAGTAGTTTGGGCAACAAAGATCTTTACGCAAAATGGGTAGGCGGATTAATGACACCGGATGCGGATTTACTGAGTTACAGCATTCCAAATCTAACATATACCGGCCAAGCCATTTCGCCTGCGGCAATAACAGTCAGCCCAAAACCCGAGAATCAATGTCCGCTTGGCAGCATAACCGTTTTATACAACGGAACAAATACCCTGCCTAAAGACGCAGGCACTTATGCCATATCCGCATCCATTGCCGAAAATAGCAGCTACACAGCCGCAATTGTTCCGCTCGGCAATCTCACCATAAGCAAGGCGGATATAAGTATCAGCATAATATCAGCAACAGCGGAAAACAAAATTTACGATGCTGCAACAACCGCAAAAGTGAATTTTTCTTTTAGCCCGCTTTTGGGCAACGATCAAATTTCTGCAAACGATTATTCGGTTGTCGCTAATTTTGCTTCTCCGAATGCGGGAACATCAATTCCTGTAACCGGAACCATTGCTTGGCTTATAAACAAAAACTATAATATCAGCCCATCGTCTCTTCCTTTTGCAAGCACCGCAGATATAACGCTGGCAACGGGTATATTGCAGATAGAGCAGCCGGATTATGAACTTTCGGACCCCAAACCGTATATCATCAACAAGAGTCCTTTTATTGAGCTTTCCGATATACACATTGAATACAGAAGAGATGAAGGTTATTCCACAAATGCGCCAAGAAGAGTGGGGAACTGGACTGTCAAAGCGTGGTTCGAATCGACCGGCAACTACACCGGAGCTATAGACTCCGCAACTTTCACGGTCACAAGGGGGGATGCGGATATTATCCATAACATCGCATTTGAAAAATCGGGTTTTAAAAATGACGCTGCATTGAACGGCAAGCGGCGAGATTATTTTGTTGCGGGAACAGAACTTTGCAATATAAAAGACACAAAGATTAAAATAACGATAGTAGAGCCGGATATAGTTTTTAGTTTGGGCAAGGGCAGAAATAATCCTCAAAGACCCGAACTTGATGAAAATGGTTTTGACTTCTATGAGTTTGACTTTTCCTTTGGCAAACCCGGGTTGGATACCCTGTTTTACACATTGCTTTCAAAAGATGGAATTTACTGGGAAGACGATACGGTGTTGATAGAAACTCCGATTCCCTTTGAATCCATAACCGGGCAAAAATGGGGCAATGTTTTATTTATAAACAACAATTCGCAAACAAACGGCGGCTATGAATTTTCGGATTATAAATGGTTCCAAAACGAAGAACTGGTGAGCGAAACGCAATTCTACTCCGCAGGTCCAAGCAGCGCAGACACACTAAAATCAAATGATGTTTATAAAGTGACTATGCACACAACAGATGGCATGAGAATTTCAACCTGCGAAGGCAGCCCAAAAATCCAAACCCCTGCAAACGCAGAAAAACCCGCATTCACAAAACAGGTGCTAGGTATTAACGGAAGAACAACTAAGAGCAACGCAAAAATTTACAACATAAAAGGTTCTAAAACCGAGAATACTCCGGCGGGGGTTTACATAGTTGAAAAATAAACTCTCAACTCTTATCTTAACCGCCGTTTTCCCAGCACTGCTTTTTGCCGAGCATTCCTACGAATTGGATGTACATTACGGCTTTGGGGCTTCTGAGCTTTCGCTTAACAGCGTTCCGGGATTTGCGATTTCAATTTATCCTGTTAAAAATTTCGGATTTACCACAGGAGCTGAGTACTCTTGGCGGTGGAAAACAAAGATAAACGAACAAAGCGGAACAAATCCGTTTGCAATTGACAGTGAAGGCGATACCCTTATTTTTAAATATTCAACAGACAAATACAAACAGGAATTGCAAGGGCAAATGTGGCAAGTTCCCATTATGCTAAAATACAACAATGACTCATACTATGCCGCAGGGGGCATAAAGATAGGCCTTGTTCAAAAAGCCAAGGTAAACATAAACTACGAAGGTTTAAAAACAGAGGGCTATTACCCTCAGTACAATTTAACTCTTACCGAGCCGATTTTCCAAGGTTTCGGGGAACAAAGAGACACTTCTTTCGAAACAAAAATAAATTCAAAACCCCTATTCATGCTGGCTTTGGAAGGTGGATTAAAATTAAAATTGAACGATAATTTTGCCCTGCTCGCAGGCATATTTGCAGACTACTCTTTAAATAAGGGTTTTAGCAGATCTTTGCCGCCGGTAATTGAAAGAGTTGAAGATAAAAACGGAGTAGTTTTAGTGGCAAACGATACTTGGAAGTCTTGGCGGCCTTGGAGCGTAGGAATTGTTGTAAAATTTTCCTTTTCATATGAAACCAAATCCGAAGAAAACTCTCACCCCCCAATCCAACCACCCGATACAGACCACAACATAGTGGTAAAAAAAGAAGTGCCGCCACCACCGCCGGTTCTTATTCCTATATTGCGTGATTCCTCAACCCCGCCCTCACCCCCGGTTCCACCCGATACCTTCCAATTTCCTCTGCTCCCGGACTTTCTCCTGAACAGAGAAGTTGACTTCATATTCAACTATCCGGAAACCCGCACCAGCCCAAGCGATTCGCTCCATATGGTTCTGGTCTCGCAAATAGCGGATACTCTCAGGGCAAAACCCGCCTCGCAGCTCCACTGCGTCGGTTATTCGGAAAAACTGCTCTCCGAATCCGTAGCATACGAAACCGCCTTGCAGCGTGCGCTTCGCATACGTTACACCCTAACCCGCTTTTATGGCATAGAAGAAAGCCGTGTTTTCATTTACTCTCAAGGTTCAAAAAATTCGGGTTATAGGCGGGCGGAATGTTTTCTAATTTCCCCTCATGCCAAATAAAATTTTAATAATCGGAGCGGGCGGCGTTGCAAATGTGGTTGCTCAAAAATGCGCACAGAACAGCGAGGTGTTCGGGGAACTTTTAATAGCGAGCCGCACGGAGAGCAAAGCCAAAGACATTGCGAGCCGCATAAAAAACATTTCGGTGAGCACAGCAAAAGTCGATGCCGATAAATCCGCAGAGGTTGCCGCTATAATAAAGGATTTTAAACCGAAAATGGTTTTGAATATCGCACTCCCTTATCAAGACTTGGCTATAATGGATGCCTGCCTTGAAACCGGCGTTGATTACTTGGACACCGCAAATTACGAGCCTAAGGATGTGGCTCACTTTGAGTACTCTTGGCAGTGGGCATACCATGAAAGGTTTAAAGATGCAGGCATAATGGCACTGCTCGGTTCCGGCTTTGACCCCGGAATGACCAATGTTTATACCGCTTATGCTAAGAAGCACCATTTTGACAAAATGGAAACTCTGGATATTGTGGATTGCAATAACGGAGACCACGGCAAGGCTTTTGCAACAAATTTTAACCCCGAAATAAATATAAGGGAAATCACGCAAAACGGCAGATTTTACGAAAACGGAGAATGGAAGGAAATTCCGCCGCTATCGATACACAAAGATATAAGCTACCCGGAAGTCACGGTGCGCGGCTCTTATGTGCTGTTCCACGAGGAATTGGAATCGCTCGTAAAGCACTTCCCGGAAATTAAGCGTGCTCGCTTTTGGATGACCTTTGGTGAGGAATACATAAAGCATTTGACCGTTCTTAAAAATGTAGGGATGACCCGCATTGACCCGGTGAAATTTAAGGGTGTGGACATTATCCCGCTTGAATTCTTGAAGGCACTCCTCCCCGAACCCTCAACCCTTGGCGAAAATTATTCGGGAAAAACCTGCATAGGCTGCCAAATCACAGGGCAAAAAGACGGCAAGCCGCAAACATATTTCGTTTACAATGTGTGCGACCATGCGCAGTGTTACAAGGAAGTTCAGGGGCAGGCAATCGCTTATACAACAGGAGTTCCTGCGATGCTCGGCGCAGCGATGATGCTCACCGGAAAGTGGCGTGGGCAAGGCGTATTCAATATGGAGCAATTAGACCCCGACCCATTTATGGCAGAAATCGGCAAGTGGGGACTGCCTTGGAAAGAGTTGTTCGGAAAAGAAGCGGAGTTGGTGTAAATGTCGGATTCATCTCTATTCAATTTATCCGTAGGAGGTTTGAAACCGGCGGTGCTTTCTTTTGAATTGTTGGAAGGAGTTTTTGGCGATGATTATCTCAAAGTCGATTTTTTGGCATCTTCCGGTTGTTCGGAATCCCTAATAGGGCAGGAAGCGAATTTTTCCTTTGATAAGGAATTTTTTAACGGCACCGTGACGCAGTGTTCTGAGGAGCCGTCCGGAACCGGGTTTTCGAGGTTCGCTTTGTGCGTAAAAACTCTGCGGCATTCTTTGGACAGAGAAAAAAAATGCATGGTTTATTCCAATACAGATGCAGAAACTATTATTCGTTCCTTTGGTATTTCTGTAAAATTAAATTCCTTTTACGAGGTGAATTTTAAAATACAATACTACGAAAGCGATTTGGATTTTTTGCAAAGGCTTTTGAGAGAATTTAACATGATAGAGTTTGTGAAGCATTCCGAAGGCAGCAGCGAGTTGGTTATAAGCGATGGCGATGCTTTTGAGGAAGGGAGATTAAACTTGGTGAAATGCCGCTTGCAAGCAGAGGAAAACGGAAATTTCTTTTTTGGCTACGGGCATTCCCCGCTGAGGCCGGGCACAGAGTTCAACGCTTTTGGAGAGAGCTTTATAGTTTGCTCCGCATTCCACAATGGCAGCCAAGAAGCGGCATTCGGCTTAAAAGACAAGATTGATGGCTACACCTGCCAAATAGCAGCTTTCTCAAAACGTATGTTGCGAAAGTTGCCGCACAGCAAAACCAAGTATCGAATGCCGGGCGTTATGGTGGCAAAAGTTGAGGGCTTCAAAGGCAGTTTTGCCTCATTGGATGAGGAGGGACGCTACACAATTCGTATGCCGTTTGACGAAGAAAGCGACAACGGTGCTTTGGCGAGCCATCCTGTTTATTTAGCGCAGAGCTTTGCCGGCGAAGACTGCGGCGTTCATTTTCCTCTTAAAAAAGACACCCCCGTTTTGCTCGCCTTTGAAGACGGAGACATAAACCGCCCCATAGCATTGGGAGCATTGCCCATGGAAAATTGCAAAAGCCCGGTTGCTCAAGAAAACTCGCATCAGAATATTCTCAAAACATCAAGCGGAATAAAATTCCTATTTGATGATTCAACGGGAAATTTGGATATAGAGGCACCTGCCAATATTTCAATAAAAGCCGATGGCAAGCTGATTTTGCAGGGGAAGATGGTGGAGATAAATTAATGTAAAAGTCAGAAAAGAGCCAACGCCGACTTTAAAAGAGTTGAATTTGGTTCTAAAAGAGTCAAATTCGAGTTTAAAAGAAGCGACGCTGACACTAAAAGAGTCAAACTTGAGTTTAAAAGAGCCGACGCCGATACTAAAAGAGCCGAAGTCGTGGCTAAAAGCCTCGGCACCGACACTAAAAGAGTCGAAATCGGGTCTAAAAGAGCCAAATTCGGTTCTAAAAGAGTTCAGAAATTAATCCTGGGCAAGGCGTGCCTTGCCCAGTGTCCACTTT
>LIUG01000040.1:8204-42245 GCA_001462245.1 Candidatus Fibrimonas termitidis
AAGTTACACATGAGAAACGGAATACAGGAGTTAATTATGAGCAAAACAAAAGGTTTTCTATTGGCGGTCGCAGTAGCGGCCTTGGCATTCACATTTTCCTGCTCGTCTGACGGTGGTGGCGAAGGTTGGGACAGCGACGGCGATGGTTGGGACGGCGGCGGCGATGGTTGGGACGGTGGCGGGCCCAGTTCTTCATCTGCCCGGAGTTCCAGTTCGTCTGGTGGCGGCATTGCCACTCCGACCATAACGACGTTTGTTGATAGCCGCGACAATAAGAGTTACAAAAAAGTTAGAATAGGTACTCAAACTTGGATGGCGGAGAATNNGAATTACAATGCAAGCGGCAGTGTATGCTATGATAACAATTCTGCCAACTGTACAAAAGTTTTACCTTTCGC
Organism: Candidatus Fibrimonas termitidis; assembly: GCA_001462245.1. Taxonomy (GTDB): domain Bacteria; phylum Fibrobacterota; class Fibrobacteria; order Fibrobacterales; family Fibrobacteraceae; genus Fibrimonas; species Fibrimonas termitidis. The sequence continues at coordinate 8,603 of LIUG01000040.1, forward strand.
CTACAAATATAGAATATTTTTTGCCAATGTGTCAACTTTTTTTTCAAAAAAAATAATTTTTTTGCGCCGGATGTCCGAAAACGGCGTTTTTGGCGAAATTTCAAAGGTTGGCCGTGTAGCGGCACGTAGTACGTCCATTTCGAGGGGTGACGCATGAGGCGCATTGCCCTTGTTTTGCTCATTTGTGCAGCGGAAGCGTGTTTTGCGAGTATTTTAGGAAACCTTACTCTATACGGAACTGATGTACAGGGAAATATTCGTATAGCGCAAATAAATTGTTTTTCCGCTGGGGGATTTTATGGTATTAAAGAATCTCTTAATTGTAATATTAGAGAATCGACAATAATAGTAAATAAGAATGGTTCATGCGAATTTCAAATTGGTTTAGAACATGAAGGCAAACAAAATTACGAAGAGCCTGACAATATTAGCCTTAAAGACATATTAAACCCAAAATACGTTTTAACTTATTCGTTTACTAAGAAAGATAGTGTAGAAAACATAGAAAAAATCTTTTTTTCAAAAAATTCTATTACTAGATATGAAATTGACATGACTAGCCTTGAGAAATTAGCTATTATAGACCATATAGAAAAGATTGTTTATAACAAAAAAATTATAAAAAATGAATGCAAAAATTTTGCTTCAGAGTAACAAAATAGGTATGAAATGAAAAAATTTTTCCAAACCAAAATGGAGGTGTAAAATGGAAAGCAAAGGGATGGTTGATCCAACAAAGGAATTAGAATCTTTTTTAGAAAAAGAGGTTCCAATCTTAAAACATGAACAATTTAAAAATTGTAAAGACCCCATTCCATTTGAAGGGTTAGATAGGCCTATAACAATAGATGATATAAAAGATTCGGATGGTGAAGCGATATATTTTGAGATAAAAGAATATATGCAAAATCCAGATTTCAATAAAATAGATGAATTAAAAAAGTATTTTGATTATATTGAGTTGCTTGTAGAAATGTATAGAACGGATAATAAATGGTTTAATTTAACAAGCAAAGATAGTGGGTAGTCTATGAAAAAAATAATCCCAGCAGTCCTTATTTCAATCACTTTGCCTTTCGCAAAAACAATGACTTTAAACGGAGAGTTTAAAGCGAGGGGAGAGCTATTTACGGGCAAATTCTCAAATAAGGAAAATCAATGTGTGTTAGATTTAATGTTTGGCACAATGATTTCCGGGGGAGGTTCTTTGCATATACAATGCGAAAAAGAATACAAAGGAGTTATATCGCTTGAATGCTCGGAAGATATTGCAAGTTTAAGAAAAAGCCAAGATAATTCCGGTTATTTTGGCTATAGCATAAGTAAGAGCTGGTCAAACTGCAAAGAATTTAAAGTTATTTTCAGGGACTAATTATTTTTTCAAAAAACCATACCCCTATTGTTATTATTTATGCAGGAGTATGATTATGGAAATAAACGAATCTAATAACCCGGTTATAGAAATAAACGAGGGTGTAACAAAAGACATTCTAAACGAATATGTCTATCACGCCATAAGCAATGGAGCCAGCAAGGAAAAAATACAAGAGCATTTCCTTAAATTTATAACAGGCTATTTGAGCTTATATTTAAAGCATGGAGATTACCATTTACTTACCGAAGAAGAAAGGTTACATATTATTGAAAGTAATATAAGTAATACAAATACTACGCCTAGGGTTATTTAGGCATTCCGGCAAGCCGCAACAGAATATCATAGTCATCGTTGCTTATTTTAGAGCGATAAATCTTGCCTTCCAAAGCGTTTTTCCATTCCACGGTTTTTCCATCTCCAATATCCCAGCGGTACTTTGAAAGAATGCAGTCAGCTTTAGTAGGAGGCAGCGGCTTTTCGCCTTCGCCTATGTAAAATGTGTGCGACCATAGCGTAATATTGCCGCCGGTTGTAATGCCTTTTGCGCCTTTCTTTATATCTATTCCCGTCATATCCCTGTCCTTTTTCTTTGAACGTAGCAAATTCGCCAAAAATAATGTATATTATAGGTATGGCAAGGAAAAAATTAAAACGGATAGCAATAACATTATTAGGCTTAGTTATTGCCTTTATAGGATATTTAGTTTGGGGTTGGATCGGTGATATAAGCACTACTGAAGAACGAATATTAATCAAATGTTTAAAAGACAATGGTCAATCATGCGAATGTTATATAAAAGCAGGTTTCTCTTACGCAAATAGACCCTGTAGATTATCTACGCCAAACTAATACCGCCTTTCAATACCCATTTTATCAAAGGTATTTCTAAGCCCTTCTTTATGATTTTTGTTATACAATCCTGTTGGTGTAGGAAATATTCCCATAATAGGCGTTCCAAAAGGTAAATTATGCTCTTCGTCTAAGCTATCTCCCATTTGCATAAGTCTTTCGTGGGCTGGATGGCTTTCTCCAAAACGCTCTCTGAATACATCGCCATGAGTTTTCTCAAAAGTTTCTTCGTTGTATTTTTGCTGTTTTGCATAAGGTATTATATTAAACCTTTCTTTAGCTTTTTCCGGCATGGGAAGTTTCCCAAATGCTTTTATATACCAAGGCCTATTGTCTGTTGTTTCATGTGGAACATTTTCACCAGCAAGCCACCCCTGCACTCCCGGCCTGATGGGAGCGACTGCCGTCTTATCCATCGCCACCTCAGGATTCAACCAGCCATTCAGATAATTCCCGCTCACGCAAATCTACTCCGAAGCATTCAGCCACTCAATTACCCTATTCTTGGCCTCAATCGGCATTGCGTTGTAAATCGCCTGCGCTTCGGGTGAGTTCTCGCCTTTCTCCTGCACTGTATTCATAAACTCCATTTCCGGGCGGCTGTATATGCGGGGAATATAGGCGGAAACTCTATTTTCGGGAATTTGAGGAATGCCAAACGGGATTATCGGCTGTTCTGTTTTCGCCGCTTCCAGCTTCCTAGCCGCGGCGTCCACCGTGCCGCCCGTCCATCGGTCGGTCAATTTGGCAAACGGCGACCGCCATCCCTTTCCTGTAAACCAATTGTTGTCGCCTTTAAGCCGGAAATCATGGCTTCCCTGACCCTCGCCCAGCGTGTTTGCCATGTTGTTCCATTTAACGCGCTCGGCAAAGTCCGTCTCAAAATTCTCGTCAAAATCATTTAAACGCCCCCAAAGCCCCGCCTTCTTACTGTTGCCGTATATATTTGGCAATCTTCTTGTGAGCGCGTCCTGAGCCTTGTATTTGTTGTTTGGCACGCTCAAAGCCTCAAACAGGGCTTCCCTAGACCCCAGCTTGGAACCCATTTTTTTGTAAGCGTTCAGGGCCGCCGTCTCGCCCTCTTTGTCCATTATATCCATTATATGCTTTCTTGTGGCAAAATAAGCGTCTTTGAGAGCCTTAACCTCGCCGTCCGGCCTTCCCATCTGCTCCCGCTTGAAATCATCTTCCAAAAGCTGGCCTATGCGCTGGCGAGCATTATTAAGCTCCTTTGCGGTCATTTCCCGTACTTTCCTAGGCGGGTTTTCGCTTCTTACTATTTGCTGCCCCTCAGCATTGAATAAAACAGGCTTTTCTGTTTTAACCTCAAATGCGCTTTCCGGAGCCGGGGCTTCCGGTTTCTGATTGTAGAATATCTCCGCCTCTCTTGGAAGCCTGCTTTGCGTAGCCTGCTCTACCGTTGTCAAGCCGCCGCCGCCAGCCGCTTCTTTCGTTCTTTTGCCGTAATCCTTCAAATGCTTTACGGCGTCATCAGGGGTTACCGTGGTTTGGGAGCGGTCTAGAAATTCGTGGTAGGTTTTGTTTTCCGGAAACTTGGATTCGTCAAAGTGCCTGTAGTCCAAAAGGTCACCGGATATATCCGCTTCCGTTTTGTAATGCTTCTTCATTTGGGTTCTTGCCTGCGCTGTTGCCGCCTCGTCAAGCATTTTGGGGCTTACATTGTTCTTTCTGGCAAGCTTCAAAAGGAGGTCGTTGTATTGCTCCGGCGTCAGCTTGCTTTTCATCATTCCCAAATTGCCAAGCAACCTGTTAGCCCCGTGTCCCAATGAGCTGAAACCCGCTCCGAACAAGCCGGAGCCTAAAACATCCTGATAATGGTCATCGTCAACATCCATAGCGAGCGGTCTGGCAGCCTCTTGCGTCATATTCAATACCGCGCCTCTTCCAAGCCTTCCAATCAATGTGCTTGCCGGTCTCGCCGCTTTGCCTAGAGGGCCTCCCAATGCGTTGAGCGGGTCGTGCGTTATTTCCTGCGTAAACCCCATAGGAGAGAATTTGCCAAACAAGGGAAAATCGTATTCATTGTAGCCCTTTCCGCTCTCTTCAAATGTTTCCCCTACTCCATAGTCGCCGTTTCTTGGATTTCCGGCGGCTAAATTTGCAACCCCGCCGATTGCCCTTATGGGATACGTGAGAGCTTCCCCGGTCATTCGCAGGGCGTTTTTTGTATCGCCCGCAAAACGCCCGAATGAAGTAGGCCAAATGTCCGAAAACGTTCCAAGTTTCATATTTTTGGAGGTTGGAACCACCGCGTTCTTCATGCCTTCCAATAAGCCTGTTTTGCGGGCAGGAGGCGCGTTTTTGGCCGCCTCGGCAGCCGCAGCCGCTTCGGCTTTTTTCTTCTCCAATATAGCTTCTAATGGGCTTTCTTCAGCCATAAATGCCTCCGGCAATGTTGAGATTGGTTAGTATCCGAATATCGCTCGCCGTATTCCGAATATAACGGTTTGCGCTATGTAAGATTTTGGCGGAGCATTTGGATTCGGTTCGCCAAATATGAAAAGAAGAATAACGGCTATTGCAAACCCGATAATTAAAATCCATTTCAGGACATTGTGGGATTTGTCCGGTATTTGCGGAATTTTGTCCGCAATCTTGTCCATTAGGGTTTCTTTTTGCAACCGGTTCATGATTGTAATATACATTATTTTTCATAATCCAAGCTCCTTTTTTCTCGCATTCGCCCTTTTTAATTCGCCTTCAATTACATTAATGCTATCAATGAAAGATTCAATCGCTGTTAACGCATCGGATTCCGAAGGATTGTCAGAAAAAGACAGGCTAAATATAGGAAGCTTTAACCCTATTCTGCTGGATTCGGGTATAGACGCTTTCAATGTTTCTATTACCCCTTTGTAATTTCCTTTTTCAAATAAAGTCGCGGCCTTGGCGTTTGTTGCTTTGTTTTGAATAGATGTATTTTGCCAAGATGAATAATTAGGAAACTCCGAATTGAACTTGTTCTGCTTAAAGGTAAAATCGGCATTCTTTATTGCTTGCCCGCCTTTAACAACATCTTGCTTAGACTGCTTAACCTGATTTTCCTCTATAGTGTTTCCACGAGCCAAATCTATCATTTCATGCTGGTATCCTTGTATCTTTTTCCAGTCGCCGTCAGTAAGCATATTAAAATCATAATCAGGAAACGCCGCTTTAACCTTGGCTTTAATTATTGGAAGGCCTAGTTTTTGCTCCTTAAAATTAGACTCCGGATTTTGCAAAGTGCTTACAAAAAACTCTTCAAGCTTATCGGTGGGAACAAACGAATCGTTTCCGCTTTCCAGTTCGGAAAATTCCGCGAAAAAGTCCGGGTCAACGCCTTCGCTTATCGCTTTCTTTCTTATTTTCTCGTAAGCGTTCAGCTGCGACTTCAAATCGGCTTTCTGCTGCTTTATAAATTCTTTGTCCTCGGTAGTCAATTCAGGCTTTGCCATCATTCCGCCTATTGAGGCTCTTATTCCGTTTGCCCTTGTATTGAACTGTGACGCAACCTGCAGCAGCTTGTCCTTGTTTTTAATAACAGAATCCATATCCAATTCTTTCATTTTTTGGTCTGCGTCAAAATTCATCTTATCTTGCTCGCTTTCGGGTATGTACCCGGTTGCCATTCCCGCCCTTTCCGCCGCCCTCTTGGCGGTAGGCCTGCTGTTAAGCTCCGCAAGCTCGGCGTCCGCTCGCTTTCTGATATTCTCTTCGTTTATGGTTTTGGCGAATGCCTGCATTTCTGGCGACCCTCCGTACTCGTCCGCAGAGAAAGGCCGCCCGAAAACACCGGGAAGAACCTCCTCCTTCTTTCCGAAAAGCCTCCCGAACATACCCGGCTGCGTCAGCTCGTTCATCGCCTTCATGTCGCCGGCGTCAATGGCGGCTTGCAGCCGCTGCGCCTTCAAGGCGTCTTCATCCTCTTTGACAAGCCTAGCCGTCAGTATGCCCTGCGAAAGGCCCTTTCCCAAGTCCTGAACGCCTTGGATGAATCTGTTTTGCCTGCCGCCGAAATTATCCGACCCGGCCCTGACCGCGTCGCCTATGCTTGTGACTTGAAGAGGTATCATGTTTTGCTTTCTCCTGTTATAATAATAACAACATGAATGCGAATTAGCCAAAAATTATTCAGACTGCGGAGCGGGCGGAGCGTAAAGCCACCACACCGAGCCTAGGTACTGCTCCGTTCCGGCGAATGTTCCCCTCGCTTTTATAGCGGGCTCCGTGTATGAAGAGAATATGCCCACAACCTGCGAGTTTGCCGCAGACCTCGCCAGCGTTCCCCCAAAATCGGCTATGGGCTGGTATTGCGGCGGTATTGAAACGAAGCTCTGATTGTTGCCGGGAACGGATGTTGACGCCGGGCTGTATATCATCTGCAGAACCGCCATGTTAAGCCCATCGTTCACATACATTCTGTAAAGGTTCAGCGTTCCGACCAAAGCGGAAACCCCGCTTGCTATCTCATTCCACCCGGAGCTTCCCCCTCCCGGCCCGGGAGGCCCTTGCGGCCCCTGCGGCCCCGGAGGCCCCTGTATGTTCCCCACATTCTGCCACGCCACGCCCTGCCAGACAATCAAATCCCCTATGTCTATGTCATTCCCCGAAGTGTTGGGGTGCTGGATATTGAGAGCGGGATAGTAGGCGGAAACCCAAGTTGCGGAGGCAATGTAGGAATCGCCTGCGGCTGGGTTGAGTATCGCCGTTATATCGGCGTCAGAAGCCACATTCCCAAGTATGGCCACGCCTTTGCCGTCTGCTCCCTGCGGCCCCGTTGCTCCTGTTGGCCCGGTCGCTCCGGTGTATCCCTGAGGCCCCTGCGGCCCCTCCGGGCCTTCAGGCCCCGGCTCGCCCTGCGGGCCGGTGGCTCCTGTGGCCCCTGTGGCTCCGGTCGCCCCGGTCGCTCCCTGCTCCCCCTGAGGCCCCGGCTCCCCCTGCGGGCCTGTCTCGCCCTGCGGCCCCGCAGGCCCCGTCTCGCCCTGCGGCCCTCTTATGTCCCCGACAAGAAGCCATGCCCCGCCCGTGGAGTCCCACACATAAAGGCCATTGTTGGCTGAGTTCGGGTCGTTCAAAACCATGTATCCGTCGCCTGTATTGCCCGTGGGCTGCGCCGCCTGAAGCTGCGCGAGGGTGTCGTAGCTTCCAAGTATGCTTATTCCTGTTCCATCCTGCCCGGCTGGGCCTTGCGGCCCCTGAGGCCCCGCCGGGCCTGTGGCTCCAGTCGCCCCTGCTGGGCCTTGCGGGCCTTGCTCCCCTTGGGGGCCGGTCGCTCCGGTCGCTCCGTCCAGCCCCGGCGTTCCCTGAATGCCCTGAGGCCCTTGCGGCCCCTGCGCCCCTGTGGCTCCGGTCGCCCCGGTCGCTCCCGTGGCACCCTGCGGCCCCGCAGGCCCTTGCGGCCCCGTTTCCCCTTGGTCGCCCTTCACCAAAAGAGCGAGGTCTATGGCGTTCCAGTCAGAGCCATCGTATGCCATGCCCTGCACCGGGTTTCCAACAGCCGCCACAAAGCCCACATAAAGCAAATCGGGGTTCTGCGCCGCCCACGCCTGCAAAGAGGGCAAATCGGCGAACCATCGCAAGTATCCGCTCCCGCCTATGCTGTCCTCTATCAGCTGCCTTATGGCAATGTCGGCGTTTTGCCGCTGCGTTCTCTCGGTGTTCAATCCGCTCGCCTGCGTGCACAAGGCCATGTTCGTCTGCCTTTGCATTTCCAAAAATGTTCTTCTCGTTTGCGCGTCCATCATATGAAAGTCTCCTGTATAATAATAACAATAGCCCTGTCGCTATTTAACTGAAAATAATGTATATTAAGGGTAGGAGTATGGTTATGGCTTTTTTGGAAGAAATTATAGCGGCAGTGGCTACGGCGGCAATGCCCGCGCCTTCTTCGGATAATGATTCAGAAAAACCGCGGCGTAAAGAAAGAAATCCAATCGTCACGCTTATATTTTTAATAATGGCGCTTTTAATAGTTTTTGCCGGATTTACTTTTTTAGCATTTGTGTAATTTTTCTTCTAACATCATCTTTCATTAACCCGCTTGTTTGCCTTACTCCCTTCATTACGCCCATCGCAGGAAAAAATTGAGGCTCTACATGCCCTGACTGCGGCATTTGCTCGGCTTCCTTTCTTATGGCGTCTTTTTGCAGCTCCGAGACAAACAGCTCTTCTTGCAAAGGTTTTACCGGATATTCAGCCCTTGGGTTTTCCCAATAAAGCGTTCTTGGGCTTTTATAATTGCGATTTACCGCAGTGTTGTCCCGTACGGCCTCCGGCAGCCTGCCCCACATTCCCGTATAGCCTGTGTTAGGCGTCTCTGGGAAATTCCCCCAGCCATTCAAATAATTCCCGCTCATTTGTCCACCACTATTCTGTTGTTCATCCTGCTGTCTATCTTCTCAAGCTTGTCAAACAGGCGGTCTATGGCGTTCTTAAGCCCGTTTATGGAGTTCGTCAATTCCTCGTCTTTGTGCTGGGTCACTATGTTCAATTCTTTGATTTCGTTCTTGAGCTCTATCCTGTTCTCATCGACTTTCTTTTCCAGCTTGTCATACTGAATGTCCCTGTTCTTTTTCCTTATTTCCGTCTCCAAGTCCACTATCCGCTTCTTGTCGTCCGCCATAGCCGCCACCTTGGCCGTGTAGGCTTTCAGCATCTGCCGGAAAATGGGTATCAACAGCAGCTGCACAAGCACTATGGCAATCGCCCAAAAAGGGTGGGTCGCTATCAGCTGGCCCACGAACTGGTCGTTGAACGCCGGGTTGGCTATCGGTTCCATGCTATTTTATCCTCGCCGCCAAATTCCACGCCCCAAGAGCGAAAGCGCACTCAGGGCAGCACCAGTAGTTTCTCGGCTTGTAATCCCATATCGTTCCCATGTCCTCATCGCAGCAGGACATGAACCGCACCTTGCCATCGTTCGTTATATGGAACATCCTTTTGAAAGGGTGTGTTTTCAATGGGGATTCGATATCGTTCAAAACGGGCTTGTCCATGTTATCCCTCGTTTCGTCCAAATGGTCTTTCGTCATTTCAAGCGTCAAGTCCCAAGGGAGAAGGCACTTTTTCCGCTCTTCCATGTACGCTTCATCGCTGTCGTGCCTCGCAAGCGCCACGACCATGCACGGGTAGCTCTTGCGCCACTCGTCAAGCAGCGCGCCGTTGGTTCGCAGTATGACCTTCGCCCCGCGCTCTTTGAGCCATTCAAGCATTCCTATCAGCCCCGGGAACAGAGTAGGCTCGCCGCCTGTGAGTTCGACCACATCGCCTGCTTGCATCTCTTTTTCCAAGAACGCTATGTAGTCTGCCGCCGCAGCCTTGTCCGGATATTCCGGATTGTTGAGCCATTTCTTGACCACGCAGTATCCGCAGCTCTTGTTGCAGGCGTTCGTTATTGAGAGAAGGAAATAGTTCATGATAGAATCCCGTCGGCAATTATTGAGATTGATATTCCCGATGGAATGGCATCAGTGCAGGTTAAAGCGGAAGTCGAGATGGAGCAGCGATAAACATTGCCATTGCTTCCTATAAGAGAGCAATTAACGGTTGATGTTAATAACGCCGGAAGGTTTGAAATAGTGGCCAATGTGGCTCCCGCCGCCAGAGCCGCGGTTATAGAACCCCCAACTCTCAAGCTGAACATCTTCAAAGCGGTGTTGTATCTGTAATAACCGACCGAGCCTTGCGTTCCAGTCCATGACCTTGTGAATGTGAACGCTGTCCAAGTCCCCACGCCCGTGGCAATGCTTGCGAGGCTGTTTTGCCCCGTCCCGCCGCCGCTAATCGGAATAACGCTATTGCTGTTATGGTAATAGCTCCAAGCATGCGTTTGAGCGAAGTTAGAGGTTGTGCCTGACCTTGACAGGGGATAGGTGACAATTCCGTAGCACGTGCTGAATGCTACCAAGGTGCCTTCGGTTTTGTTGGAATTAAGAAATGCGGTGTAGCCGCCTTTAACCCCTGACATTGACGGAATGGATGCGTAGTAAGTGCCAGAGAGCGTGTTTCCCAGAAATTCCACATATCCGGGGTCAAACGTGCCGTTGGCCTTGACTACCCTCATTTGGTCGCCGTTGAAGTTTATTCCGGGGCCTGCCGGGCCTGTTGGCCCCGCCGGGCCGGTCGCTCCGGTCGCTCCGGTCGCTCCGGTCGAACCGGTTGCCCCGGTCGCTCCCCGTATGCTCGCGACGGTTGACACGGTAACCGAGCTTTGGCTTGAAACAGCCGTCACCCTGCCGTAGTAGCCCAAAGAGCTTGCGTTTGAGCTTATGACCAAATCGCCTATTTTGACAGTCCTTCCGGTAACCGCAACGGGCGAAACAGATGAGGCGGTGCCTCCGGATGTTGTGGAAATGGAGGTGGCGGTAGTCCAGAAGCCAAGCCCCTCCGCTCCGGTCGCTCCCGGCGAACCGGTCGCCCCCGGCGAACCGGCAGGCCCTTGCGGCCCTGCGGAACCCGCTGGGCCTGTGGATCCGGTCGAACCCGTTGGCCCTTGCGGGCCGGTCGGCCCTGCTGGCCCGGTCGCTCCCGCAGGCCCTTGCGGCCCAGTCGAGCCTGCTGCTCCGGTCGCCCCAGTAGGCCCCTGCGGCCCCTGCGCTCCCGTCGCGCCTTGAATGCCCGGCGGCCCCTGCTCTCCTTGAGGCCCCGCCGCTCCGGCAGGCCCCGTCGCTCCTGTTGGCCCCTGCAATCCCTGCTCGCCTTGAGGCCCCTGTATGTTGCCCACGTTCTGCCACTCTGACCCCTGCCAAATGATAAGGTCGCCTATGTCAATATCTTCGCCCGATGTGTTCGGGTGCTCCACATTTAAATCAGGATACGCCACCGAAACCCATGTAGCCGAGGCAAGATAGCCGTCGCCGACTGAAGGCGACGATATCGCGCTTATATCGGCGTCAGAAGCGACATTTCCCAAAAGCGTAATGCCCACGCCATCCGCTCCGTCTTCGCCCGGCGGGCCTTGCTCGCCCTGCGGCCCCGCTGGGCCTGTGGCTCCCGTTGCCCCTGCTGGGCCTTGCGGGCCTTGCGAACCCTGAGGCCCTTGCGGCCCAGTGCTTCCTTGCGGCCCCTGAGGCCCGGTCGCTCCATCTTCGCCCGGCTCCCCCTGAATGCCTTGCGGCCCCTCCGGGCCTGTCTCGCCCTGCTCGCCCTGCGGCCCGGTCGCTCCGGTCGCTCCCTGCGGGCCGGTCGCTCCCGCAGGCCCTTGCGGCCCCGTTTCGCCCTGCGGCCCGGGTTCCCCCTGCTCGCCGTCCGCTCCCGGAGGCCCCGGAGGGCCATCCTGTCCCGGCGGCCCCTGCTCCCCCGGCGGCCCGGGTTCGCCACGCTCGCCCTGCTCCCCCTGCTCGCCCTGAGGCCCCTCCGGCCCTTCCGGCCCCGGCTCGCCCCCCTCAAGAGGGAACTCCTTCAAATAATTCTCTATCTCGCTCTCTATCCAGCGTCTGAAGCGGTCGCCCTGCAAATATTTTATTATCTGCTCCACATTGTGGACATTCTGCCTTTCATCGACAATTATGCCCTGCTGCAAAATCTTCCGCGAATCCTTGCTCAGTGTTCCGTCGGCGTTCACGCCAACAAAGTTCCTCATGTTCTTTGAGGCGTTCATGTAATCTTTGGGGTTTGTTAATTTGCCCCGCTCTTGGTTTCTTGGCATTCATTATAATAATAACAATAGCCTTGTCCGATTTGGGCAAAAATAATGTATATTAATCGCATGAGGCTTCTTTTTGCACTTTTGGTTTTGGCAATGCTAGGTTGCGCCGGAAATAAGCCATCCGTGGCAGAGCAAGCCTATGCGGTTGGCAGGTGCTCTGCTTTATTTGAAAAGCCTGTTAATTTTAATGAAACCAATTATACGGAAGTTCCTGAAAATGTAGAATGCGTTTGCCTCAAATCAATAACTTGCAATGCAAAAGAATATTGCGAGTTAATAGATTGTCCGGGCTATACCAACCCTTATCTTTCGCAATAAAGCAATTTTCCCCTTACATCATACCAGCATTTCCCCTTTTTGATATTCCCTTTGCTGTCTCGTATCACATTAAGATTTCCTTGCGGCTGCCTAGGCTGCTCCGGCGGCGTTTGCTCCGTTTGATCCGTTTCACGTGAAACATTCTCAGGCTCATTTAAATTAAGCAGGAACGGGTTCTTCCTGTAGTCGTCAGGCGTTGCCGCTCTCTGCCCTTCCTCATCGTGTTCCAGCGGATTGTAGCCGTATCCGCCCAAAGGCTTGAACGCAGGCGAATACGCTTTCTCTTGGTCGTGCATTCTCTGCGGGAACCGGCCCCACATACCCGCATATACAGCCGTTTTATCCCGCGCGGCTTCCGTATTTGGCAGCCTGCCCCATATTCCCGTATGCTCAGCCATAGCCCGCCTACTCCCTGATTCTGTAAAGCATGACATCGCCGCCGCACCAAAAAACCCTGTCCGTCACCGCAAGCTGGCTTGAGCTGTTGTAGTAGGTGTGTTTCGTTCTCAGAGTGGCCATGCTGTTTGAGTAGCCTGTGAATCTCAAGGGCAGCACAAAAACCCAGCCAATATAGTTGTTGGCTTGAAATTGGCTTCCGGTGTCTGCGTAGGCGGGAATAAATCCGAACCCGTCGCTTGAAAGAAACATCGTTTTCGGAATGCCGTTGGCGGCCCAATTGGTCGCCAAATCCAAGGGGGTTGCGTAACCAAGCAAACTGGCCACGGCGGCAGTGAAGGCGGGATTCCATAAGCCGTCAGCCGTTGAGCCTGTTGTGCCGTCATATGTTACGTCAACCCCATCAAGAACGTAATTATAAGCGGCCACCGTTCCGGCTGTTGACCATAAGCTTTGCAAGGCTGTGAATTGAACGGCATTCGGGTTTGTTGTGAAACTGTTTGCAGGAATAACGTTCTGAAACAAACTTATAGTGATATTGTTATACTGCAAACGGTTTTGCGGCGTTTGCGTCAACATATTTTTTATGTAAGAGCCGGCTGTCACAAAACGCCCGTCCTTTTCCCCGTACTTGAGCGGGTCGCCGTAAACGCTCACGCAAATCTGCTCTATGGCGGTGCCATCGCTGCTTTTGATGACTAGATTTTCAAGCGTGTTTAAATTAGCTCCCGCCTCCATAGGGAATGTTCGCCCGGCAATAGGATTTAGGCCATTATACAAATAGTCGTAGTATCCGTCTATTTCAATATGCCCCTTCATGAAAGGAACGGTTTCGCTTTGGTAAGCCGAGCACAAAACCTTGAAAGCGTTGTTGTTGCTGTCCGCGTGGTTGCCGACAATCTCCACATCCTCGGCTGTCATTGGATAGGTGTAGCTTTGCCCGCCCGCGCCGCCGCTCATGCCCTGGTTCAAAAGGTTGAGAAACGTGTTTTGGCTGGCCGCCTTGTTGCCGTTGAACTTTATGCTTCTAAGAACATTCCCGCTCTCGGCGTAGAGCGACGCCACGCAGTCCGCAAATTCGCAGCCGGACACCTCGGAACCGCACCCGAATTCCAGAACGCTGCTCCAAAAGAAATTGCTGTTTCCGTTGCCTCCGGCGAATCTTTCCATTCCCTGAACGGTCGAGCGAAGCATCTTTGAGCCAAGCAGAACAAGCCGCTGCGCCCCAATCTGCACATCGCACTCCTTCAGCGCGCACCCGCGCAGAAACGCCCTCAACATTCCATCGCCGATTTGAGGCGTCGGCCATGTCCAGTATCCCGCCTGAACAACGCAGCGGTTCATTCCCTCGACATCGAAATAGGCGTCCGCTCCCGCCGACAAATCCAGCTTGACCGTGGCGTTCATAATCCTGCCCGCCGCCTTGACCCAAATCGCCGTATTCTGCTCTGCCGAAACCACATCCACATTTTTGGAGTCAAGAATCAGCAAATCATCCAAACCACCCGAGAGCGTAAATGTTCCGGAGCAGTTGCTTCCTATCGTGTGGCCTGTCAATCCTATCAATGGCTGCGCCACGCTGTAGAACCCGGCATTGCTGGCGTAAAAATTGCTGTTGAAAACAATGCTCTTGCTTGGCTTTATGTAATAGCCGCATGGGTTTGCGCCATCATACTCTGAATCGGTCAAAAGCAAATTTCCCGAAATCGCCTCCACATCAAAATCGAAGCCATCGCTGTTGGCCAAATCAACATTCAAATCATTTTTCAGAACAACGGTTTTCAAGCCCGGAATGGAAGCCAAATTGTAAGCCATAACCGGAATATGGTTCGACACGGCGATTTTGCTCACCGATGAATTGGTGAAAGTTATTTTCGCCGGGTTCGCGTTTGTCAGGTAATCTATTTCAGCGTATCGGAAGCTTATCGCCTGCTGCGGGTCGTAAACTAGGTAACTGCCTATTTTGCCGTGCAGCGCGCACATTCCATCGCTGTAGGTCGTGTAGTTGCCGTTCCAGTCCCCGCCTTTGACATTGAAGTAAAGCCTGCCCTGCCCGCCGCCGGTGACGGAAAAGGCCTGCGGAACTCTTATGTCCAGCTTTGACGGGTCGGAAAGCTGAATAACTCCTATGCCGGACAGGCTGCCCGAAATAGGCCGGTCAATGACAACCTTGCCCGAAAACTCCGGCTGGCTGTTTATATTGGGAAGAATGTCAAGGTTTATGTCATACTGCCCCGGATAGTTTGCCTCCAAAAACGCGAATGGATTTTGCCCGTTCGTTATGACGCTCGCCAGATAGCTGTAGAAAAGCTCCCGCTCCCTCGCCTTCCAAACGGTGCCGGACTGGCTCGAGTTGAATGTGATGATATTGTCGCCCGCTCCTTGGCTTGCCACCGCCCACACGATGAGGCCGCCGCTCCGGTCGCCCGCCTGCCCGCCGTTCGCAACAGGCATATCGCCCGGAATCGCTCCGGTCGCAAGGAAAAGAGGCCGCCCCACTATGTCATGATTCGCAAGCTCGCTAGCGTTTTCAACCACCTCGTAGCCCCAGAACCAGTCGCCGTCAGCCGCTTCGTCCCACGGCCCGACAGGGTCGGGAGCGGAGCCGCCGTCATGCCACGAATAAGGCTTCACATAGCCCTGCCGTATGATAGACCCTTTCGCGTCATACACCACATAGTAGGCATTGTCGTTTTCTTCAAAGAATATGGGGCTGCTGTTTATGCCCCAGCTGTCCACGGGCACGGGGTTCGCTATCCTGCCCCCGCCCTGCGAATCCGGTTTCAAATCGGCGTACGCCCAAAGCTCGAGGCGAACCTGAGTGTCCTTGCCTGTAAAAAATTCCACCGTTCCGCCGGCGGCCTTCTCGCCCACATTTATTCTCGGCGATATGAACATCGTTATTTTTTTTTCCATTCTCATGCTCCCATTAATGTCTTTTGGGCCTCAAGCTGCAATTTGCCCGCTTTCACCTCGAAATCATTCATTATCTTTTCCGCTTCCTGAGCAAGCTTCACATCTTTCTGCGTTATGTCCGCTTGTATGCGCGCGCGGTCGGCGCTCTCCTGCTTGGAAATCCTAGCCGCCTCAACCTGCAATTTGGCGTATTCAAGATTCAAATCCTCTTGCTTCATGGCCATGTCCATCTGCTTTGTCGCAAGCCTCGCCTCGCGCTCTATGCTTGCCGCCAGAACCTCGCTCTCGGCGTTTGCCCTAAGCTGCTTGTTCTCCATCTCAAGCATTTCCAGCCTGTTCTTGCTATCCTGATTCTCTGCCTTGTCTTGGCTCATGAGCTGGAGCATGGTCTGCTGCGTGTTCTCGTCGACGTCAAGCTTGGCTATCAGAACGGGAAGAATAGAATAAGCCTGCGGGTTGTTGTTGACATAGGTTGTGAGAGCTATTATCTTCTCCAAATCCTGAGCCTTCTTCGCCTTGTCGAAAATATCCGAGGACACCGAGCATTCCATTCCCGTGAACTCCTTTATTATGTCCGCAATAAGGTGGGAGCTGTCCAAAAGGTTCTTTATCAAATCATTGACCGCCGTGTCCTTGCTTTCGCGGCGCAGCAGAACGGCCTCCGCCGTTTCGGTGCCCTTTTCCTCGCCGCTGATGGTGCCGAGTATTCTCGTTATTATTTCCTGGTGCACGCCGAAAACCGCCATCAAATCGCCCAGATTGCTGGCTTGGTCGTTCCTCACAGGCGCGGGCAGTATGACGCCCGGGTTCAGGGCCGATGTCGCCTTGTAGGTTTTGTGGAATGTGGGGATGTCGTTCACCTTGCTGTATTTCTGGATGTCGGAGCCTATGCTCTCCTCTGCTATCCAGTAGAGATGGTTGGGAGCGGTCGCTATGCGCTCCTGTGCAAGGCTGAGCTCGAAGTCTACAGTCCGCAGAATGTCCTTGACTAGGTAATACAGCCCCCGCCAGTTCTTTTCGTAGTTTATGAACACCTCTTTGGCGTAAATCCTCGCTATGGGTATATGTTCTATGGGCTGCGAAACAACGCTTGCCACCCGATCGTTTTCAATCTTGTATGTGGTCACGCCTTTTTCATCGCGCTTCCAGTAGGTCACCACAGGCACCTCGTTCTTTTTCAGGTTGAGAACGGCTTCAAGCTGGACGCACAGCGGGGTGCGGCGGTAATTCTTGGGGTCTACCTTTTTCTTGTCTATGTAAACCACCTCTTTGGCGTCTTTGCCGCTGGGGTAGTCGCAGTCATCGTAAACAACATTGAAATTGTTGAGCTTTGAAAATCTTATCCTGTCGTTTTCCTTGTAAACGAGTATGTAGCTGAGGCCGTCAATAACGCACTCCCTGAGCGAGCTTGAAAGCTGGAACTTGAGTTCCGGAAGGTCTATGTCCGCTTCCGTTTTGAAGTCGAACGGCGAATCCGTGAACTTGTAGACTATGCTGTTTATGGCGGGTTCAAGCAGGTTCACGCTCACCCGCGCCCGGTTCTTGTTCCATACGCTGCCCCAGTTCGATACCGCGAAGCCGTTCCCGCTGGATATGTTCTTGCTCACCTTGAAGTCCTTGCTGTTCACATCGTGCGTCTCTTTGAAACGCTCGACAAACAATTTCAGATTTTTAAGGACTTCCTGCTCTTTTTCCTTGTTCATGCTATGCTCTCCGTTATAATAATAACAATAGAGCCGCCGTTTGCTCAAAAAATAATGTATATTATTGGTAAAGGAGTATGGATATGGAATGGAACTATGCTTTGCCGCTTGCGATAATAATCGTTCTTATAGGAATGCTTGTTGTTGATATAATAACATTTGTGCTTTCAGACGAAGATCCAGACGCTCAAAGCTATTGGTTTAGCTTTTTTGAAGATAGAACAAAAAAGGATCGCAAAGACAAGCCTAAGGTATTCTATTAAAAAATAACTATTGCCTATTTACAACCATTTTTTGAATCTTTTCCCTTTCTTCTTTTTCCAATTCGTTTTTCAAAGTATCGGGGGGCATTACAAAAGGCCAGCCACGCCCTAATGTTTGGGGATTAAGCTTAGATATATCATAAATAAATTCAAAGCCTTTTTTAGCGGCTTCTTTCGCCCTATTCGCTGCTTGCCTCACGCCTGTTTTAAAATCCCCCGCAGGGTCTATAGACACCGCTCCGTTGGTGAACTGCCGCAAATCAGCGGGATTCATTGCTTCCGGGAATGTCCCGAAGCCCCTGCCAAAGCCGTAGTTAAGATATTTGTCGTCCATATTATAATAATAACAAATCAAGTCCAAAATATATAAGCCACTCCATGTGTGTGTATGCTTAAATTTGTCAGAGTGGCGCACGCTTGTCTGAGAGTATTTCCAGTGGTCACAACATCATCAAGAACATAAACTATTTTATTAAAATATTTGGCTGCATTAGGTCTAATTTCTAAATCGCTGCAATAATTCCTAATACTTCTGCATGGCTTGTTCCACGGCATAAATATTTCATCGTGCGGTATTCCCAAAGATTTTGATAGCCTTTCACAAACTATATCCATCGGATGTATTTTACCAATATTTCTATCGCTTCTTTGAGCCGTAGTCAGAAGGTCTATATGCCCGAAATTGAATTTATGGAAAAATTTTAGAAAATCTTCGGTTACCATATCGGCGAATTTTTCCGGGTTTTCGTTCTTGGCATTAACTAAATCAGCCAAAAACAAAGAATCTTTGTATCTTTTGAGATTGAGGGCAAAAGAACCTAGTGTTATTCTTTTCAGGTGGAATGGGCCGGAGCCTTTTATATTTTTATCTTCATTTTTATCTTCATTTTCTTCTTCTATTTCCGGCGTATCACTTAAACCATTGAACAGCAAAGAGGATTTTATTATTTTGATAGGCTTGCATAGTTTTCTTGCTCTCTTGATGGTGTCCCAAGTTCCACCATGCTCTTTATCGGTGAACGCAACTAGCATATCGCATTCATCGGCTATTTTCTGGTTTCTTTCGTAATATTTTTTGGTAAATTCGTATCGTTCCTTGCAGCCCGCCAAGTCAGGGAGGAACTCTAACACAGTATGAGTATATCGTTCACCAAATTCTTTAGCCGCTTTATCCACGCCATGCGCACCCCCTGAAATAATGGTAATGTTTTTCGGCAGGTTTCTAATGAACGAATCTACCAAATCCAACTGATAAAAACTGCGAGAACCAACAATTGCTATTTTCATAATAATACTCCTTATATAAATAATAACAATAGGCGGAGCGTTTTTGCGTAAAATAATGTATATTATGGGTAGGAGTATGATTATGATAATAGATGTTTTAATTTTATTTTGCCGGGAAATAAGAAAAATGTTTCGTGAACTGTATCCCAAGCGGAATAGCAAGCTGGAATAGTATTATTCCCTCATTTCTTCTTTTTCCTCTTCCATTCTTGTAATAACAATGCCTACCTGAAAGGGTTGCTGTAAATCTGCGCCCTTCGCATGGCGTCCGCGTCGAACTCGTTCATGGCCAGAGCGGCCAGAGCGGCGGCGTCCGCGAAATCAGGCGACCGGCCTATGAGACGCTTTATGTCGTCTTTGGGAATGAGCACAATCTTAGCCCTTTCCCTCTCGTCTATGGTGGTGGCCTGCAATTCCTCCTTAAGCTCCTCCAGCTTGGAAGGCTCCACCATAGAGCAAAAATCCCGCAGCTTGAAATACAGGTCAAAATAGAGCTTGGTTCGCATGTTAGCGTATCTGTTGCCGGCGAAGCCTCCGAAGTTGACGGCGTTGCACTGGCACCCAAGCCCCCATTTCTCAAGCTCGGCGTAGCCCAGAAGGATTGACGCAATCTACAATAAAGCCTCAAAGTCAAATAACAAAAACGACTTGCTTGCCGGTGCTGCCAAACTCAGAGAAGAAGAGCGTGAGTTAATGAAACAATACAATGCTATAAAACCTATAGAAAGTGGGTTAAATAAAGGAAAATTAAGCCAAAAAGACCATCTGGAAGCGCAACGGTTAAAATCGCGAGCTACATACGCTGGAAACAAAGCGGTCTTATTGGAATCCAAAGCGGCGGAACTAGGACAAATCCCTGCAGTTGACCCTGATAATCCTGCAAACATAAAAGGATTAGACTGATAGCGAGGATATATGCCAAGTCAATATACAATAGGCGAGTTTGCCGGAAAGATAAGGGATACATATCCGGGAGCATACGACAAATACAACGATACGCTCCTTGTTGAAAAATTTGTTGAAACATATCCGGTATATAGAGACAGGGTCATTTTTGACACGCCTCCTATCCAGCCTACTCCCGGACAAACATGGTCGCAGGGCTTCGAGCAACAGCTTAACACTTTGCCGTACTCACCCGTTCTGGACAGGAGCACGATAGTAACACCGCCGGAAACAAAGCTGGAAACAAAGCCGCTTGACATGAATAGATTTGCCAAGGAGCTTGCCTCTTACCAGCCAGCACCAGCTTCCTATACGGAAATGAATAAAGAGCAATTTGAGGCGCAAAAACAGTATCAGGAGCAGGCTAGGCTTGCAAACAGAAGCCCAGAGCAAAAGGCAAAAGATGAAGCTATTGAAAATTTTGAAAACCAGTATCACGAATATATCATGGCATTCAACGCATTGACGCCGGAGGAGCTCAAATACAATGCCCCGGCAAAAAACCCCAGAACAGGCAAACCCACGGGAGGCTTCAAATCTCACGACTACATACCGGCAACGCAGGAGCAGTTCGCCCAAATGCAGGCAGGCAGAACAAACTCGGTAATGCCCGGAAATGTGTGGTGGCCGAATAAGGACAAGCTCAAAAAAGTAGGCAATTGGGAAGACATAGGAGCGGCGACCGAAGCATTGTCCTACGGCTTGTCAAAGCCGATTAGAGAAGGCTTAGGGCTTGAAGATAAAAATACCCCCTACAAAAAAGGCTTGATGATAACCCAGAATTATCAAGCCAAAGACTTCGCGGAAGAACTCCGCGCAAAGCGGGACAGAGGCGAGACGCTGAACAGCGAAGAAGCGGAGTTTCTAGAAGACAGCGACAAGAACATAATCGAATCGTTTTGGGACGGCTTCAAAACCCTTCCGGAGCTTGGCAAGATGCTATTTACCGACAAAGAGTTCGCAAAGGATTTTCTCAACGACATGGGCGGGCAGCTTCCGGCGGCAATGGTGACGGGCGCAGGAATAGGCGGAGCAGTTAAAGCGGGAGGAACAGCAGCGGTGGCAGCGGGAAGGGCGGCACTGACCGCAAAACAAGCATTAAAACTAAGGAAGATAGCCCAAAACATGAAGTTCATAGAAGCCTTCAAAGATATAAACACCGTGAAAAAGATAAGAAACGCAATGACCAACAAGCCCGGCTGGGCAGCCTTGGTCAAAGATATCAGCGTTGAGAATTTTTCGGATTCAATGATTGAAGCACTCATAGAATCAAGCTGGGGCAGCGATTTTGACTTGAACGCCATAGCAAATGAAATGGGCGAAGGCTTTATCATAGACGCGCTCCCGCAATCCGCAATGCACGCTTTCAAAAGAATAAGCGAGCGCAACAAGCAAGATGGCCGGTATGTGACCAAAGAAGAATTTGACACAACCGTTGGAAAGGGTTTTGATGTAGCGAACACGGTCATGGCAGGCGGCAACAGAATCCCCGGCATGGAGGGCAACCTTGTATTGGACACGCCCGGCGAGCAAACCATAGCGACCGCGCTTGAAGAGGTTGCGGCCAGAGGCGACAGAGCCGACATCATAAGAGAAGCGGCAAGGCGGCGCAACACAGACGCGACCGCAGACGAAAAGTTCAAAATCCACAATGAACCAATAGTCAAGAATTTAACCGCAGAACAGGCTTATAATACAAATCGAGCGGGTATGCAAGAAATACCCGGCTACCGTGACCCTCAAAGCAATATAAGCCACATAGGCGGCACCGGCAACACCGGCACAATGCTGCACGAATCGCTTCACGGCTTGGAAAAGCGAATGTTCAGCGATAACGCCACGCCGCAAATGAAAGAGCTTGGCGAGGAGCTTACGGACTGGGTGGCGCAGGCCCAGCAATGGGCAGAGGCAAACAACAAGCCCATACCCAGCGAGCAGGAGCTTATAGCCCAGACTTTCACCTACAGGCTCGGCTACGATGAGCCAATGGCAGACGCAGTCAAAGACATTCCCGTTCCTGACGCTCTTGTGAGCAAAATGGCAGACGCTTTGGGCGAAGGCAAGAACGGCAAAATCCTGCGAGGCGACAAAATAGAGCCAACGCCCGGGCTGGAATATTTGAGCGGAATAAACAGCAAAAAGGAACGCTACCGGCGGCAGTTCGACCCGGGCTACGAAACGCCGCCGCCGTTTTCGCTTGCTCCAAAGAACGCGCCGTCTATGAACGAGGCGAGGGCAACGGTGCCGGAGAATACACGGAATAGGCTGGGGAATATATGGGATGTAGCACAGAAGACTGAAGGAAAAGAAGCGGACAGAAAGCTTATATCTATAGGTAAAGTAAGCAATAGACTTAACAAAGAAGCGAGTAAAGTATTAGGAAAAGAAGTAAAGGCTGCCGGGCAATACATCAGATTAAAAGACGTAAGACATATAGACGAAAGGCATGGGGTGGGCAAAGAAACAGACCCAAAGCAAATTCCAGTCACGAAAGAAACATTTACGCTTATTCCTGATGTTTTAGAGAACTTTGATGAAATTCAAAAGGGTTCAGAAACAGCAAATAGAGACTCTGTAAAATTGACAAAGCATTATTCCGATGGAAGAGTTATAATAGCAGATGCGGTTTTGGAAGATGGGAATTTAACCATAACTAGCATGTTTATAAAAAGTCCTGCCACGGTAAGACCTAAGAATGCCGAAACACCTTCGGGTTCTCGTTTAAGCAACCAACGATTTCAACAATCTACTCTCCACGAAGCCTCTCCTCGCTTCACCGAATTGGCTGCACAGCAGGACGATAGTAATATACAAAATTCTCATGAGCCTGAGAGTAGCAAGGGAAAGGCATCCACCCTCAATTATAGCTCTGCCGCCCAACTTAAGGGAGAATACAGAACCAACCTTGCTACTGATAATATAGAAAATTCTCCAAGCGATGTGCGTTTCTCCCTAGCAAACACCGCAGGCGTTCCGGAAAGCCACAAGGACAACGCAAAGGCGACAGAGCGGGCAAAGGAACTATGGGAGCAGAAAGGCACGGACAGCCCTTTCTTCAAGCGGTGGTTCGGGGACAGCAAGGTAGTGGATGAAAACGGGAAGCCGAAGGTGATGTATCATGGAACTTCACGAGGCGGCTTCAGTGAGTTCAACACCTACGGCTCTCAATACGGACTGTTCGGACAAGGAAGCTATTTCACAGAAAATAAAGACATAGCCCAGTCTTACACAAACAAAGGCAAAGGCAACAACAAGCAAGTGTATGGCGTTTATCTGAGCATAAAAAATCCTTTGGACATGGATGCGAAAGCTACGCCCGAATTTGCCGCGAGGTTTGAGGAGCTTGGCGTTGATTACAAAGACGGCATGACCAATGAAGATGTATATAGGCAAATAGAAGATTACTATGGCGATGAACAGTATCCAAAATGGGAAGCGGCGGAGGCAATACAAGATGGAATAAGTGCCGCCGGATACGATGGGATTACGCATATTGGCGGGAGAAAAGAAGGAAGCACAAAACACAGGGTTTATATAGCTTTTAACCCCGAACAAATAAAATCCGCCACGGACAACACAGGTGCCTTTGACGGCACGAACCCCGACATACGCTATTCCCTAGCCGAAGTTGCAGAAAAGCAAGATTTCAGAGACGAGCACGGCGCGCCCACTATGGAGTGGGACACTTTGAAGGAAGCTTTGGAAGAAGGCGGCAGCACGAATTTATCAGAAGTGGCAAGAGGAAAACACAATCAGCCTAAAGATTATTTTGATACCATGAGCAGAGGCGGCGGCCCACGAGGCTTTATGTATGACACACCGGAAGGATGGCAAAGCCTAGCCGCAATAAAAAGAATTGAAAGATTGATAGCGGAGGGAAAAAACCGAAAAAAACTGACAGCAAAGGTATATAGAGCCGTGCCAAACGATGTAAAAACAGACGAGCTAATACATCATGATTGGGTTACGCTCTCCAAAAAATACGCTGTCAACCACGGAGAAAGCCGGTTCGGCGAGGGAGAATATAAAATAATAGAGCAAGATGTTCCCATACGCTATTTATGGTGGGATGGCAATGATATAAACGAATGGGGCTATGACCCAAGCAATGAAACGAGGTTCTCCCTCACCCCAAAACAGAAAGCGGAATCCCAGAACGCGCCGGAATACCGCGTATATAATGCGGTCAGAAACTTCCTCGCCAAAAACGGAGCGGTTGACACCATAGACGAAGCGTATCTCAAATACGACAAAACGCTTGCAAAAGACAAGCGGCTATCCAAAGGCGGCCAGTCCAGAGGCTTCCACGCCGAGTTAGACAAGCTGGCGGAAACATTAAGCGAAGACCCAGATATAGCGCACCTCATAGGCGATGGCCTGCACGCCGGTGAAAAGGCGGTAGAGATAGCGAGCAACTGGGAGCGGCTCACCGACGAGCAAAAAGCGGCGAAAGGCAGAGCCGCAAGAGACGGCGACAGCAGAACGGACGAAGACCTTGAAGCGGAGCGGAGGCAATGGGAAACATCGGAGGAAGGGCGGAGGGCTGTAAATGACGAGTTCAATGAGGAATTGCAACGGCAGATAGACGGAACGCTGCCGGAAGGGCATATATACCATATAGGCTATCCGGGAGAGATTTTACAGCAAGCTGGGGTTCCGGATTTGCCTATTGAATTGAGTGCAGATAGATTAGCATACAAGGCAGATAAAAACAACAGACATCCTTTCAATATATCGGAAATAAAAGATTTGCCGAATGCTGTAAATGACCCGATAGCAGTATTTGCTTATGGAGACAAAACAAAAGCTGTAAATGTCATTACAGAAATAGAGAAAGATGGAAAGAATTTTTTAGTAGGTATCGCACTTAATCCGCAAGTCAAAGGGGAAAAATTAAACATAAACAGCATTAGAACAGTATTCCCAAAAGATATACCAGAATGGAAAAACTGGATAGACCAAGGAAAAGCAACATATATCAACAAAGAGAAAGTGAAAAGGTTTGAGGCCAACCCCAGAACACCCGAGGACGTGACCACAAACCCTACCAATGAATATAATAAATTTTCCGAGCAAAAGCAAGAAAAAAGTGCGGAAAGCGAAAAAAAGGGTGAAAGCACAATAAACAGCCAGGACAAAGAAACTTGGATGGACACTTTCGCCAGAAAGGTGCAAGATGCTTTCCGGGACTTGAAAGCCCTCAATGACATAGTCAAAAACAAGAACCACGACGCCTACAGAGCCTTAGACCTAATGCACGGCAAAACAGACTACGCCGCCCGGCAAATGACGGACAGGTTCTGGACGCCAATAGCAAAGATAATATCAGAGCATAAGCTGGATATAAACAAGGTTAACGACTACCTGTACGCTCTTGTTGCCCCAGAAGTGAACGAGTATGTGCGCAGCCAAGACCCCAACACGCAAGATGGCTCCGGCGTGAGTGACGCAAAGGCCGCGGCTACCATCAAAGAAATAGAAGCATTGCCAGCCAGCAAAAAAAAGGCGTTTGAAGCCATAGCCAAGCTGAACCGCGATATGAACAAATGGCGCATGGACATGCTCGTGGAAAAGGGGATGTGGAGCCAAGAGAAAGCAGACAGGCTGGCAGAGCTTTATCCCAACTATGTCCCCCTGCGCGGCTTGTCTGAGGAAACGGAAGCAGCAATGGGGATAACCGACAGCAACCGCTTGCTGCGCAGCATGGTGCCAAAGGGTGTGCAGGTCAAGGCAGACAACAAAGCTCGCAAAGGCAGAAAGACCAAAGCGGATAATGTCCTTGCTCAGAATTTCGCAGTGACTCTAGACGCAATAATAAACGCCGAAAGGAATACCGCAATGCAGGAACTGTGGAAAATGGCAGAAGCCAACCCCGACCCTAAATTCTGGGAGCTTAACCCATATTACGAAAGACGCAAGAACGCCAAAGGCGAAATGGAACATGACTACGAAGAAAGCAGGCAGCGCAATGTGGTCAAAGTGTACATAGACGGCGAAGCGAACTATTTGAAGTTCAAAACAGAAATGGGCGCCCGCATAGCGAACAACATAAAAGGGCTTACGGAGGAGCAGAGCAACAAGCTCATACGTGCCGCAGGCAAAGCAAACCGTTTCATAGGCTCAATGGTGACCAGCTACAGCCCCGCATTCATAGTGACCAACTTGGCAAGGGACTACCAGCACGCAATAGCGCAGAGCTTCGTTAATGACGGCCCTAAAAAGGCCGTAAAAGTTCTCAAAGACGTGCCTCTAGCACTTATCGGGCTTATAACAGCTGAGGCAATGGGAGTAAAGAACAAATGGAGCAGAGCGAGAGAGCTTTACTTTGCGAACGGCGGCAAGATAGGATATGTGCAAAGCTTGGACTACCGCCAGCTGGGGGACAAATTCATAGAGGAAATAAAAGACTTCAACCGCATGAATGTCAACCCCAAAAAAATATTCCACAAAACGCTGGGATATATAGAGAACATCAACGGAGTAATTGAGAACTCCACACGCATAGCCTATTTCCAAGCACTTGTGGACGATGGAATGTCTCCGGAAAAAGCGGCTCAGAAAGCCAGAGACCTCACCGTCAACTTCAACCGGAAAGGCGAATTTAAATGGATAAGCAGCTGGTGGATGTTCGGAAACGCTTCAATACAAGGCATCCAAAACGTGTTTTCCAAGTTCGCCGACAAAGACCCAGCCGTCCGCAAGCGGGCAATCGGGGGTGCTGCTGCCCTCATGAGCGCAGGTGCGGCAATGGCCGTAATCAACCGTGCGCTGGCAGACGATGAGGACAACGGCAGAAACGGCTACGACAATATACCGGAATACGTGAAGCAAAACAACATGGTTATTGCCACCCGAACCAAAGACGGCAGAACAGCCTTTGAGACTATCCCAATGCCGCACGGCTTCAAAGCATTTTACAACGCCGGGCGTCTTATGATGGAAATGGCAAACAACGAGCATATAACCGCCTTGGATTTCACCTCCATGATGGCGAACAATATCCTCAACGAAATAAACCCATTCGGAGTGGACATAAGCCCGGACAAGCTGGACGAAGCTATAGTAGGTATAGTCACGCCAGCTGGGGCAAAGCCGTTTGCGGAATCAATCAAAAACACGGACTTCGCAGGAAGAAATATAAGACCGAAACCCTACGATGACACCAAGCCGGATTCGGAGCTTTATTTCAAAGGCGTCAACCCTCTGTTTCGCGGCATGGCCGGATATCTCAACGAGTGGACGGGCGGCAACAAGCGCAACCCCGGCTTGATAGATGTTTCACCCGAAACAATAGAACACATATTCAATGGCTACAGCGGCGGCATAGGTCGCATATTTCAGCAAACCACAGGCATAATCGTATCAAGAATGGAAGGCGAGGAAATCCAGCCTAGGCAACTGCCAGTTCTAAACCGCTTCCATGGCAGAACAGACCCAAATGCAGACAGAGGCATATACAAGGAAATGCAAACCAAAAGCAAGCGGAAACACCTTGAATACATGGACTTGATAGAAAGCGGCGAAACCGAGGAAGCGGAAAAATTCCTTGAAGACAACTACGGCTTGATAATGTTCCATAAAATGTCAAGCAAAACCAAAGCCAAGCTAAGCAAAGCCAGCAAACAAGAGGAAAAGACAGGCGAAAAAATAGGCGATGGCAGCAAAACAGAATCGCAGCAGACCGCAAGCAAAGCCGTCAAAGCCTACGACAGAATTGAGAAGCTGGGTCAAGCACTAAAAAAAGCAGGAAGCCCGGAGCAAAAAAAGCGGCTCAAAGAAGAGATAGACAAAGCCATAAACAGCATGACAGAGGGCTTCCTAGAGCGGGACAAATAACTTTTTGCTCTATCTGTCAAGCCTCGTATCAATATATTCCTTGTCTTCCCTTTTGAGGTAGCCGTTTTTTTCAAGGGTGAATGTGAGGGCTTCTATGGTGTTGTTCAAGTGCGCGAAGTCGTTGGATTTTAGCTGTGCGTGGAACTCTTTGTTGTTTTCTCTTATCATGTGCCTAACCTTGCCTTTAAGTGATACGTAAAGGAAATACCCGAATGCCATAATAACAAGCATTCTAACGTTCTCGGCATTGAAAATCAAATCCACAGTGCTTTCCATAAACAGCCTCCATTAACAAATATAGAAAAAATTACAAGAAATCCAATTGCAAAATCGCTAGCATTCGCACAATTTTTGCACATTTTCACTTTTGCGTTTCTTCGTAAACCTTTATAATACAACGACTTACGAAGAACCTTAACTACCCCCACCAAGAGTCGAACTTGGGTAACAGGTTTAGGAAACCTGTGCTCTATCCAGTTGAGCTATAGGGGCGATTGTCATTTAGCGGCGGACTTTGATTTTGAAGCGGGCTTTGGTTTTGCTACCGCTGCGGCGAATTTTTCGGAAGAACGCTGAACAGCGGGGTTGTTTCTCGCTTCTTTTACCATTTTCTTCTGCTTTTCTTCGCTCTCGCGTTTCACGTTCTCCAGTTTTTTACCGAGCAAATCACCAAGAGTTACGCCTTGAGGAGCAGGCACGGCAACCTTTTTCTTGCCTTTGTGAGAACGATCATGTTTTTTTTTCTCTGCCATTTCAACCTCTCTTGCTAAATTTCACGGGGATAAATCTAGTAAAAAAATTTCTAAATTCAAGCCAATGAGTAAAACTTCTCCAAATTTGGTCTGGATAGACCTCGAAATGACAGGTTTAGACCCGGATAATTGCGTTATTCTGGAAATCGCTACCATAATAACAGACCCACAGCTCAGAATTCTGGCAGAAGGACCGGTACTTGCGATAAGGCAAGGCGATGAAATTTTAAATTCAATGGACAAATGGAACAGTAGCCACCACTCCAAGAGCGGTTTGATAGGGAGGGTAAAAAATTCCCCGTATAATCTGACCACCGCAGAAGAAATGACCCTCAATTTTATAAAAGGCTATACCGAAAAAGGCAAAAATCCGCTTTGCGGGAACTCTATAGGGCAAGATCGCCGCTTTTTAATCAGACACATGCCGAAAATCGAGGCTTGGCTAAACTATAGAAACATAGATGTAAGCTCCATAAAAGAACTCGCATACAGATGGTATCCTAAATTGCCCAAATTCAAAAAGAAAGAAAACCACCGCGCCTTTGATGATATCAAGGAGAGTATCACTGAACTTATGTATTACAGGAACAGGATTTTTGTGCCGGAGTTGCAGTAGCGGCTATATGCAAATCGGAGCAGTGATAACAGCCGGAGGTTTGGGTAAACGGATGGGGGGTGAAATTCCCAAGCAGTTGACCAAGCTACACGGGAAGGCTATGTGGCGGCACAGCGCTGAAACTTTTTTGAATAACAAGGGAATAAAGGCGGTTGTTTTAACTGTTCCGGAAGAATGGAAAAGTCATTTTGTTGAAGAAGCCAAAGATTTATCGCTTATTATTGCAGTTGGCGGCAAGGAGCGATGGCTATCGGTTAAAAACGGGATTGAAGCTTTGCCGGAGGGCATTAGCCACGTGATGGTGCACGATGCAGCCCGTCCGTTTGTGAGCGATGATATAATAAACTCGGTTGCGAAAGCTCTTGAAAAAGATTGCTGCATGGTTGCAAAGCCGGTTTTTGACACGGTTAAAATAACAGAAAACGGATTTGTGAAGAGTACCCTTGACCGCAAAGTTGTGTGGCTCGCTCAAACTCCGCAAGCCGCCCCTGTAAGCTTGCTAAACGAACTTTACAGAAAAATGAAAGATTTTCCCGATTTTTGCCCCACGGACGAGGCCTCAATTTTTGAAAGATTCGGCATACCTGTAAAAATAGTTGAGGGAAATGCAAAAAACGACAAAATAACAACAAAGGAAGATTTGGAGCAAGCTATATGGTCAAACGTCCCTTGATGCAAAAGGAAATAGATGAGCTTAAAGCCGCCGGAAATACCTGCGACAATTGGAACAATATAAGGGTTTTGCAGAATTTCACAACCAATAATATCAAAAATTCAAAATTCACCGGCAAAATAAAGCTATATGGTTTTTCCGGCAAAACGCTTGTTTACAAGGGTGTTGAATTTCAAACGGGGATTTTCAATTCGTGGATAAACGAAAGCGTTATAGAAGATGCCTGCATTTATGATGTTAAACTCTTTTCAAATTCCGTGGCCTGCGATGATGCCTTGATTTTCAATGCCGGTTCAATTACCTGCGATAAGGATATGTCTCTAATAAGAATTGGTACGGAAATGGGGCACCGTATTTTGAAAAGGCAATTCAGCGAAAAAGAGAGAACCGTTATCGGCAGGGGTGCCAGAGTTTGCAATATAAGCTCGCTTGAAGATTCGCATTTGGGTGATTCTGTTTGCGTTGAAAACGGGGCCTTAGCGAGGGACTGCATATTTGAAAATAACAGTGTTGCAACGGATAATGCTATTGTAAAATCATCTTATATAGGTTCGTTTTCGCATATAGGCGAGGCGGAGGTTAGCAGTTCTCTTATCGGGCCGCTTGTGCAAATTCATCATCACTGTTTGCTGATTTCTGCGTTGTGGGCAGAGGGCAGAGGCAATGTGGGCTATGGAGCGAATGTGGGGAGCAACCACACGGGCAGGATGCCGGACCAGGAGATTACCCCCGGTTTGGGTCAATTTTTCGGGCTTGGGTGCAGTGTAAAATTTCCGGCTAATTTTACCGAAGCCCCTTTTACCATGATTGCAACCGGAGTTGTTTGCGAGTCGCAGAGATTGAAATTTCCCTTCAGTCTGATAAAAAACGGCGAGGGGTTTGCAGGTTTGAACGAGGTAATCCCCGGTTGGGTTTACAGCAAAAATATTTATGGGGTTTACAGAAGTATTTATAAGTGGGATAAAAGAAGCGGCACAAAAAGCAACATGGATTTGCTCTTTTCAAAACTCGTGCTGAATTCGGTTATTTATGCTTGCGATACTTTAAAGGAATTTTTACTCGGCAAAAGCACTTTGCCTTTTACGGCAAATGAGGAAGATATTCACGGCCTTGGCAGCAACTTTGTTAAGATTGAAAATGTGGGAAAAATAATAGAAGCTTACGAATTGTACATGGAAGATTGCAATTTTTATCAAAAGAATAAGAAATTGAACCCCTCCGTGATTTCACGCATTGAAAAAAATTTGGAAAGGGACTACGAGCGCGGGCAAAAAATCTTTGATGATTACATGGATTTTCATCCCAAAGATGAGGAATTTCTAGATTACCTCAATGATTATTGCACCTAGTGTTTTAAATGCGAATTTTCTCAACTTGGAAGCAGACATAAAAGCCACCGAGAAAGGCGGCGCAAATTGGGTTCATTTAGACATAATGGATGGAAGTTTTGTCCCGAATATTTCTTTTGGCCCGGGAATTGCACAGCAAATCCGCAAGTGCACAAAGCTGCCTTTGGATTGCCATTTGATGATAGAACGCCCGGAACTGCATATTGAAGCTTTTGCACAGGCTGGCGTTGATTATATAACTGTCCATGCCGAAGCGACAAGGCATTTGGATCGTTTATTGAATAAGATTAAGGAACTTGGCTGCAAGGCTGGAGTTTGCATAAATCCGGCCACACCGTTAGAGTCCATAACAGATGTTCTGGACTTGGCAGACATGGTTTTGGTAATGAGCGTGAACCCAGGCTTTGGCGGTCAATCCCTTATCCCCTATTGCTTGGACAAGGTCAGCCGTTTACGCTCCATGAAAGCGAATTTGCAAATAGAGATAGACGGCGGAATAAATCTGGAAACTCTGCCATTGGCCAAAAAAGCCGGCGCAAACATCTTTGTAATAGGTTCAGCCATTTTCAGCGCAGAAAACATTGAAGAGGAAACGGCTCGTTTTAGAGTAAAAGAAAGAAATAAAAAGTCATAAGTCGTTGATAAATAATAGGTTATCGGCGTATTGCTGCTCTTTTTGGAATGGGCATAGGAGAGTTAAACGGTGTATTTTCCCTTTTCTGTGTCTGTAAATGATTTTGAAGAACAGATAGCGGAAATTATTGATTTTTTGACTTTTTCGGGAATTTCACCAAGCACCTCTACCTTACCTGCTGCGTAATCTTTTCTAAAATAATGCGGTGATCAACATCAGAACCAAGAGGGTAATTTCCCTTGAAGGCTTTCCATTTCTCAATCTCAAATAAGCTATCGGGAAATATGATAGGCATTGTAATGCTCTTTTCTCAAAAAGAGATATTCCTCATCGTCTTTGAATGGGTCGTTTTCTATATGAAATTTCTT
This sequence comes from Candidatus Fibrimonas termitidis, assembly GCA_001462245.1. Taxonomy (GTDB): domain Bacteria; phylum Fibrobacterota; class Fibrobacteria; order Fibrobacterales; family Fibrobacteraceae; genus Fibrimonas; species Fibrimonas termitidis. The sequence goes on from LIUG01000040.1 coordinate 40,530, forward strand.
GAAGCAATCTTTATCCGTAGGATCATCAAAAAAATCTCTCATGTCCATTTGTATTCTATTGGCTGTGGCTAAATCTGCCTCGTGTTTTTTCCATTCCGGGTAACAATGCGTAATATCGCTCAGTTCAAAACTTTTATAGTTCCCAAATTCCTTCAATGCAAAATCAAGGGCTTCTCTAAAACTTTCCGACAATTCGTCCTCATCCTGCTTTTCTATAGACACATAAATTTCACTCAACGGTCTAACGGCGGAATATCGGCTATTTTTCAATAAATCCCAAGTAAAAGAAGCTACGGGACCGTGCTTCATAGCAAAATATATGTCATCTGTGGCTGTTATTCCAAAATGCCGCAGATGGTAGCGATCTGCAAAGAATATCATCTTAAGCAAGTACATTATGCTATTCCTGTCTTTATTGCTGATAGGCGCCCTGCTTTGGGTATAATACAAAGCCTGCAATATCTTGCGGATAGGGGCTGGATTCTTCATATTCTTTTCCTCACATCGGTAATATACAAAATCTGAAAAAACGGATATGATACCATTAAGCCCTAACAGATTTAAAACTGCTTGAACTTTTTTGTTTTTCACAGCCATAAGCTGTAAAGTTTTCAGCCTTTTCGCTGACTTTATCGGCTTTTTGCTCATCGGGCTTTTCGCGGCTTTCATCGGTTTCGGTTTTCTCATTAGGCTTCTTGATATTTTTATTACTTTCATTGCTTTCATTATCTTCATCGCTCTCATTATCTTCTTTGTTTTTTCTATCTCTCTCGTCAATCGGGAGGTCGCAGTATTTACCGGTTTTCACGAATTCAAAATGCTCGTTTGATATAGCCGACATTCTCATAAACATAATTTCCGGATCTTCGTATTTTGATTCAAGTTTTAATTGCATTTGTTTCGCAATACTAACCATATGCACATCTGTTTTTGTTTTGCATCTTTTCAAATCACGGCGATATACATCGCGCTCCTCTGCTATTTTCACAGCCTTTTCATACAAAACAGGATCGTTATTTCTCAAATACTCCATATCAGCCGGCGATAGCCTTTGCCCCGATTTCAGTTTATTTTTAATGCTTTGCAATCTTTTAGCCTTTATGTCTTCGTTGTTCTGTTTTAAGAATATCGAACTAGCCTCGTTCTTCTTAATTCCGGAATAAGAAAACACGCCCGCCTGCATAGTGGCAACAACCATATCAGTAACTCCTTTTAATATATTATCGGCATTTAACGAGAAATAATTAAGCAAAAATTTTCTAAATTAATAAACGAAACGTATTTTTTTAACCCCGGAGACACTTTATGTCCAATAGTTCACCCACTAGCCACGCTAAACTCAATGCGTGGGTAAATGAAATAGCCTCCCTTGTAGAGCCAAGTTCCGTATATTGGTGCAATGGCTCAAAAGAGGAATACGATGAGATGGTCAAGACGCTCATAGACGCCGGCCTAGCGACGCCTTTGGCCAAACGCCCCCATTCCTACCTTTTCCGCTCCGACCCCTCCGATGTGGCCCGTGTAGAGAGCCGCACCTACATAGCCAGCAAAACCCAGGAAGCCGCCGGCCCCACAAACAACTGGATTGACCCTGCGGAACTGAAAAAAACGATGACCGGCCTCTACAAAGGCTGCATGAAAGGCAGAACCTTGTATGTAATCCCCTTTTCAATGGGGCCAATAGGCTCCCCTATAGCCAAAATAGGAGTTGAGATA
>LIUG01000041.1:0-27855 GCA_001462245.1 Candidatus Fibrimonas termitidis
AACTTCATGGTTGCATACTCATCCCATCTGCGCATACGACTAGCCTCATATTCTGAACACTCTTCAGGGGTGAAATTAGCAATTTTCGCTACCTCGAATAATCGCTCAAACAACTTTCCCGAAAACTGCTCAGGCTTGCCATCCAACTTATGGGCATAACGCAAAGAATACAAGAGCTTGTCACTGAAGCTCTCGCATTCGCTCAACGTCTTCCTGAACTTGGTCAAACGGATGAAAACGAAATTCTCATAGTCATACCTGATTTGGGGATATTTCTCGTTGGAAGGAGAAATCAAAATCGATGTCGTAGTCAAGGAAATTGAGCGAGTACACATTCGGGAAATTGAAATCCCAGTCTTCGCCCTTCTTGCCGCTGTCCGAAATCGCCAGGCTTGAATAATAAACCGACCTTTTGATGAAATACCTCTGCCTCCCGGTTTGCATTTCAACAATAAAACGGTTCCCCTTGGAATCCCTGCATCGTATGTCAAGGACGGCGTCCCTGTTGAACTTGGTCTGCCCTTGTATGTAGGGGTTTTGGATAACGACCTCCGTTATCGGGTTTGAGAGTTTCTTTTCAAGAAAGGCATTGAGCATAGCGATTAGGAGGTCTTCCTCGCCTTCGGTTGCGAATGCTTTTTTGAAAGGGAAGTCCAGCGTAAGCTGGGCGTATTTGCCTTGCGGCTGTAGTTCTAGATTTTTCTCCATGCTTACTTAGACGCATTTCAGAGGAAAAAAAATACGGAAAAGCGAATTTAGCAAACAACTGTTGACGGTTTTTTAAAAAAAATTGTCTGAACCCCGATACCCCCGATGGAAAGGCTGCCCCGTTATGCAACCCTGTGTGCATTCGCAAAACGCACAATGGGGACATTTGTCCCTGTTGTTCGCGTTCAACAATCATCCGTCCGGATTTCCGTTTTTTCCATGGCTGCTTCCATAATTTTGAATATATAAAAATTATGTATATTTGCTATAGATGTTTGATGTGACAATGACAAAGCGGGCTAGGAAAAGAATGGCTAAAATGCCTGCTCTGCAAGTTTCGTTGTTTGCGCTTGTATTGGCTTCAACGCTGTATGCGCAAACTCAGTCTGCGGAGCAGGTTTTAAACCAAGCGAATTTATTATACAATAACAACCGCTATGCACAGGCTATATTGCTGTATCGCAAAGCAGAAGAAAGAGGAGCAAACCCCGTTGCCACCAGTTTTAACACGGCCAATAGCTATTTTCAACTCAATAAATTCCCGGAAGCGGCGGCGGCATATCGCAAAGCGGTGAATTTTTCAGACGGAGAATTTGCGCCTGCGCTTGCAAACTTAGCGGCTGTGCTTTATAGAATAGGTGAATATGCGGAGAGCATAGCAGTTTATCGCAGAGCGCTTAATTTAGATCCGGAAAATGCGTCTGCTTGGATTTATCTCGCAGAGGCCTATCAAAAAACCGGCGATAATGTTGGGGCATTGCAGGCACTTGAAAAAGCGAGGAAAATCGATTCCACAGATGTCTCTCTTGTTTATCAGCAAAGCGAAGTGCATATCGCAATGGAAGAATTTGAAGCCGCTACCAATTTGGTCAGAGAGGGATATATAAAAAATCCCGAAGAAACAGATTTTCTCGCATACTTAGGCGATATTCATCGCTTGAATAAAAACTTTTCCGAAAGCGCAGCCGCATACAGAGAGGCAATTGCCATAAAACCCGGTGATAAAGAATTGCTTTACAAACTTGCGGATTGCCTGGCAGAAGATCAAAAACCATATCTTGCGATGGACGTGCTCAACCAAATTATGCAAATGGATTCCGGCTTTACCGATGCTGCCATATTTTTGGGAAATCTGGCTTTTGAAACGGCTTGGCTGGATAGGGCAGAAACCGCTTACTTGCTTGCAGGGCAACGCGGAAACAACGAAGCACTCTACGGTTTGCAAAATGTAGTGTATGAGTATATTCAAAAGAAACGTATGAACGAAGCCAAGCAAACCATAAAAAAAACTTTGGAATTGTATCCTAATAATGCGGAATTAAGAGCGGAATTCAGTTCCATTTTAGAAGAAGAATGAACGAAAAAATAATAGTATCTCCATTGGACTGGGGCCTGGGCCATGCAACACGATGCGTTCCGATTATACGTTCGTGCTTAGAACAAGGCATGGAAGTTGAGATAGCAAGCGCGATAACCCACAAAAGTTTTTTCTCGCAGGAATTTCCGAATTTAACCTGGCGCGAGGCTCCGGCTTATGATATAAAATACCCAAAGCACGGTTGGCAAATGCCTTTTTGGATTTTTCGGCAAAATCCACGCATAAAAAAAACAATGCGGGAAGAACACAAATGGCTCGCCGATTTATGCGAAAAAGAAAAATACACGCAAATAATAAGCGATAACCGTTTTGGATTTTTCAATAAAAAAACAAAATCAATTTACATAACTCATCAACTTAGAATTGCTTTTCCCGGCATATTTTCCGCCTTTGAAAAAATCGGCGAAAACTGGCATAAAAACATAATGAAAAACTTCGATGAAATATGGGTACCGGATTATAAAAAATTTCCGGGGCTTGCAGGAAAGCTGAGCCATCCGAGCTACATAGACAAAAAAATAAAATATATCGGGCCTTTATCGCGCCTAGCCCCGCCGCCTTTAAGCGATGTTAAAAAGGAATACGATATTTTGGCTTTGATTTCCGGCCCGGAACCGATGCGTACAATTTTTGAAGAACAGGTTCGCAAAATACTTTCAAAAACCAAAGGCAATCATTATATTGTAAGGGGAAAAATAGACGAAGAAAACATATCTGCCACAGAACTGCGTGAAAAAATTTTGGCGAGCCGCACGGTGCTCTGCCGTTCCGGGTACTCAACTCTTATGGATTTGAAATTATTGAAAGCCAATGCTATTTTGGTTCCGACACCCGGGCAAACGGAACAGATTTATTTGGCAAAATTGTGGGCATCTTCGAGCGAATAAAAAGCCTCTTTTGCGGCATTTTGCTCTGCTTCTTTTTTGGAAAAACCTACGCCTTGCCCAAGCCGTTTGCCACCCACGCTCACCGCCATTTTAAATTGTCTCTTGTGAATTTCCCCCCACTCGTCCACTTCTTCGTATGTCGGGGTGCCAAGGCCAAGTTCCTGCGTTTTCTCGTTTAAAAGCGTTTTCGGATTTTGAAAAATCTCGCTTTGCAGAATTTCATCCTCTTTGGAAAACAGGAATTTTGAAAGGATTTCCCTGCATTTTTCAACACCGGCATCCAGATAAACCGCCCCGAGCATCGCTTCAAAAACATCTGCTAGAAGAGCCGGGTTCTCTTTATCCACCTCTTTTGCCGCTATTAAGTATGAATGCAATTTTAAACGTTTAGCCACAAGCGCAAGGGTTGCACCGCTCACAATAGCGGATTTCTTCTTTGAAAGCATTCCCTCGTCTTCTTCGCTATGCTTCAAAAACAAAAATTCCGCTGTCAAAAAACTGACAACGGAATCTCCAAAAAATTCCAAACGCTCATAAGTCTCGCAATCCGAAGTTCCCTGTTTGCAAGAGCTATGAGTGAAGGCTTGTTTCAGCAAGCTCTTATTCTTAAAGGAGCAATTTAAAATCTGCTCCAATTTTCGCATTAAAAGCCCGCCCCACAGCGCTATTGTTTTTCAGATAAAAACTTTATAACATCGCCGACTGTTTGGAACTTTTCCGAAACCGTATCGGGAATTTCAACCTTGAACTCGTCTTCCAAGCCCATTATAAGCTCGGTACGGTCTAAGGAATCGGCTCCCAGATCTGCTGTAAAAGAAGCCCCTTCTACAATCTGCTCTTCCTTGACCTCTAATTTGTCAAGGATAACTTTTTTCACTTTATTGGCAATTTCTTCGTTAGCCATTTCTTTCTCCTTAAAGGGTTGATATTTCACTCAATAATATAGAAAATTACGCTCCAAGCCCGCCATCTACCCCTAATACCTGGCCTGTAATGTAAGCAGCCTCGTCCGATGCCAAAAAAGCCACGGCGTTAGCTACGTCTCTAGGGTTGCCCAAATCTTTGAGGGGAATAGCCTCTTTATACTTGGCTATAACCTCAGGGGCAAGCTTTTCGGTCATGGCGGTTTTAATAAAGCCGGGAGCTATGGCATTAACGGTTATGCCACGCACTGCAAATTCCATCGCATTGGACTTGGTCAAGCCTATTATGCCGGCTTTGGAGGCTGCATAGTTGGATTGCCCGGCTTGGCAGCGTATGCCGTTTATGGAAGCCATATTTATTATGCGGCCGGAGCGATTGCGCATAAGGTGCGAGCTTATGGCCTTGGTGCAAATAAAGGCGGCACGCAGATTAACATTCAGAACAGAATCGAAGTCTTCCTGCTTCATGCGAATAATCAGGTTATCACGAGTTATGCCTGCGTTATTCACCAAAATATCAACTTTGCCGAAGTCCGCTAAAATCTGTTTGAAAGTTTCTTCAACAGCCTCGGGGTTAGACACATCGCAAGCATAGCCTTTGCAGACTACTCCAAGTGCCTCAACCTCTTTTATCGAAGAGCCATCGCCCAACTGAACATCCAAAATAGCCACATTCGCCCCATTCTCGGCTAAAACCCTTGAAATTTCCAAGCCAATGCCACGAGTAGCCCCCGTAACAATTGCACTTTTGCCTTTTAAGTTTATCATAAAACTCCCTCTTTTTTGTTAGGATATAAATGTAGAAAAAAGATTTTTCTACATTTCTCTGCCATGAGCAAGGTAGATTTCAATGACGACTGGAAATTGGTTTTTGACCCGGAAAATAAAGGAGTGGCCGGATCTTGGTTTGCTGAAATTCCGGACAATGCAGAGAGCGTGAAAATTCCGCATTTATGGGATGAAAATACGGCTATAACAGCCTTTTATTATAAAAACTTTTCGCTTTCGGGCAAAGATAAAAGAGTTATCCTGCATTTTGAACAGGCTTCGGTTTACGCTGTTGTTTGGGTAAACGGAAAACTGGCCGGCGACCACTTTAGCGCAAGCACTTCTTTTGATATAGACATCTCGCAGTTCGTAAAAGTAAGCGAGGAAAATTTGCTGTGCGTTAAAATATCCACGGTTTCAAATGCCAACAGTTTTGAACTTATGGCAGGCGGAGACCCTATACCGGCAGAAACCATGCCGCTGGGCTTGCCTTGGAAACGCTACCCCTTTGCCGGGCTTACAGGCAAAGTGTCCATGCTCTGCGGAGAAAGAGCTTTGCTCACCGCTTTGGAAATAGCCACGGACTCCGACCGCGGGCAAATAAACCTGAAAATATTTTTCAACAATCCGCGCAACTATGCGGCAAAACTGAAAATTTTCGCTCGCAACCCGGAGCAAGAGGTTTCGCTTTTGCAAAAGGAGATTAAACTTGAAAAAGAAAACACAAATATAACCTTGCATTTGGGATTTAAAGAGGTAAAATTATGGTCTATAGAAGAACCCAATTTATATGCAATAGAAGTTCGCCTAGAAGGTTCAAATGATTTATCGTCAAATTTCGGTTTTAAAAAATTCGATTGCAAACAAGGCGATTTCTTTTTGAATGATTCTATTATAAAAATACAAGGCATTGTATATAGCCAGCATAGAGAGGCTTCTGTTGAAAAAGATTTGGAGACTATCAAGGAATTAGGTTTCAATGCTGTTCGCACCGGCGGTGCTCCTTTTGGCAAGGAAGCACTAAATATATGTGACAAGCTGGGACTGCTGGTATTCCAAGAGTTTCCGATATGCGATGAACAATCCGGCAAAATGGGTTTGGAAGCCGTAAAAGCACTCTCTCCGGAAATAATATGCGAAAGCGCGAACCATCCGTCTTTGGCTGTATGGATTTTAGGTTGCGATAACGGCAGGCTGATTTTGGAAAACGGCGCAAAACTCCTAAGCCGCATAGACACTTTGGAAAGTTGCCACCCGGCAATAAGCAACATAAACAATGTTTCAATAGACAATGACCAAAACTTTAAGTACGGGCACGAGAAAATATTCGGCGCAACCGGAAAAATAATGGGTGTGACAGACGGAAATGTAGTTGCTTATTCCTCTCACCGCCTTGCCCTCAGGATCTTTGGCGGAGTTCCCTATTCCTTGTTTCTATCTCGCTACGGGCTTGCGGAAGAGGAAGATTTTGTTATACCGGACCCATTCTTTGGAAATGCTTGGCTGCAAGACAATTACAAACAATTTGCCGATGATATAAAGAGAAACGGAAAGGTTTTGCTTTCGGTAAGAAATTACAATTTGTTCGGCACTGCGAAAGGCAGCACCTATATGCAAAATGCAATGCGGGAAATAAAAAAGAGCTTAGACAAAGAAGCAAAAGAAATTTGGCAAAACGCAGAAGCCTTTGCAAAGAATTCAAATGAGCTGGCATTGTCAGGGCTTGATCAGAACATTCAAAGTTTGCAGAGCAGCCCTATTGTGAGCGGTTATTTTATTGAAGAATGGGCGGATTACAAAAATAATTTTAACGGAATAGCGGATGAATGCCGAGAAAGCAAAGGTTTGGAGCAAAGCATAAAAAACATTACGGCCTCCACCAAGTTATTGATGAGCGGTTTGGAAAGAGTGGTCGCAAAAGGCGAGAGCATTTCGTTTCAATTGAGTTTGCTAAACGAAAAGAGATTGAGCGAAGCGAGTGTAACTGCGCAACTCTTGGACAGTACCGGGCATTCCATTGCTTCTCAGCATAAAGATTTTCCCACGTCTAAGCTTGCGCTTGCGCCTTTAGGAGACCTGAGCATAAAAGCTCCGCAGAAAGCAGGTTCTTATAGTTTAAAATTAACGCTGGCAGATGCAGGAAAAGAGATTTATTCCATAGAAGAACCGATAGAGGTAACCGATACTTCGGATTTCAAGAGCGCATTTGCAAAATCCGAATTTTTAGACATAGCAGAAAATTCGGCAGATATAGTTAAAATGATAAAGAGCAAAAAAACCGTGCTATTTACGGCGGCTCTGAGTTCTTGGGCAGACAGTTCCATTTTGGAGTCGGTTGCCAGTGCCGTTAAAGATGGAAAAATTCTCTTTATTTCGGATATAATTCCGGAAGACATTAAACTGATAAACGGCAGTTCGCCATTTGAATGTTCTTTGGAATATTTTTATTCTTCCGGCTCCGGAGGAACCGCCGTGCATTATATTCCGGAAAATTCCCCGCTTAAAAGCGAACTTTTTGGAAAGCTGGTTCTTGACAAAACGTGTTCCGCCATTGTGCCCAGCCTTTCCATGCTTGAAATTAAAGATGCAACAAGTTTGATTTATTCCATTTCCTTTAAAAACGGGGAATTGCAAACCGGCGTTGACTTGCAGGTAATTCCTTTCGGAAAAGGCAAGATCATCTTCAGCACTCTCAATTTTGAAGGCTTGGAAACATATGCGTTAACAAATAATGTATTTGCGAAGATTGTAGCCTTGGCTACGGAATAATCCATGAACAGAACAATACGGGTTGGAAGCCGTGACAGCACTCTGGCAGTCATACAGGCACGGCTCGTTATAGACGCCGTTAAAAAAACAAGTCCGATGGATTTTGAAATTATAACCATTAAAACAATGGGAGTTGGCGGCAAGGGACAGTTTATCAAAGAACTTGAACAAGCACTCGCAGACGGCAATATAGACATAGCCGTTCACAGCTACAAGGATATGCCCTTTGAAGAAACGGAAGGTTTGCCCGTAGTAGCGTTATCCGAAAGAGAAGCACCTTTTGACGTTCTGGTATTGCCGAAAGGAATTACAACTCTTGAAAATTCAAAACCCATCGGTTCTTCAAGCCTTAGAAGAACAATCCAATTCGCAAAACTGTATGAGGATTTTGAAATAAAAACGATACGTGGAAACGTGCCCACTCGTTTGTCAAAATTAGATAACGGCGAGTATTCGGCGTTGATACTCGCACAGGCAGGCCTTAACCGCCTATCTCTGCAAAACAGAATTTCCCGCATTTTCACAATTGATGAAATGATACCCCCTGCTTCTCAAGGAATTATCGCCGTTCAGGGCAGGCAGGGCGAAGACCATTCATTCCTTGACAATTTTCACAATCGTGTGTCGGAAACCGTATCCAAAGCGGAAAGGCGGTTCTTAAAAACATTGGGCGGCAACTGTTCAACTCCCGTTGCAGTCTATGGGCAAATACACAACAACGAACTTTTGCTCACCGGAATGTATGTTGATGCGGACGGCAATATAAAAACGGGAAAAATCAGCGGCAGCATTGATAGGAGCGAACAGCTTGGCGAACAGCTTGCCGTGCATTTGAAAGAGAAGGCGGGCGAATGAAAGTCACTCTAGTCGGTGCCGGCCCCGGTGGGAAAGGGCTATTAACTCTCAAAGGCCTTGAAGTGTTGCAAACCGCCGATGTCGTGTTGTATGACCGTTGTGTCGGCGAGGATGTTCTTTCTGTAATTTCCAGCTCTGCCGAAAAGATAGATGTTGGAAAACATGCGGGCAATCACCCTGTGCCGCAAAATGAGATTAACGAACTTCTGCTTAAAAAAGCGCAGCAGGGAAAAAATGTAGTGAGGTTAAAAGGCGGTGACCCCTTTGTTTTCGCTCGTGGCGGGGAGGAACTGGAACTTTTAGCTGAGAACAACATTCCTTTTGAAGTAGTGCCCGGAGTTAGCTCTGCCATTGCCTCCGCCGCATACGCAGGAATTCCCCTAACCCACAGGGACTACGTTTCTTCCTTCCATGTAATTACCGCCCACGCTAAAAACAACGAAGAGCCGGATATAGACTTTGACTCTCTTGTGAAATTAAACGGCACATTGGTATTTCTGATGGGTGTCGCGACAATCGGCGATATTTGCGATGGTTGCATATCCGCCGGCATGGACAAAGGTATGCCCGCCGCTATTGTGGAAAACGCCACCATGAATTCACAACGCAAATTTTTGGGAACAGTTGCCGCCTTGCCCGAAATAACCCGAGCAAATAACGTGAAATCACCTGCTGTTATTATCATCGGCAAAGTGTGCAAATTTTCCGCCCGCTATGACTGGTTCAGCCGTAACAAACGTATCGTTGTAGTGCGAGTTAAAACCGGAGCGTCTAAACTATCGGACAGCCTTAGAGAACTTGGCTGTGATGTAATAGAAATACCGTGTTTTAAAATTGTACCGCTTAGCCCGGATTTTATACTGAGAGATTACTCATGGCTTGTTTTTACAAGCAGCACCGGTGTAAATATTTTTTTCGATTATCTCATTGAAAAAGAAATTGATATAAGAGAATTAAACCATCTTAAAATAGCATGCGTCGGAGTTGAAACTAAGAAGGAAGTGAACAAGCGTGGGATTAAGGTGAGCTACGTTCCCGCCGAATACAACGGAGCGGCTTTGGCACACGGTTTAATAGGGCTTGTAAGAAACGGCGAGAAGCTGCTTATAGCAAGGGCAAAAGATGCGAATAAAGATTTAACGCACATACTGGCAAACGCAGGAGTTGCCTTTGACGATATTCCGATTTACGAAAAGGTAAGAGACATCATGATAGTCAATGAAGTCCCCCGTTTTGATTTTGTCGCATTCACAAGTTCATCTGCTGTGGAATGTTTTGCCGAAATTGCCACACAAATAAAGGCTGTATGTATCGGAGAAAAAACGGCGGCAACTGCAAGGTCTTACGGTATGGAAGTTTATGTTTCAAAAGAGGCTACGGTGATGAGCATGGTTGAAAAGATAAAGGAATTAAGCAAGCTCTAACGAAACATCCCAATCCTTCCAAACCGGATCATAACCGTTTTGCTTTATTTTTTCTTCTATTTCGGCTGGGGTTCTGGCATCATTTACTTCCCATTGCGGGAGTTCGTTTTTGGAAATCGCATAACCACCAGGGTCTGTGCGGCTGCCTGCGCTCATGGTGGTTAATCCGAGCATCATAGCACGGTCTCTGAAATTTGCGGCTTCTCTTGTGCTCAAAGAAATTTCCACCTCGGGAAAGCATATTCTATAAGCGCACATAAGTTGAACCAATTCCCTATCACTCGGAGTGCATAGCTCAAAAGTTTGCCCTTCAAAAGGCCTTAACCTTGGGAATGAAACGGAAAATTTGCTATTCCAGTATGTCTCTTGCAAATAATTCAAATGCAGTGCTGCAAAAAAACTATCCACCCGCCAATTCTCCAAACCCAGCAATGCGCCAATGCCTATTTTTCTCACCTCCGCCATTCCAATTCTATCAGGGCAACGCAGGCGTTCTTCAAAAATACTTTTTTTGCCATTGGGATGGTGTTGCTTGTAGGTTTCTTCCCTATAAGTTTCCTGATATACATAAACGGCAGTCACTCCGTTTTTTGCAAGCTCCGCATATTCTTCCGTGCCAAGAGGCTGAACCTCTATTGAAATAGAAGAAAAATACTCACGGCAAAGCTTTACCGCATTTAATATGTACTCAAAACCGGCATTCTTTGGGCTTTCCCCTGTCACCAAAAGTATATGTTCAAATGGGCCGGCTTTTTTTATCGCCGCAATTTCTTCAATTATTTCGCTTGCGGTAAGGACTTTCCTTTCAATATGGTTTTTTTGGTTAAAGCCGCAATACACGCAGGAATTTGTGCAATCGTTTGAGAGATAGAGCGGCAAATACAGTTGCATTGTTTTTCCAAAGCGGCGAAGTGTTAGCTCCCTGCTTTTTTTTGCCATAGCTTCTAAGTATGGGGCAGCGGCAGTGGAGATTAAGGCTGCAAAATCTTCCATATTTATATTTTCTTTTTTAGCAAGCGCCCGTTCAACGGATTGCAGGGTAGTGGTGGCAATTTGTTTTTCCACCTCGTCCCATTTTAATTTGGAGAAAATTGAAGAGAACATTTCAATCTAAGACCTCAACCCACCTAACTGTTGCTTGCACCGAATCACCTATGCTCCTTGGCTCGGCATTTTCGGTTTTTGTTAAAATATTGCGAATTGCTCCCATCTGCTCCTTTAACGCAGAGAGTTTTGCGCCCTCAAGCTTGGGCGTGGCTATCATTTTCTTTGCAAGCGGGTTCATCCAAGAGCCGTTTGGTTGCTTTATGGAAAAATGCAGATGAGGGCCGCTGCTCCTGCCTGTGTTCCCGACTTTGCCTATAATCTGCCTGCCCCTAACCTTTTGCCCGGTGCTAACTCCCCTTTGAGACAAATGCAAATACCAGCTCTGGCTGTTATCGGAATGCTTAATCGCTATAAAATTCCCGTTCTCATTGCCAAAAGAGGATTGTACAACAACGCCATCAGCTACTGCATAAACAGGGGTTCCAACTGCGCCACGGTAATCCACTCCGCTGTGAAAAGACCTTGCTCCTGTGATGGGGTGAATGCGATAACCATAGCCGCTGGTCATGTGCAAACGATCTAAAGGGTATCTTAAACCGGAATGTACAAGAGCCTCGCCTTCTTCGGTGTAGTGGGCGTTAAAGGAACTCTTTGGGTCTGCTTCTTCATATAAAAAGGCCTCGCTCTGCTTTACCCTTGAACCATCATAGCTAGCATATAAAACCTTGCCGCCTATCCATGCAGAGTCCTGAAAACGAGTTTCTTTCAACAAAACCTTGAACCTATCCCCTACCCTTGCATCCGTTCTAAAACTCACCTTGCACTCCAAAACTCCGGCCACTACCCCAACCATGTTTTGAGGAATGCCTATATCCCTCAACGTGTTGTATAAATTGCTGCCCTCCTGCAAAACTCCCTCATACATTGCATAACGAATATTCACCGGTCTTTCAACTATCTCATATATCCACTCACCTCTATCATCCATTATCAAAAAATGAAAGGTTGCGGGATTTTCGGCATATCTGAACAAAACCGCTTTTGATGTATCTATTGGGTCAAAGCCTACCCAAAACACTTGCCCCGCTTTCAATGTGCCGAGTTCAACCGTATCTGCAAGGGTATTTATGATTTTCAGAGATTGCTTTAAATCCAAACCTACGCCCTGAAGGGTTTGAAAAAGCCCAAAATTAGGCTCTACCGTAGCGGGTTTTAGAATTGGATAAGTCGATATAAAATTCTCAAGAGAGTCTATTCTGCGTTGGATCTCCGCAAGCTGGGCCTCGGGGGTGAGGTCCGGCTGTTTTTCAATTGTTTCTTCTTGTTTGCAGGAAAATAAAAGCGCAACAAGCAACAACAGGAGGGGATAGATATATCAGTTCTCCTGATTTCGCATCTCGGTCTGTTCCCTGTCCACGGTGTTTTTCAGGTACTCGTTGAAATTGCGGTCTATGTTTATGCCCTCAAAACTACCGGCGTCTTGGTCCAAAACGAACACGGCGCTCGGATTATCCATCCAGCCCACAACGTCCACGGCATCGATGTTAAAGCCTTTGTCCCCAGGTCCTTGCAAAACCCTTTCGACATCTCCGTTGTTGACCCATCCCTGACCGCAAGAGCTTTTTACCAAAGCGTAGGAATCCTGTTGCTTAATGATGGTCAGTTCATCATTGAAGCTGGCAGTGCAAACCGTTTGGCTGCCACCGGCTGCGCTTACAAGGTTCAAATCGCCCCTTTTGGACTTAACTTTGTTAGTAGCTTTTTGGGCAAAAGAAGCTGCCACAGCGAACACAAGCAAAACAAGGAAAACTTTTTTCATAATTAAAACCTCTAAACCTTAAATATACATAAAAAAAAGCGAAAGAGGAGGTTTTTTTTCATTTTTTGCTAGATTAAGCCCTATGGACATCTCAGACCGGCTATTTATATTGCTTTACAACACTCTTGGAGCGTGTTTGGAACAAATTTTATGGCTTTGGGGGGCGCTTTTCCTGATCGGTTTTGCGCTGTACTTTGTTTCCAAATACAGGAGCAGGGCTTTTGCCGCCTCCGTAGGCTCCAAGGCGGAATTGTTTTTAACCGGCTGGATTGGAATCCCTGTGCATGAGATGGGTCATGCTGTTTTTTGTTTTATTTTCAGGCATAAAATCACGGAAGCCAAATTCTTTTCACCGGAAGAAGACGGAACAATGGGTTATGTAAAGCATGAATACAATCCAAAAAGCTCATACCAGAAAATCGGCAATTTCTTTATAGGCATAGCCCCTATGCTCTTCGGTGCCACGGTGATTTACGCTTTGCTCGGGATCTTGCTCCCCCAGTATTCGCCGGAGGAAATCTACAAGAACTTTTTCAGCTTTGACAATTTCGGGAACTGGAGGTTTTGGGTATTTATTTACCTTTCGTTTGGAATAGCCAGCCACATGAAGCTAAGCGCCCAAGATTTCAAAGGAGCTACCAGCGGGTTCATAACCTTGCTGTGCTTGGTCTTCCTCGTGAATTTAGTTGCGAATATGCTCCTTACATTCGGCTTAAAAGACCTGTCCGTTTCAAATTGGTTCACGGCAAAGATGGATATTTTGCTCTCCCTCTTCTATTCAATAATGCTTTATGCCTTGGCAATATCCATTATTTATCTGCTGTTCTCTTACCTATTGCTTGGGGTCACAAACTTTTTAGTTCTGCCGGCATTCCGCAAAGTTCGTAAAATTTTTTCAAAGATTTCTCGTGCTCGGGAGTGAAGCTATAGTCCACGGCATTGTAATAGTCGCTAACTAAACTTTGAGGCAAACCGTGATGGTAATGTTTTTCCCACTTTTGCAGGCATTCCCGCCTGTTTTCCTTAAAGTCCCTTATGCTGAGTTCCGTCTCGTTTAGATAGTTTTCGAGCAAGGGCAGGAAGCCTCCACCCAAGGCTTCTTTTCTTATTATCCACAGCGCAAAAACAAAGGGCATACCTTGCCATTCCTGCCATACGGATGCCAAATCGTAGGAGTATTCCCATTTATTTTCCGAGCCTTCCCTCAAAGCTCTATCGCCTATCAAGAGCCTTGCATCGTAGCTCCCCCCTTCAAAATTTCCGCTATTCCAAACAGGGCAGACCTTGAACCGGAGGCTCGATAGAAGTTTAAGCAAAGTGGCCGAAGTATCGCTTTCCTCGGTTAAATGCACGGATTTTTTGTCCAAATTTTCCCACTTGTACTTTGAAAAGAGTTTCACGGAGCGGATTTCAAGGGTGCTGGAGGTGCAAAATCTATTGCAAATAACATAATTTTCCCGATTTTTGGCATATTCTATGGAGGAAGAGGGGGAAAGCATGATTTGCCCATCCCTTAATCTCCTATTCTGTTCACTCGGATTTCCGTCCAAAAAAAGAATCTTTGGCGGCGGATTGTCCAAAAATCGGTGAAAAAAAGGAGCGCAAACCAAGAAAGGAATGCGTCCAACGGTTAAAAAATGCTCCATAAGGGATAAAATTAAATTTTTTTTCGTTTTTTCTTACCACTTTCCGTAAAAAAAAACTAAATTTAAGGGACGATGATTTACAAAGCTATTACTCTGTCCTGTTCTGATTGGTGTTTTTGACCATGCCTAAGTTTCTTGTAAAAAAAACTGCGCCGGCAGAAGATGGAAAATCCCTTGTGTTTAAGGGTAAGGTTGTGGAAGGTCCCATAAATAAAGGTATGGACCTCTTGATTTCCATAGCCGGTCAAGCCGTTATACCCGTAAAAATTGCCGATATCGTGCATTTTGAGAAGTCAAAAGATGATACCAAGAAAGTTGGTTTGGTCGTGGACTTTGAAGACGAGCCGGATGATATGGCTATGATTATGGCCCTACGCATCACGGACGAAGAAATTGAGTGTCGGTAGCTTGCTGCCTAAGCTTGCTTTTCGATTCGCTTTAAAAATTCGTCATAGTTATCGCATTCTCTGATGTCTTTGAGCATATTGTCGAATATGCCTTCATCTATAGGTCTGGAAGGAGCCGTCGCTACCGCGCCATGCCTTGTTAAAGCCACTCCCTTAGCTTCCTGCTCGCTGATTTTTCTTTCCATTACACGCTGGAAATTTTCAAAGGTTTTTTTATCTATTTCAACGGCAGCAGCCTCGTTTGACTGATAAGATACCGGCGTGTGGCAATTTGGGCAAGAGAATACAAAACCTAGCAACTCGCCTTTTTTCGGCTTTGCGGCCTCATTGCCTATACCAAACGTCAACTGCATATTGCAGTGCGGGCAAACTATTGAAATATCTGGCATATAGTGAAAGGTAGAAAATTTGCGCTTAATAATTTATCCCGCGCCTAACAGCATTAAACCCCGCATTCCTTATAAACTCTTCCGCTTCCTCAATGCTCGCAATGCCATAAGAACGCATAACCCGCTCCTCCAAAACAACGCTGCTAATATCATTAGCTCCCGCATAAAGAGCAAGCTCACCCAGCACCTTCCCCATGCCGAGAACAGAAACCTCAATGCTCGGTATATTATGAAAAAACAACCGGCAAAGCGCAACGAGTTTTATGTATTCATCGCTCCGCACGTGGCGAATGGGAAAATCATCTGTTTGCGGCTGGAATACCCAGGGGATAAAGCTTTGAAAGCCGCCTGTTTTGTTTTGAACTTCACGAATATAATTCAAATGTTCAATAATATCTTCGGGACTTTCGCTTGAACCCACCACTATATTTGCGCTGCCTTTAAGCCCCTGCTTGTGGCATTCTTCCATAACGCAGCACCATTCTTTTGCGGATAATTTTTTCGGGGATAATATTCTCCGCATTTTTGCGGTCATTATTTCCGCGCCTGCGCCCGGCACGGAAGAAAGCCCCGCCGCCTTTAATTTTTGCAAAAGTTCCGGCAAAGGTATTTTATTGTTTTTGGCAATATGAAAAAGTTCCACAGGAGAAAAACCTCGCACAGGAAATTTTAACTTTTTATTCAGCAGTTCCAAGACTTCCAAGTAATAACCAAGGGGAATATTCGGATTAACTCCGCCCTGAAAAAAAATTCCGTTCGCGCCTTGTTTTTTTGCTGTGCGAGCGAGCGAAACAATTTCATCAATAGAGAGCACATAAGGTTGCATTTTTTTAAAAGAGCAAAAAGAGCAACCGATTTTGCAGACATTGGTATAATTTATTATCCTGAAAACCGTATAGCTCACATTTTTTTTGCCGTGAATTTCAACTCGCATTTTATGAGCAGCAGCGGCCAGTTCGGTCCAACTGCAATTTTTCCAAAGTTTAAGTGCCTCACTTTTGTTTAAACTTTGGGGCAAATTTCTTTTTCTCATTTTTCTTCTCATTTTTTATACCTATTTTTCTCCCTAATAACCCCGCCCTATCCGGCACAAAGAGCATTGCCAAATCCAAACGCTTAATGTTCGGGTGCCATTCTATAGGCATTATTTTTCGCAAAACATAGCCGCAGCTTCGCCAGCGGTTCGCTTCTTTTGCGGCATTTTCCAAATCACCGATTATGTGAACCACTCGCTCCGGTTTTGTGCTTGCTATTGCCTGCGTTAGGGATTGTGTAAGCAGTTCGCCCTTAGGAGGATTTAAAAGAATTGTCCATTTGCCTTTGTTGATTTCGCCTGCAAAAAATTTTTTAACCCAAGTTTCATCTAATTTTTCATGGTAAAAGCGAGCATTTTTTATTTGCAAGCTCTGAACATTTTGCGCAAAGGATAATTTTGCCCATTCCCGTATATCGAGGCAGTGAATATCTTTAAAACTCTTGCAAAGCATCATGCTTTCCACAGCGGCACCGCAGTAGCAAGATAGCAAGCGGTCATCTTTTGCTGGGTGCAACCAGTCCCGCAATTTTTCCCCTAATCGCAAATATGTTCCCTTGGTTTTGGGAAGCCAGTCCAAAATGTGAAAATACAATCCGGTTGAGGCAAGTTTTATGCATTCGGAGCCAAAACCTTTGTGCAAAGTATATTGCATGGCGAATGGCGGGTTGGATGTATCAAATGGGAAAAAGGGCTTTGTTTGGACTGAATGCGCGCACAGGATTTCGGGGTGCATTCTCTGCAAGTATTCCAAAAAAGTTTTGTAAGCACGGCTTTGCTCCGGTGTGTTCAATTGCGCCTGTATGAGCATTCCGTAATTGCCGCTTGCGTCCGAGCGGAAAATTATCTGCATTATTTGTTTCTTGAAAAAACGCAAATGTTCTTTTTCCAACTGAGTTTCTATTTTCTGCAAATTTTCCGGCAATGGCTCATCCGGAATTCCTTCCCAAACAAGGGTTCTTTTGCCTTTTACTTCTCTTAAAATATAACGCCAATCACCGCCTTCCGGTTCTGCGGTAAAAATGGCCTGTATTTTCCCGGGTATTTTATTTTGCGTTGCCCAGTCATCAATTCTCTGTTTTTTATCCATTGGGGGAAGGTAGAAAAATTCTTGGGCAAGGCAGCCTTGCCTCTACAAAAAATCATATTGACAGATAATATATATTTTTCTATATTATATAGCGATATGAAAAACTGGCTGGAATATCAGGAAAATTTGCTTAGACTTGGTGAAAGCGTAGGCGGTGTGTTTTCGCTTATGGAACTTTCGTCTGTGTTCGGTGAAAGCAACAGGGTTTCTTTGCACAATATTGTAAATAGGTTTATAAAATCGGGAACTTTGAAAAGATATTGCAGGGAAATTTACACCATTGCAAATTTTGATTATGCGGTGCTTTCTGCCAAAGTCAGGCAAAATTCATATATATCACTCGGTTCCGCGCTTGCCATGCACAGATTAATAGGCACGGAAAGCCCTTTTCAGATTTTCTGCATTGTGCTGTCAAAAGCGGCTTATTACAAAGGATTGCCCAACATATCCTATTACAGTTTGGCAAAAAAGCTTTATTTTGGTTTTGCTCCAAATAAAAAAGGCGTTTTAATAGCCGAGCCGGAAAAAGCCGTGCTGGACACGCTTTATTTTTATTCGCACGGGAAAAAATTTTATTTTAACATATTCAGCGACATAAATTATAATATGTTGAACAAGAAAAAATTTTTTGCATATTTGGAACATTATAATAATTCAAAATTTAAAACTTTTGCAAGCAGGTGTGTAAATGGAGAATTTTAGGAACACGGAAGAGCTTTTAGCGTGGGTTGTGAATTTTTTTGCAACGGAATTTGGAAATCATGCTATTATTCGCGGCGGCATGGCCCTGCGTTTGCTTAACAGCCCTCGCTATACAAACGATATTGATTATGTGTTTGTTCCTTTTACCTCAAAAAAAGATATTAAACCCTTGATTGAACAAAAATTGTCAAAGGTGGATGGACTGGCTTTTAACATAACATTGAATTCAAAAGTTATGAATGTGAATATAAATTATCTTTCGCAAAACTGTCAAATTGAAATAAATGTTGAGAACGAATGCCAGTCTCTTTCTATGTCCTCTTCACCGCTTGCTTCTCTTTACGGAATGCCGGCGAGAATTGTCAGGATATTAGATTTATCCACCGCATTTGCGCATAAAATTGCAGCTTGGAATGAGCGGGAATTGTTAAGGGATTTATTTGATATTTATCAATACAAGGCTATTTTAAGAGTAGAGCCAAATTTAAAAATTTTGCAAAAACGGCTCGCAAATGTTCGTGTTTACCCAAATACAAAGCCTGCAAAGAATATAAAAGCATTGAGAGAAAAATTGCTTTTAGCGGCAAATGAATTATGCGAGCAGCAGATGCAGGAGTTAAAGCCTCTGTTGCCGGAAGCGGAGTTGGCAGGTTTGCATTTGAGGATAGCAGCGGCGGTGCGTGAGGTTTAGTTTTCTATATTCCACACCAACCCCGCATGAAATCCCTTCGTAAACTTATCCTCCTTATTCTTGCTGCCATAACAAGCGTATTTTTGGTTTTTTCGATACCGATTTTGAATATGCTGATTAAAGGGGAATTCAAATCCGAAAAAACATATGCAAAAACAGAAATAAAAATGCTCAACCAAGAAAAACCGCCGGAACCGCCAAAGCCAAAAGAAGCTACCCGTAAACCCAGCAGGCAAAACACAAATAGCAGAACGCCAAAAGCAGGCCCCAGATTTGCCATGAATTTGGACGTTATGGGTGGCGACGGTGGTGGCGGAGCCGTTGTGCCGAATGAATTGGTTGCTATGAAAAGCGGAAGCGGGAATTTGAACAGCGGAGACGTGGACGAAAAACCCGTATTAAAAAGCTCAGCCAGGTTCCAGCCTCCGCAAGCTATAAGAGATAGCGAAATAAATGCAAGCCTTAGAATATCCTTTTGCGTTAATTCAAGCGGAAAACCATATGATATTCGCATAATAGAAGAAATACCCGCAGGAAAAGGCCTCGCAAATGCCGGCAGAGATGCCATAATGGGGATGCAGTTCGCTCCGGCAAAAAAAGACGGAGCATCGGTTCCTTTTTGCGGGTTGGAACAACCTTTTGAGATTAAGTTCAGGGAATAACGCATTTACTATATTTAACGTATGAGCGCAACTTCCTATAGGCATAATAAAAATGTTCTCTGCATGATTATGGCCGGCGGCCAAGGCAGCAGACTTTCTCCTCTTACTCGAGACCGGGCAAAACCAGCCGTGCATTTCGGCGGTACATACCGCATAATTGACTTTGTGCTGAATAATTTCGTAAATAGCGGCATACTGAAAATCAAAGTTTTAACGCAGTTCAAATCCGATTCGCTAAACAAGCATGTGTCTGCGGCGTGGAGCCTGAACCCCAGCATGGGGCAATATGTGGACCTTGTTCCCGCTCAAATGCGCACAGGAAACGAATGGTATAAAGGCACCAGCGATGCTATTTTCCAAAACATAAATCTTATAACAGATGAACGACCGGATTTGGTGGCTATATTCGGCGGCGACCATATATACAAAATGGATGTAAACCAAATGGCGGATTTTCACATAAAACGCCAAGCCATGCTTACAATAGCAGCTATCCCGGTCACCGTTGAGGAAGCAAATGAATTCGGCATTATAGAGGTTGATGAAAACCACCGCATGATAGGTTTTGAAGAAAAACCGAAAAATAATCCAAAACAAATACCCAACCGCCCGGGCTACTGCCTCGCTAGCATGGGAAATTATATTTTCACCAGCAAATTCCTTGTACGCCAACTTTTGGAAATTCACAAACTCAATCCAAAAGCCATAGATTTCGGGCACAATATTTTACCTCATCTCTTTCCGAACCATCCGGTTTATGTTTACGATTTCACAAGCAATTCGGTTAGAGGCGAACACACAAAGACAAACGGATACTGGCGCGATGTCGGCACAATAGACGCTTTTTACGAAGCGA
The DNA here is from genome assembly GCA_001462245.1 of Candidatus Fibrimonas termitidis. Classification (GTDB taxonomy): domain Bacteria; phylum Fibrobacterota; class Fibrobacteria; order Fibrobacterales; family Fibrobacteraceae; genus Fibrimonas; species Fibrimonas termitidis. The sequence goes on from LIUG01000041.1 coordinate 20,055, forward strand.
ATATGGACATATGCACACAAGAACCCATATTTGATCTTTACAACGAAGCTTGGCCCATTCGCACCTTTAACTGGAATATGCCTCCGGCAAAATTTTCCCGAGGCGAAACGAACAGCAATATGGGAACAGCCGTAAACTCGGTTATCTCAGCGGGCTGCGTTATAAACGGCGGCAATGTGGTGAATTCCGTTTTAAGTCCGGGAGTTGCAGTTCAAAAGGGAGCTTTGGTTGAGGACTCCATACTTTTCCCCGATGTCACAATAGCCCCGGGCGCAAAAATCCGCAAGGCGATTATCGAAAAAGGTTTGCACATTCCGGCGGGCTTTGAGATAGGCTACAATTTAGAGCGCGACAGCGCAATGTTCCATTTAACCGAATCGGGAATAGTGGTGCTTGCTAAGGATACTGTGATTAAGGGAAACTGATTTTTTAGTTGAGAGTTGAGAGTTGAGAGTTGAGAATTATAGAATCTATCGGTGATGCAATTTATGCTTTGTATTATGAGCTTAGGCATATTGTTTATCTTTTGAGCGAATCGATATATTGGAGCACCCTTGGCCGCTTTGATAAAATGCGCTTGCCTTTTAAAGGCGTGCTTTCGCTTCAAATGATAAGGCTGGGAAGTTCAGCTACCGCTATAGTTTTTTTATTGACCTTTCTCGTTGGATTGACGCTTTCTTTTCAGTCTGCGGTTCAGCTGGAAACTTTGGGTGCCGGTGTTTATCTGGTAAGAGGTGTTGCCGTCACGATGTTTATGGAAATAGGGCCGCTCATAACCGCAATCATTTTAGCCGGCAGATCAGGTTCTTCAATAACGGCGGAAATAGCCTCCATGGTTGTTCAAGAAGAAGTGAAAGCACTCAGGGTAATGGGTATTCACCCGGTTCAATACCTTGTGTTGCCCAGATTTCAAGCCATGAGCATAGCTACCCCACTGCTGACCATGCTGGCAAATGTTGCCGGCTGTTTTGCCGGTTATCTGGTAGCCTCTCTTTACATAGGGCTGCCCACTTCTCTGTTTATATCCGAACTTAGAGAATCGCTCTCAATGGTCATCTTAGCGAAATCGCTTTTTAAGGGTTTGGTTTTCGGATGGCTAATAGCTTTGGTGGCTGTTTCAAAAGGACTCTCTGTGCGAGGCGGCGCAGATGCAGTCGGCATAGCAACAACCAAATGCGTTGTATTCTCCATAACGGCAATTATCCTAGCAGACGCAGGATTTTCCTTTGTGTTTTATTGACGGCTGATCGGGGTTCAGATAGCAGCAACAATCCTTTTCACCCTCTCCCTATACAAATGCTCTTTTAAAACGTGCTCTCTTGCGTTTTTTATAATCTCGTTTTTTGCGCTTGAATTTTTCAGGTAAAATTTCACAAGTTCTGCGTATTCTTCGGAGGAATTGGCGGTGCAAACGGCATTTTTCGGGAATAGTTCGAATAAGTCGCTTTGGGCATCGCTGATTACAAAACGCTCGCAAAGAGGAATATCAAAAACTCTTTGATTAACTGCGGTAGGCATTTGGCAACTGGTTATGTTTATGTGAATATCCCCAAGCGAATAATGCCGGCACAAACCCTTGCGGTAATCTATATCCGGCAAAGTTTTTACGCTGCTGCCGAACATCGCTCTCCATCCCGGAGCGTCACCCGCAAATTGCAAACCCAAATCCAGCAAAGGTTCCAAGCACAAACGCCGCTTCTCACTGCTCGCCAAATGAATGCAATAACTCGCAAACCACGCCTCATCCTTTGTATCGCCCGGCAATTGCTCTGCGCTCATCTCTCCGGTTAAAATTTGGAATGCCGCATTTTGCGCTATAGGCAAAGCCTCTTTTTCATCGTATTGAACATGCCTCCAGATTTCATCCAAAAAATCACCAGCCATTGCAGAGCCGGTGAACATCAAATTATAAATGGGCTTTTTGTTCTTAGGCTCAAACAAATGCGTATCACCCGCAAGCGGCAACCACTTGGCACCCGCAAACCCCTTCTCCTTTAACCAAGGAATATACGCCCGCTCCCAAGTCCATGCAAATATATTTTCGCATTGCGATTTGCTCAACAAACAAGCTATGGGGCGAGGGTCATCAACAAACCAAATATGCACAGGCACGGAAAATCTGCGGCAAACACTGAGCAAAATTCCTTCGGGATCAATGCCTTTTGCATTTACGCAAAGAACAAAGCGAGGCGTATTTTTCTGGAATAGTTCCATAAGGCACGCTTCCAGCACAGCAGGGTTCTCGCTTTCTTGCGGAATAATTATGTGCGGAAAATTCAAATCTTTTAGAGCGTTTAAAATTTCCTGTTGCAAAAAATGCGTACCAAAGGGCAGAGCAATAGGGGCATTGATTGTGGCGTCGCCCGCAATGCCCTTACTCATGATGAACCGCAACGTATTTTCCGCCTCGGTTTCGCAATACCTTGCAGCGGCAGGGTGGCGAATTACCGTCACATGATTGTTTTTAAAAATATCTGCAAATTGCGATAAATCTTCGTTGAACAACACAACCGGCAAACCGCTTAATTTCTCCTTTACAACCACAAGATTTTCAGGAAATGCGTCGCATAGAACAACAATCCGAATTTTACCCGGTGGCAAATCATTTAAAAATTCCAAATGATAACCCAAGCCCGTACCAAAGGCAAAAACAATGCCGGAAATATTTAGAGGTCTAAACCAAGCCCTTTCCTGTTCAGGCTTTATTGCGCTGTGCAAAAGCCGTTCAAAAACGTCGCTGTGAATACGTGCACTCAAGGCTCCGGAAGAAGCTCTGAAATGCTCGCATCTCATTTTATTTAACTACTTCGGCTGTTGGAACGCTTTTGTGCTCACTCGCCTTTTCATGATGCTTTGAAAGTTGTACTCTTATTTTTGAAATAGCCACATCCAAAGCTTTGCCAAAGTTTTCTTCTTCTGCCGTGGCTGCCAGAGCGTTGCCCTTTACGGAAGCGGTTATTTCTACCTTGCGTTTAAGCTCAACGCCGTTTGCAATTTTAGAAATACCTTCTACTACCACGGAAAAATCGGTGACATTGCTGAAATGTGTTTCCAGTTTGCCAATTTCGCTTTGGATAACAGGCTGAAATTTTGATGCAGGCTCATCGAGGTGCCTGACGGTAACATTAATGGGAATATTGTTCATGGGAGGTAATGTAGAAAACGTCGATTAAAACTCAACTTAATCAACGGCTGATATTCGCAAAAATAGGAAGCAAACTCGTGTCTAAAAATCTGGAAATCCAGCTTGGGCAAAGCCCTATTCCAAAAAGGCAAATAAAATAAATCCCCAAAACAATTTTTTCCGGAACCGAGGCCTTTGGCAAACTCTCAAATTTCGGATTTAAAGGACCGGAGAGCATTTTATTTGTCGCTTGCAAAACATAAACAGCGGTTGTGGTTATGGAAAGAATTGCCAAAACAGCAACCACCTGAACCGTAATGCTGCTTGCGCTAAAAGAACCTATGAAAATCGGAAGTTCCGCCGCGAAACCGCTAAGCCCCGGCAAACCAAGCCCGGTAAAACCGGCAATAACAAAACCAACGCCTATGAGCGGAATAACTTTCATCAAACCGCCCATTTCGTCCACCATTCTCGTATGAGTTCTGCTGTAAATCATTCCGATGCAGGCAAAGAATAAACCCGTCAAAAATCCGTGTGAGAGCATTTGCAAGCTCGCTCCCTTTATGGAAATCAAATTCGCCGCGCACAAACCCAGGAATATAAGCCCTAAATGAGAAATGGAGGAATAGGCTATTATGTATTTCAAATCCCTCTGCTTAACGGCAATAAACGCAGCAGCAACCACATTGAACAAAACGAACAGAACTATATAAGGCAGCCAAAATTTAGCCCCTTCCGGCATTAAATACATAGCTACCCGCAAACAGCCATAAGTCCCCATTTTCATCATAACACCGGCAGCAAACATGGATACCGCAGTCGGCGCTGCGCTGTGGCCATCAGGGCTCCAGTTGTGGAAAGGGAACAAGGAACCAGAAATTGCAAAACCTATAAACAAAAGCGGGAAAGCCCAAGTTTGAAATTCTTCCGAAAAACTTACATCCGCAAGTTTGCGAATATCCCAGCTTCCAACTCCGCCTTCAAAATACATAGCTATAACAACAATGAGCGCAAAAGCCGAGCCAAGCGCAAGCGTTAAAGTGAGTTTTTTTCCGCAGTAATCTTTTCGCCCCGTTCCCCAGCCTGCAATCATAAGATACATAGCCAAGGCCTCAACCTCGTAGAATATCATAAACAGGAATAAGTCAAAGCTGAGGAATACACCTAAAACACCGGCACCCAGAATTTGTATCATCGCAAAAAATTCTTTTGGGCGTTCAATATTCCAGCTCATCAGAATGCCCGTGAAAACTATTATGGAAGCCAAAACGCACATCAAAATCGAAAGCGCATCTGCACCTATTATAAACCTTATATCCAAAACCGGCAGCCAAGACACATCCGTAAGGTATTGCAGTTGCAAGGCATTGCCCACAGGCACCCCGGAAAGCATAGCCAAGCCGTAAATTTTAACGGTAAAGAACACGCACAGCACCATATTGGCAAGTGCAGAAACGGCATGGAACATTTTCAAAATCCGGCTATGCTGCCTAGGTATAACCAAACTAACAAAAACCGTCAGCACAGGCAAAAACCAAATTAAGTTAAGAGCAGCAGCCATAGGAGGAACTTAGAAAAATTACCGCTTAGAAAACCCCTTGCAAGCACCATCTTCCATTTCACGGTCATTTATATAGCATTTCCACAGCCATGTGCCGTCCACAAGGCGAAATTTTGCCCAACCGTGATGCTGGCATTTATGATTTAAATTTATCACGGATATCAGCCTTCTATGAGGCTGAATCCATACCCTTTCTTTGCCATAGCAATAGGTTTCGTTATTTGTAAAAATTTCCCGGCAAACCTGAACTCCGCCATCCAGATTTGCGCATTTCTCATGGCCCTTTCCCCGAACATACCACTCGGCAGAAAAAACACTCGTTGCTAGAACGGCAAAAAAGAAAACATATTTCATCGCAACTCCGGTAAATCTCTCATCAATTCTTTCAAAAAATTATCATCGCCCTGCGGAAGTATTAAATCTTCCTCAGGCATAACCCAAGGTTCGCCGGCCCGCAAAGGGTAAATTGAACCGGAAGTCAAACGGCCATCTCCGTTCAAATCCTTAAAATACATAAGTCTGTAAATGCCTTTAGACAAACCTTTAAATTCAAAATGCCCGGATTTATCACATTTCGCGCTCCATTCGTTTCCCAAAGTTTTTACGGATGACTTTCCGACTTTGCGGCTTGTAACTTCTTGCAAAACCACTATAGTTGATGCATTGCCACCCGGAATTTCGCCTTTTAGCAAGGCCAGCTTCAATTTGGAAATTGTGGTGAACTGCACCAAATTCTTTTCCCTGAACAAGGTATCCAAAATAGAATCTTTCTCAACCAGCACCAACCTGATTTTCGCATCCGTTCCCCACATCGGGTTTGATGAAATTTCCAAACTTACGGCATCCGTCTGCTTAACTTCCACATTAACGCTGTCTTCATTTATATACAAACGGAATTTCAAAGTATCTGTGGAAACCGGCCGATTGTAAAATAGTTTTATGGGCAAATTCGGCAAAACTTCCTCTGCTCCTCTTGACGGTTCAATTTTTGAAACGTTAATCGGAGTAATCTCATTTTCCGGAATTTTTTTGAATTTGAGTTTTGAGGAAGCGCGAGCAGAGTCCAATCCTCTTCCCAAAGAATCTCTTGCATAGAGGCAACGTGCTGTGTAAAGGCTATCGTTCTTTAGGTTGTCAAATAGCAACACCGCATTTTTGCTATTTGGTTCCGTATAAAAACCAAATGGGAAAAGCGTGTCTTTTGCGATGGTAAAAAAACAGTTGCTTTTTTGTGTGAACAAAGAATCCAATACTATACGGCGTGAAAATGAAAATTCAATTTCCTTATTGCCTCTTTGGGAAATAGCATCCAAATTGATCGATGACGTGTCCAGATCTCCCAAAGAAAAATTGAGCTTCTTTTTTTCATCATTTAATTTAAAGGGGAAGGCTGCAATACCGGCAATTTCACTCTCCATATCCAATCTTTGGTTATTGTTCTCATCTAAAAAAGAGACCGCCAAATATGAGCCGGCCTGCATCCCTTGCAAAGTCGCGTTTCCAAGGCTATCTGTTTGGGCAATGTATTGGGGAATTTCTTTTGTGATATTCGGAACAGTGTCTGCTTCTGCGGTTAGCGTGGAATCCCTGAATTTTTCCAGATAGCTTTTATTCGCACGCACTTTGCCGATCGGGTAAAATGCGACAACAGGGAATTTCTTTTTCTTGGTCAAGGAGTCTTGAAGCAACACGAAAAAATCTGTTTTCAAGCTATCTAAATAACTTCCGGTGGAAAATAAAATTTGGAAAGGTTTTTCAAGCGGGTTATTGCGCAAATCCTTTATGGCATTCGTGATTGTAAGCGCATATGTTGTACTGGTATCCAAAGGTTCTGTGGAATAAATACGCAACTTGTCGCCGTCGGCTTTTAATCGCAATCTGCCGATAATAGGCGGTGAAATTACGGCTGCCCCGCTCGGCGGTTTTTGAATTATCCATTCATCAAATTGCAAAGTCAAATCCAAATTCACGCTTTGATTTATAGAATTCGGCGCAAGAGTTGTTCCGCTGACTCTGGGAGGCAATTTATCTTCCGGCCCACCGGACGGCGCAATAACGGTAGCGCAGGATGTTAGGATGAGAATTAGGAGCAAATACGGGTATTTAGTTGAGAGTTGAGAGTTGAGAGTTGAGAGTTTTCTGAAAGATATGCTTTTTTCTGCATATACATGCTTCTTAAATATTTTAGATATAAATGTATGAATATCAACTCTCAACTCTCAACTCTCCACTCTCAACTGTTTATCTATAAGGAGAACAAACTCCCCCTTTGGCGCAGAATGTTTATAGTGTTCCAAGAGTTCGCTTGGGGTGCCTATTAAGTGTTCCTCAAATTTTTTTGTTAGCTCCCGCATCAAAGCCACTTTTACTTCTCCATATACCGCTTTTATTTCGCCTAAAAATTTAACCAGGTTATGGGGGCTTGCATAAAAAATCAGGGTGCTGTCGCCGTCGTTTTTAAGTTTTTGCAATAAATGCAATCTCTGTGCGCTTTTTTTGGGTGAAAAATTTTCAAATCTGAATCTGTCTGTGGCAAAGCCGCTTGCAACAAGTGCCGTTAGCAAAGCATTGGCTCCGGGAACGGCACGAACAGGAATGTTTTCCACTTTGCAAGCCCTTACCAGATTAAAAGCCGGGTCTGCAATGCCGGGAGTTCCGGCATCGCATATAAGAGCTATATCGCCTGTATTTTTTAAATATTCCACGTATTTTGGCGTTGCTTGCTCTTTGTTAAAATCGTGGTAGCTTTCTGTTTTTGTTGAAATGCCATAGTTGTCCAGCAAAATTTTGCTATGGCGAGTGTCTTCCGCCAAAATGAGTGTAGCCTCTTTTAATACCCGCACCGCCCTGAAAGTGATATCTTCCAAGTTACCTATTGGAGTACTGACTATAAAAAGCGTGTGAGGCATTGTACGGAGCATTGAGGGGAATTTAGAAAAAATCTCCTAACTGTATGATATTTCTTCTTTTGAGGGAAATCAGCGTTTGTGATTTTCTAAATTTACTCTAATGCTCCGCAAACTTCCATTCTCCGGTGTGCAAACATTCGCCGATGTAATAAACGACTTTGCCGTGTATGTGGATAAAACCGCATACATACACAAAATGATTTCAAA
>LIUG01000041.1:28084-28449 GCA_001462245.1 Candidatus Fibrimonas termitidis
CCTTGGGAATGGAAGGAATACCCTGTTATTCATTTGGACATGAGCGCAGAAAACTGCACTGGCGGGAAAGGCAGATTAATAGGCTTGGTCAGCAGGCATCTGAAATACGCAGCCAAGGACTACAATATCTCTTTGCCGGACGATGAAATATCCGGGAAATTCGAATATTTGATAAAAGAACTCTGCGAAACCAAAGGCAAGGTCGTAATAATAATAGACGAATACGACTGCCCCATTCTAGATACAATAGGCCACCCTGAAATCCATGAAGAAATAAAAGAAGAATTGAGAGGTTTTTACAAGGTGCTAAAATCCAGTGACAAATACATACAATTCGTGTTCATCACCGGCATAACCAAATTTTC
>LIUG01000042.1 GCA_001462245.1 Candidatus Fibrimonas termitidis
TTGCAGATTCAGACAACTTGTCAAAAACATTTTTTATGCTCTCGTCATTGATTTTTACCTACGAATTCAAAGATGTTATAAAATCGCTTGAAAGCCTTAAAAAGCGTCCGGTTTTTCAAACAAGCGTCAGGGCAACTATAGATGATTTTTTTGAAACTTTGAATGCGGTGGCGGACGAAAAGACATTAGAGCCGTATTCAACTGTTGTTGTTTTTGGCGGAAAAAATTGCAAGCCTAAAGATATTGACAGCATCCGCGCTTATTTTGAAAAAAACAGAAATATAGAGTTTGCCTATCTTGACGGTTTGCAGCATACTTGCGATTTTATTATCGGGGCATATTGACGGGTAGATTTTATGAGAAATTATAAGAAGATTGTCAAAAAAAACCTTGCCGCGATAACAAAATCTGACAAAACGTTAAAGGACGTTTATAACGTAATATTTTCTCACTCCGACCTTATCGCATATGAAAGGCTTGTTGATTTTGAAATCGATGCGGTAACCTATAAAGAGCATGATTCGGAGATAAGGGCGTTTTCCGCATATATTAAGCATACATACCCCGATGAAACGCCTGGGTATATAGGTATTGACCTTGGCAATACGCCTGGCTTTTTAATTGCGTTTTGGGGTGTTTTAATGAGCGGAAACAAGCCGTACCTGATTAATTCATTTTACCCCACGGAACTTAGAATAAAGCTCCTCAAAGGGCTTAATATAAGGCTTGTAATAACAGACGCAGCCGACTATATTGATTTTACCGTTGTAAATATCGACGGTTTTGACAAAAAATGCCCGCAAATCGCGGACGAATTTTGGCAAAACGAGTTTGCGCTTTCTTCTACCCTGACAGGGCTTGAAGCAAAGATATGCGTGTTTGACGGCGAGGCTGTTGTAAATCAAATAATGAACACCAAAGACATTTTAAGAACCAATGAATGGCTGATGAACGACTACCAAAATAGAATCAAGGTTGCTGTGATTTTGCCGCTTTTCCACATTTTCGGAATAATGGTGAGCTATTTCTGGTTTGCCTTTTTTGGGCGCACAATGGTTTTTTTAAAAGACAATTCGCCGGACACTATTAGGGGAACGATAAAAAGGCACAATGTGACGCATCTTTTTGCGCCTCCGATTTTATTCCACAAATTGTATAAAGGCATAATGAACGGTATTTCGCAGGAAAGTGAAAAGCGCAGGAAGAAGTTCCAAAAGGGGGTAAAACTTGCTTTTTTCCTGCAAAATATTTTTCCTTCGTTTGGCGTTGCGGTTTCAAGAAGACTTTTTACGGAGGTGCTTTCTGCCTCGTTCGGAATGTCGCCAAGGTTTATGATTTCGGGCGGCGCGCATATAGACAGCGAGGCGCTAAAAATCATCAACTGCATAGGCTATCCGCTTTTTAACGGTTACGGCACAACGGAAGCAGCGATTACAGGGGCAAATTTTGCAAAGCGGATAAGCAAAAGAACCAACGGCTCAATCGGGAACCCGTTTAAAAGCGTCAGCTACGCATATGACGGGGACGGAACTTTGATTGTTTCGGGCGGCTCAATCTGCAAACGAATCATCCCGTTAAATAACGAGACGCTAAACAGAGATGAAAGCGTCTTACATTGCATAAAAACAAACGATTTAATAAAAATAATAAACGGCGAGAATTACATTATTGGACGAAAGAGCGACCTGTATATCGGTGAAAACGGCGAAAACATAAGCCCGGATACAATTCAGAACGAATTGGAAATTAAAAATGCAAACAGATTTTGTGTTTTAGAGATAGAGGGAAGGCTTTCCATTGTTTTAGAGTACAGTAAAAAGCTGCCAAACGCAATAATTGCCAATGAAATCGAGCGTATAAAGAATGCGTTGGCAAAAATTACCTGCGGACAATATGTTAGCGACATTTTTGTGACATATGAACCTATTGCCAATCCAAATGCGATAAAGGTTTCGCGTGCGCTCCTTAAGAAAAAAATTGCTGAAGGCGAGGTTATTCTGAGGGATTATAAAGAACTAATCGGTGATGAAAAAACGCAAGGTGACGGGCAGGAAGATGCGACAATGTCAGTAATCAAGCAAGCGTTTAAAAGCGCTGCAGAGACAGACGCGGAAGTTCAATCAAACGATGACTTCTTTCTGGATTTGGACGGGGATAGCCTTGGCTATTTCTCGCTGATAAGTGAGCTTGAAAGTATGTTTAACATTCAATTTAATCTTGAAAGGTGTAAAAACCTGCGCACTCCGGAGAATTTTTATCAATATTTAAAAGAGATGCTATGAGCAAGATTATATATTATTTGCATTTCATACCGGTATTATTCCTTCAAGTATTTGTGTTCAAGACGAAAACTTATTATGAGGATGACCGCAGAGAAAATAAACGAATTAATGGCAGCGGCATAATAATATCAAATCATCGTTCCTTTTTGGATGGCTTTGTTATTGCGCTTAGGTTCTTTTTCAAAAGATTGCACTTCTTAGCCGCAGATTTTTACAAATATAGATTCAAAATGGTAAAGTTTTTAGTACGTATTGCAGGGGGAATTTTTGTTGATAGCGAAGCGAATAGCTTTGATTTTATAGAAAAAAGCAAGAAGGTAACCGCAAAAGGCAGGGCTATTATGGTTTTTCCCGAGGGCGGTTTTAAGCATACATACGAGCCCTCAAAATTTTCAACAGGATATATAATGCTTGCGATTAAAACGGGAGCAAAAATTATTCCAATTGTTAACGATTTTAATTACGGACTTTTTAAGAGAGTACACTTAATGATTGGAAACAGCATAGATTTATCAGGTTATTCAAATGCAGAGCTTACTAAAGAAAAGCTAAAGGAAATAAATGACGAAATATACGATAAATTTTTAATGCTTTTCTGCGAATTGAAAAAGAAAAAGGCTGAAAAGTTTTCGTATAAATACGAGTTTATCTCGCCGAAACCGGGCGANNNNGTCCGCATTCATGCAGGCTCTTACTACCATTACGGCGTATATCTGAATGCCAATGAGGTTATCCAATTTGGTCACGCTGTAAACAGAGCGGGCGAAAATGTGGTTGTCAATTCCGTTTCTTTGAATGAGTTTTGCGGTGCTAAAATCCCAGAAGTCCGCACATTCAAAAAACGATTTATCAGAAAAGCAGACGATATAGAGAGGTATGCCAAATCCTGTCTTGGACAAGGCAGATACAGCATGGCAAACAACAATTGTCTGGATTTTGCAAATAGGGTCACACTGAAAATATAGGTTGACACTATGTCAGTTTATGGTATAATTTATGCAATAAAAGCACAGGAGGAATTATGAAGTACAGTTATGCAATTATTGGGGACGGTTCCTGCGACCTGTCCAGGGAACTCAGGGCTCGCTTTGAGCTCGACGGACACCTGAAGGCTTATTTGACCACCCCCGACGCAGATGATGTCGAGGCAAGCCTTGATTTGAGCGACGCCGAGATTGACGCATTTTTTGTGTCGTTGAAGGCAAACAAGGACCGGTACAAATCATCCTCGTTCAGTGTTGATGACGTAGTTTCAGATTTTGAACCCTTTTTACAGCAAGGAAAGGACATTTTGGCAGTAAGCCTGTCAAGCGGACTTGGCGCCACATATAATATTATGGTACATGCCCAAAAAATTCTATGTGAAAAATACCCCGATCGAAAAATATTTATTGTAGATTCCTTGAAATATTCCGCAGCCATCGGA
>LIUG01000043.1:0-9720 GCA_001462245.1 Candidatus Fibrimonas termitidis
TGCACTCTGGGCATAGAAAGGTTTAGGCTTCCGAGATTGGATTCATAAGATTGAACCGTTAAACTGGCGTATGAGCAAATAGCTGTAATTGCGACTAAAACAAAAAAACGCATATTTCCCCTTTTCTATAAAACAAACGCAAATATAAAAATATTTTGAAATTTTGTCAAGGTATTATTTTGGTATTATTTTGGATAGAAATTTTTGTGACTTTTTTTTGACAAAATGTTGAATTTTTTATAAGATAAAAGTTAAAAATATAAAAAATTAAGCCTTAAATCCCTGAAAATTAAAAAAATAGGTGACAAAAACGAAAAAAAAAGTTAAATTTGTGTTCATGACGTTGAAGATTGTGAAAGAAGCAAAGCCCAAGATAAAACGTAATGTGTATTTTCAATATTTGAATGAAATATCGCAAATACCATTGCTGACTAGGGAAGAAGAGAACCTTTTGCTTCAGAAAGTGTCTAACGGCGATAAGGCCGCTCTTAATCATTTGGTTAAGGCGAATTTGCGCTTTGTAATACGTGTTGCAAATTTATATAAGGGACAGGGCTTAGACCTCAACGATTTGATAAACGAAGGGAATTTGGGGTTGATGGAAGCTGCTGTGCGCTTTGATTCGTCTAAAAACATAAAATTCATAAGCTACGCCGTTTGGTGGGTAAGGCAAAACATAATAAAGGCGATAAACGAAAAAGCCCGTTTAGTGCGCATTTCGGCGGAAAAAGAGCTTATACTCCGCCGCTTTAACAGAAAAGGCGGCAGGTTAAAGCAGGTTGTGGGCGGAACTCAGGTTATAGACCCAAAGTCACTTGAGGGTTACAGCCGCTACAATGCAGATGAAATAGAGAAAATTCTGCAAATGGGCGTAAAATCCTCCAGTCTAGACGCACCGGTTGGCGAAGACGGCGATACCAGCCTCATAAGCATTACCCCCGACACGTCAGACGATGCCTCAAGCGTGTTTTTCCAAAAGAGCAGAAAGGGCTTGATTAAAAAACTGCTCTCGGAGTATTTAACCCCAACGGAACTAAAGGTGATAAACCTGTTTTACGGCTTTGATTCCGGCGCAAAAAACAATTTGCAAGAGATAGCCCAGACCACAGGCTTAACAAAAGAAAAGGTACGCCAATACAGAGAATCTGCGATGGCAAAGCTCCGTACGGCAAAAGATTTGAAAGAAATTTTAACAGAAGCCTCATAGCTCGGAGGGACCGATGCTCTGCTCTTTTTGCTCCAAGTCCGAGCCTGTTCACATAGCTATAACCGGGCTTAATTTGCGCATTTGCCCGAATTGCTTGGCCGCATTTTTGCCGGCTAGCCAATTTGCCACGTTGCGCAGGGAAACAAGCGATGCAACAAAAGGGGCATGGATCCGTGCTTGCAAAAACAAGGCTGCGGATACGGCAACGCCCTCCATTGTGTGCATGGAACACGGTGTTCCCCTTGTGCAGGGAACAATTCCAAATTACAGTTTTGAAGGATTAGTGCCAACTTGTTGCGAACTGCAGCATTTGCCGCCTCCCTTGATGATTAAGATATTAGAGCTTGGCCTGGGAGCCTCGGGTGGAAGCATGGGTGGCCCTTTGGGTGTTTCAAAACGAAAAATAAACCCGGTATCCGGATTTTTAGGCGGAATAGTATTTCATCTCTGGGAAAAAAGGCAAAAAAAGACGGATGACGGCTTGGATCGTTTGCAATATAACTTCAAGTTCAAGGATGTTTTGGGCGAGTGGATTGAATGAAGTATTTAATTATTAAATGCCTAAGGTTTTATCAGAGAGTACATATAGTGTTTTTTAGGGGCTGTTGCAGATTTTACCCCTCCTGTTCAAACTATGCGATAGAGGCTATAGAAGTTCACGGCTGCATAAAGGGCCTTGCGCTCACGGCTTGGCGGATCCTCCGCTGCCAGCCCTTTTGCAAAAGCGGTTATGACCCAGTTCCTCCGCTGCCTCCTCCCCACACGCCCTAAGCGCCTTCCAGTCTGCATTCTCCGCATTCATCTCAACTATTGCCATAATCCACAATGGGGCTTTGAAATTCTTCGCTTCATTGAAAAATATTGGGCGCAGTACCCTGCGGCAACGGTTGCGAAACACGGCACAGCCGCTTTTCTTTCTCACAATAAAGCAAAATCTGGTGCAGGAATCGGGGGATTGCAGAATTTTCAGGCTTAAAAAGCCGAATTTCACCCTTTTACCCTTTGAGGCAACAATATTATAAGAAGCCTTTGAAGGAAACCGAAAATTTTTCAGTGAACTATTTTTTGTAAAGCTCATCGCTAACGGTGAGCCTTTTGCGGCCTTTTGCACGGCGGCGGCTGAGTACATCACGGCCCCAACGGTCTTCCATGCGGTGCATAAAACCGTGTTTATTGGCACGTTTGCGATTATGAGGCTGGTACGTCCTTTTCATAGGGATGTAAATATAGAAATATTTTGAGGCCTTGTCAAGGGTATTTAAACAAAAATGCCATAAAAACAAAAAAAAGGAACGTTCCCGAAAAAATTATATATATTTAATAAGGAAAAAAATATATGAAAATTGTTTTTGTAGTGGATGACAGCGCTGTTAACTTAGCCAAGGCAAAACAAACCTTAGAGGGCAGCTATCGTGTTATAACGCTGCTTTCTGCCGAAAAAATGTTCGCGCTCATAGATAAAATTACCCCAGACCTCATTTTACTCGATATTGAAATGCCAGAAATGGACGGTTTTGCCGCCCTGCAAAAACTAAAAAAAAATGAAAAGACAAAGTATATACCTATAATATTTTTAACCGCTTTCAACGATGAAATTAGAGAAGCGCACGGTTTAGAGCTGGGCGCAGTGGATTTTATAGCCAAGCCGTTTTCTACACCTATTCTGCTGAACCGTATTTCACATCATTTGCGTATTGAAAGCCTTATTAACAAGCAAACCCAGTTGTTGAAACTGAGAACGCAGGAACTCGAGCAATTAAACACCAGCATTATATCAATTATAGCCGAATTGGTAGAAAACCGCGACAAACTGACGGGCGAGCATATTGACCGTTCAACAAAGTACTTGAGAATACTCATAAACGCCATGATAGAGCGCAAAGTTTATTCCGATGAATTAAAACAGTGGGACAAAGAGGCGGCAATAGCCTCGGCCAGGTTGCACGATGTGGGCAAAATTACCATTTCGGATGTGATTTTGAACAAACCGGGCAAACTGACCAAAGAGGAATACGAGTTGATAAAAGCCCATACTACTACAGGAGAACAAATTATAGACTACATGATTAAACAGACCAATGGCGGGATTTTTCTGCATTATGCGAAATTCTTTGCCGGCTATCATCATGAATACTGGGACGGTTCCGGTTATCCGCGCAAATTAAAGGGTACGGAAATTCCTCTGCAAGGGCGTATAATGGCCATTGTAGATGTTTATGACGCGCTTGTTTCCGAGAGGGTTTACAAACCCGCTTTTTCGCATGAGGAATCGGTACGCATAATCATGTCTGAAAAGGGAAAGCACTTTGATCCTAAAATTGCAGATGTATTTTTTGAAATTCAAGACAAATTTAGGATGGAGGCAAATGGGCCATGCCAGCAATAAAAAGAATTTTTACGAGCCGATTGTCTTATTTGCGAACGTTTTTTGTATTTGCGGCTTTTGCGCTGATGGTGCTTTTGAGCTATTGGTATGTGAGCGATATTGAAAATATGCATTTGATAAGAAATGCGGAAAATGTTTTCGTAAACACGCAGACAAAAATAGATGCGGACTTGCAGGAACCCAAATCCATGCTGGTTGGCGTTTCGGAAACCATACGTTCAATGGTTCTGGATGGAGAAGCTCGTAAATTGGAGAGTTTTTTTGTTCGGCTGACTAAATTGTTCTCCGACGAAGAAATTATGCATGGCTTTGACGGTCTTTATGGTTATTTTTATGAGTTTGGGGATATTGACGGCAAGGGCCGGGGATTGCCTGAGGGCTATGTGGCTACTGAGCGCCCTTGGTATATTGCGGCATTGGAGGCAAATGGGAAAATAGCTACAACGCACCCTTATGTGAGCGTTGGCTCAGGCGAAGCCGTTATAACATATTCCCGCCTTATCTTTGACAATAGCGGCAAGCCGCTCGGTGTAGTTGGCTTAGACATAAAATTGGACAGGATTAGCGAATACGCCGTTAAAACAAACGTATATGAAGGCAGCTATGGGATATTGGTGGACGGACAGCTTAAAGTGATCGCTCATCCTAACCCTGACTACCTAGGCAAACCCGTGCAAATTCTAAATAGCGGCGGTTCTATTGTAGAGGAAATAAAGCAGGGAAATAAAATTACCAGGCATAAGGCAAAAGATTATTTAGGCAAGCCGGCCATATTGTTTGTTCGGCAGCTTAACAACGGGTGGCATATGGCGATTATAACACCCGAAAACAAATATTATGAGAACTTGGAAAAAATGACGAAAGTTCTAATTGCGCTGGGTTTGTTGCTGGCTATTGCGCTTAGCCTTATTTTGCAAAGCCTTCTGCTCTCAAAGATTAAAACCGATAAGCTTGTTCAGTCCGTATTGGATACCGCCCCTCTTGCTCTTACCCTTTGGAACAGAAAAATCCAGAATGTAGATACAAATGCAGAATCGCTGAAACTATTTGATATACCCAACAAGAAGGAGTTTTTAGATAACTTTTACAAGCTTTCGCCGGAGTATCAGCCGGACGGACAGCTTTCAAGCGAGAAGATAGTTAGAATTGTAAATAAGGTATTTGAAGAAGGTTCTTTTAGCTTTGAATGGATGCATCAAAAATTGAATGGAGAGCTTATACCATGCGAAGTTATAGCTATTCGCATTAAGCATGAAAATGATTTTTTGGCTGCGGGGTATGTGCGTGATTTGCGGGAAGTGAAAGCTGCCAACAAGAAAATACACGAAGCGGAAGAACGTATGCGGATTATGTTTAACGCCATGCCTTTGTGCGCGGATTACCGTACCCAAACCGAGATTATGGAATGCAATCGTGGGGCGATTGAACTATTTGGGCTGGCAAACAAAAAGGAGTACATAACGAGATTTGATGAACTTTCGCCGAAATATCAGCCGGATGGGAGATTATCCAAGGAGAAAGCGGATGCATGCATCGCTCAAGCATTTAGGGATGGTTATTTTCGCTTTGAGTGGTTGCATCAAAAATTGGACGGAGAGCCTATACAGTGCGAAGTCACGCTTGTAAAGGTTAAATATGAAGATGATTTTGCCTTAGCTGTATATATACGCGATTTACGTGAAACGTATGCTGCGATGAAAGCTAACGAGCGCATACAGGCGATATTCGAAGCCACGCCGTTATCCATAACCATGTGGAACCCCGAGACCTGCAAACTAATCGACTGCAATACGGAATCAATGCGCTTAGTCGGGATGGCGGACAAAAAGCTTTTCATCCAAAAATTCGCCGAAATGTCGCCGGAGTACCAGCCCAATGGGAAGAAAAGCACCGATATGATAGTTGATGTATTCACGAAAGTGATGAAGGACGGCATCTGTCGCTACTATTGGAACCAAAGGGATGCCAACGGCGAGGAGGTACCGTTCTATGTGAATTCGGTACGTTTCGAACATATGGGTGAATACAGCGTCATATCGTATGCACAGGATATGCGCGAAGTCAATGCTTCTCAGGCTAAAGCACGAGAAGCAGAAGAGCGCATAAAATTGATATTCGACTCCACGCCATTAGCCATAACGATGTGGGACCCCGTAAGTTTCTCGCTCATTGATTGCAATCTGGAGGCGGTACGTGTGGTCGGGCTAACGGACAAAAAGACTTACATCGAAACTTTCGCCGGAATGTCGCCGGAGTACCAACCCAACGGACAGAAAACCTCCGATATGGTCGTTGATATATTTGACAAAACAATGAGGGACGGCATCAGCCGCTACAACTGGGAGCAAAAATCCGTTGACGGCGAGTCGATACCATTCTCGGTAACAACTGTCCGTCTCAAGCAGATGGACAGCTATATAGTCATATCATACGCTCAAGATATGCGCGAAGTCAATGCTTCTCAGGCTAAAGCACGAGAAGCAGAAGAGCGTATGCAAATTATGTTCAATTCCATGCCTTTGTGCGCAAATTTTAGAACCAGAGACAAGGGAATTATCGATTGCAATGAAGAAGGGATGCGCTTGTTTGGATTTGAGAGCAAACAAGAATACATAAAAAATTACAGCAAAGTTTATCCGGAATATCAACCGGACGGCAGGCTTTCTGCGGAAAAGGCGAAGGAAATTGTAGATAGAGGTTTTGAAGAAGGATTTTTGCGTTTTGAATGGACATATCAAGCGTTAAACGGCGAAGTCATTCCAAGCGAAGTCACATTTGTACGGGTTGAATACAAAGACGGTTTTGTTTTGGCAACATATATACGCGATTTGCGCGAACAAAAGGCGATGATTCACGAAATGCGAAAAGCCGAGATTGCCGAAGCGAGCAACAAGGCAAAGAGCAAATTCCTAGCCACTATGAGCCATGAAATACGCACCCCTATGAATGCGATTTTGGGCATAACCGAAATTCAACTGCAAGACGAATCTCTTAAACCGCACATAAGGGATGCATTCAGCGAAATTTATAATTCCGGCGATTTATTGATGGGCATTATCAACGATATACTTGATCTGACCAAAATAGAAGCGGACAAAATGGAGCTATACCCTGCGAAATACGAGGTTGCAAGCCTTATCAACGATGCCGTGCATTTAAACATGATGCGTAACAGCAAGCCTATTGAATTTGAGCTTAGAGTGGATGAGAACGTACCGTTCCTATTGGAAGGCGATGAGTTGCGCATTAAGCAGATTTTGAACAATCTATTATCCAATGCTTATAAATATACCGAAAAAGGCCATATAAAGTTGTTTATTTACACCGAAGCGGAAAATCCCGAAGATGAGAATGTAATGCTGTCAATCCGTATAAGCGATACCGGCCAAGGCATGACGGATGAGCAGGTGAATTCTCTGTTCACAACGGACTATTCCCGCTTTAATTTGGAAACCAACCGTATGATTGAGGGCACCGGGCTAGGCCTGAATATTGTCTGGCGCTTGGTAAACAAAATGAACGGTACAATCTCTGTGGAAAGCGAACCGGGCAAGGGCACTGTATTTACCGTGCATATACCCCAAAAGAGAGTAGGCACCAAAGTTTTAGGCAAAAAAACTGCTGAAAATTTGCAGAAATTCCGCATAAGCAGTACTTCCCGGTTAAAAGGGCAGAATATAATGCGTGAATATATGCCTTACGGCAAAGTTTTGATTGTGGACGATGTTGAATCCAATTTATACGTAGCCAAGGGTTTAATGATTCCTTACGGTTTGGCCATAGATGTTGCTTCCAGCGGGTTTGAGGCCATCAACAAAATCAAGGACGGCCAAATATATGATATTGTGTTCATGGATCACATGATGCCAAAACTTGACGGCATAAACGCTACAAAAATCATGCGGGATTTAGGTTACAGGCACCCTGTTGTGGCTCTTACGGCTAATGCTGTAACCGGTCAGTCGAAGCTTTTCTTCGATAATGGCTTTGACGAATTTATATCAAAGCCCATAGATATCCGTCAACTCAACGCTGTTCTCAATAAATTCATTCGCAATAAACAGCCTGCTGAAATAATAGCAGATGCAAGGAAGCAAAGGCAAAAAATGGATGAATCCATGTTTCATGGCAACGAAGTTTCCAAGTCGGATCCGGCTCTGAATACAATTTTCCTTCTCGATATTAAAAAAGCTTTGCCCATAATAGAGGATACTCTCAAAAATATAGATAATGCAACGAATGAAGATTTACACCTGTTTGCGGTTAATGTACATGCGATAAAAAGCGCATTAGCTAATATAGGCGAAACCGTTGCTTCAAAACTTGCATTTGTTTTGGAAAAAGCCGGAAAAGAACAGGACAAGGAGCTTATAAAAGCGCAAACTCAAGCGTTGATAGATGATATACTGAGCATAAAAGCAAAGATTGAATCGAAAAATAAGGCTTCCGATTCCATAAACGAAGTTGACCAAGACCCCGGCTTTTTGCGTGAACAATTGCAAATAATTTGCAATGGCTGCGCGGATTACGATGAGAGACCGGTTAATGCTGCGCTTGAGGCTCTAAAAAAGTTATCATGGAAAAAAGAGACCAAAACCCTTATAGACAAAATTAGCGAGCAGATGCTATACGGCGATTTTGACGAAGTACGCAGACTGGCATCGGAAGTTTTGTAGATGAGTACTGTTGGCAGCAAAACACAGAAAATATTCATAAAAGCACGAGGTGTATTTGCGGGACGTTTGGCTTATATGCAAACGTTTTTGGTACTGGGTGCTTTTGCATTAATGGTTGTTTTAAGTTATCTGTATGTGAGTGACATTGAACATAAACACTTGATAAAAGAAGTGGAAGATGCATTTTCAAATACACAGGTCAATATTGAAAACAACTTGCAAGAACCCAAAACCGTTTTGGCCACTCTTTCGCGAACCATACGCAAATTAATTTTGGATGGACAAAACGTAGATGTTTTGCGGAGTTTTTTCAGAGACGTCACCGGCAACGTACTGAGAGACGAAAAATTTATGAAGAGCTTTAGCGGTTTTTACGGGTATTTTGATGCGTTTGATGGGGTGGCTATCGGGGAATTGAAGTTGCCGAAAGATTATGATGCAAAAAAGCGTCCTTGGTATATTGAGGCTGTAAAGGCAGATGGAGAAATAGCGGTTTTATCTCCGTATCTCAGCATGTCTAACGAAATTGTTTTAGCGCACTCTAATCGAATTTTCGATGATAACGGCACGCCACTCGGGGTGATTGGCTTGAACATAGCTTTTGACAGGATTAGCAGAGATGTTGTTGATATGCGTTTCACTCAGGGTGGTTATGGAATGTTGCTGGATCATCAACTCAAATTTTTAGCGCATCCCAATCCCTCATATTTGGGTAAGCCGCTGCGAGATATAGAAGGGAAGGGAATTCCGGGTCTTGTTGATAATTTGGAGCGAGGCGATGATATTGTTGAATACGAAACGGAAAATTACAAAAATGAACATACTATAGTTTTTTTCCGTAAGATAGAAAACGGATGGTATTTGGGAGTTGCCACGCCTAAAAACGAATATTACAAGAGCACGAGAAACATGATGAAAATTCTCTCTGTGCTTGGCTTGGCATTGACCGTGTTACTCAGCTTTTTTCTGCTTCGTGCATTAAAAGCATATTTTACCAAAGTGGAAGATGCGGAATATTCCGAAAAGATGAAAAAAACTTTGGAGAATATATTGAATGGAATCAGTGCGATGGTATATGCTAACGTTCCCGAAACCGGAGAATTGCTTTTTATAAATACCTCAATGAAAAAACACTATGGAATTCAAGGTAATCCAATTGGAATGCCGTGTTATAGAATTTTTCAAAAAGATATGGGTGCTATATGCGAATATTGCCCCTGCAAGCAGCTTGATAAAGAGCCGGGGAAAGTCATTGAATGGGAAGAACAGAGCACAGCGACAAAACGCTCATATCAAAATACGGACTGCTATATAAAATGGTTTGACGGCAGAATGGTTCATCTTCAAACCTCTATTGATGTTACCGAATTGATTGCCGCAAAAGAACAGGCTATTCAGGCCAGCCAAACAAAGAACAAGTTTTTGGCAACGATGAGCCATGAAATACGCAC
>LIUG01000043.1:9840-14102 GCA_001462245.1 Candidatus Fibrimonas termitidis
TGAAATACGCACCCCCATGAATGCTATTTTGGGCACAACCGAAATTCAATTGCAAGACGAATCTCTTGCTCCGCACATAAAAGAGGCGTTCAGCGAAATTTACAATTCCAGCGATTTATTGATGGGCATTATCAACGATATACTTGACTTGACAAAAATAGAAGCGGACAAGATGGAATTCAATCCTGCGAAATACGAGGTTGCAAGCCTTATAAGCGATACTGCGCATTTGAACATGATGCGCAACAGCAAACCCGTGGAATTTGAGCTTAAGGTGGAAGAAAATACTCTTGCCGAACTGCACGGCGATGAGCTTCGTGTTAAGCAAATTTTGAACAATTTGTTATCAAATGCCTATAAATACACGGAAGTGGGCAGTGTGGAATTATTTGTCCATACCGAAAATGCGGAAGAAGAAAATGCGGTGCTTGTTTTCACAATAAGAGATACGGGCCAAGGCATGACAAAAGAACAGATAGATACTCTTTTCACGGAATATACCCGTTTTAATCAAGAAGCCAATAGAACAATTGAAGGTACGGGGCTTGGCATGAACATCACATGGCGTTTGGTGAAAATGATGGATGGCACAATATCTGCGGAAAGCGAACCGGGCAAAGGTTCGGTGTTCACCGTGCGCTTGCCTCAGAAGAAAATAAGTTCTAAAGTTTTAGGCAAAGAGTTGGCAGAAAATTTGCAGAGATTTCGCATAAGCAGTACTTCTCAAATGAAGAAGGTGAAAATAGCACGCGAATATATGCCTTACGGCAAAATTTTGATTGTGGATGATGTTGATTCCAATTTGTATGTAGCCAAAGGTCTGCTTGCGCCTTATGGCTTGACCGTAGATGTTGCCACCAGTGGGTTTGAAGCCATCAACAAAATCAAGAACGGCAATGTGTATGATATTGTGTTTATGGATCACATGATGCCAAAGCTTGACGGCATAGACGCTACAAAAATCATACGGGATTTGGGCTATAGACATCCTATTGTGGCTCTTACGGCCAATGCTGTGACGGGTCAATCGAAGCTTTTCCTAGATAATGGTTTTGACGAATTTATATCAAAACCCATAGATATCCGTCAGCTCAATGCTGTTCTCAATAAGTTCATTCGCAATAAACAGCCTCCTGAAGTGATAGCAAAAGCACGGAAGCAAAGGCAAAGCATGGATGAATCCGTTTTTCAGAACAAAGTTTCCAAGTCAGATCCCGCTCTGAATACAATTTTCCTTCTCGATATTAAAAAGGCTTTGCCTATAATAGAGAATACCCTCAAAAATATAGATGAAGTGTCGAGCGAAGACTTGCGCTTGTTTTCGGTTAATGTACATGCGATGAAAAGCGCATTGGCTAATATAGGCGAAACTGTTGCTTCGGAGCTTGCATTTGTTTTGGAAAAAGCCGGAAAAGAGCAGGATAGGGACCTTATAAAAGCGCAGACTCAAGCGTTGATAGATAATATTCTCAGCATAAAAGCGAAAATTGAGTTGAAAAATAAGGCTTCCGATTCCACAAGCGAAATTGATCCGGATCCGATTTTTTTGCGTGAGCAATTGGAAATAATTTGCGAAGGCTGCGCAGATTACGATGAAAGACCCATTAACGCTGCGCTTGAGGCTCTAAAAAAATTACCTTGGAAAAAAGAGACAAAAGCCCTTATAGACAAAATTAGCGAGCAAATGTTATATGGTGATTTTGATGAGGCAGGGAAGTTGGCAGCGTCACAGTTGTGAGTTCGCTTATTTTCTACCTTCCTAGCCATGCCAATAATCTATACCCTCACCGATGAATCCCCCCGCCTCGCAACAGAAAGCCTTTTGCCCATAGCGAAATCCTTTGCCGCCGCCGCAGGCATTGAAGTAGAAACAAGGGATATTTCTCTCGCAGCCCGCATTTTGGCGGCTTTTGACCTTGCCCCGGACGACCTTGCATATTTAGGCAAGCTCACAAAAGAACCGAGCGCAAACATAATAAAACTGCCGAACATCTCCGCAAGCATTCCGCAAATAAAGGCGGCGGTTGCCGAACTGCAAAGCAAAGGCTATAAAATCCCAAACTACCCCGAAAATCCGCAAAACGAAGAAGAGCAAAAAATAAAGGCCATTTACGATAGAGTAAAAGGCTCTGCGGTAAACCCCGTGCTAAGGCAAGGCAATTCAGACCGCCGCGCCCCGCTCTCCGTTAAGCAATACGCAAAAAAACATCCGCATTCGATGGGGGAGTGGAAAAGCGATTTTAAAACAACCGTTAAATCCATGAGCAGCGGTGATTTTTACGAAAGCGAGAAATCCATAACATTAAATGAAAATTCCTCTTTTTCAATTGAGTTTATAAATACTCAGGGCGAAAAATCTTTATTGAAAAAATCTGCGCCTCTTTTGGGAGGCGAAATTTTAGATGCTTCCGTTCTTAAAATCAAAAAGCTGGAGAGTTTTTTTGAACAGGAATTTGAGAATGCAAAAAAAGATGAAATGGCGGTTTCCGTTCATTTAAAAGCCACCATGATGAAGGTAAGCGATCCGGTGATGTTCGGTGTTGCATTCAAAACGCTTTTCAAGCCACTCTTCAATAAATTCTCAAATGAATTTGCGGAACTCGGCATAGACCCAAACAACGGCATTCAAGATTTGCGAAAAAAAATTGCCGGCACCCCAAAAGAAGCGGACATTGAAAACGAAATTCAAAATGTGCTGAAAAATGCTCCAAAACTGGCGATGGATTTCAACAGTCCAAGCGACATAATTGTAGATGCCTCAATGCCAGCCCTTATTCGCCGTGCCCCGCAAAATGAGCTTGCTCTTATTCCCGACCGCTCTTACGCAGGTGTTTACGCCGCCGCTATAGATTTTTGCAAAAAGAACGGTGCCTTTAACCCGGCGGCTATGGGCAGCGTTCCAAATGTGGGTTTGATGGCAGAGGCGGCAGAGGAATACGGCAGCCATGATAAAACTTTTATCGCAAAGGAAAAGGGAATTATGCAGGCGGTTGATGGGAACAACCGGGTTTTGCTAAAGCAGGAAGTTGAGGAAGGCGATATTTTCAGAATGTGCCAAACAAAGGATATTCCCATTCGCAACTGGGTTCATTTGGCGTTGGAGAGGGCAAGAATAACTCAAAACCCCGTTGTTTTTTGGCTGGATTCAAACCGTGCGCACGATAGGGAAATAGAAAAGAAAGTTAAGGACGAACTCTCAGAAGCGGATTTGAGTGGCTTGGATATCAGCATAAAAAATCCTGTTGAAGCGACTTTGTTTTCCATGCAAAGGGCAAAAGAGGGTTTGGATACAATTTCCGCAACGGGCAATGTTTTAAGGGATTATTTAACGGATTTATTCCCGATTTTGGAACTCGGAACATCTGCGAAAATGCTTTCCATAGTTCCGCTTTTGTCCGGTGGCGGAATTTTTGAAACGGGTGCGGGCGGTTCTGCGCCTAAGCAAGTTGAGCAGTTGCTGAAAGAAAATTATTTGCGCTGGGATTCGCTTGGGGAATATTTTGCGCTTGCGGAATCTTTGAATTTTTATTCAAGGCAAACGAAAAACAAAAGAGCGGAGATTTTGGCAAAGGCCCTTGACCTCGCAAACGGAAGCATTTTGGAATACAACCGTGTTCCGGCTCGCAAACTTGGAGAACTGGACAATAGAGGTTCGCATTTTTACTTGGCTCTCTATTGGGCAACGGAACTCGCAAAGCAAAGCGAAGATTTGGAATTGAAAGCCAAATTTGAACCCATTGCAAAATATTTAAGCGAAAATGAGCAGAAAATAGTTGCGGAGTTGGCAAGCGAGCAAGGCCATGCTGTTGATATAGGCGGTTATTATTTGCCGGATGCGGAAAAGTTAGCGGCGGTGATGAGGGGTGCGTTTACTGTCTAGAAGATCTTCAAGCATTTCCTCCCGGTGTTGCACTGGCCATGCTGAAACTTTGCAAATTTTTCTAATTCCATAGGGTAAACCTTAGTTTTTTATGCAACGAACAGGAAACGTATTTAAACTTGGCCATGTTGGGTATAAATATAAATTATTTTTTTGGAAATAGGCAAGTTTTTTTATTTTTTTAGAAGTTTCTATATTTCCCTTATGCCCAAAAAACTCCCTTACGGACTGAGCAACTTTGCCGATTTAATCGAAAACGGCTATGCTTACATTGACAAAACCCGCTATATTGAATTACTTGAAAATGAAAACAACCCATACCAATTCTTCATCCGCCCTCGCAGATTCGGCAAAAGCCTATTCCTGTCCGTATTGGAAAATT
>LIUG01000043.1:14319-14869 GCA_001462245.1 Candidatus Fibrimonas termitidis
GGAGCAGGGCAGGTATGCTGTTATTCAATTTGATTTTTCCGGTCTAAACACCGACAGCCGTGAGGAATTCAAAAAATCTTTCTCGGACAGAGTGCAAACAAGCGTGAATATGTTTTTCAAAAGATACAAGGATATTTTTTCCAATACTACGGAACAGTTACGGATAATTGCAGAGCGAAATCCCGGAATAGGCGCAACAGACTTTGTTTACGAAGCAGCAGCAGATGAAGGTATTCCCATATTTGCAATCGTAGATGAATACGACCATTTCGCAAACAATCTCATAGCAATGGGAGAGAGTTGTGCCGGAGAAGTGAAGAGAGGCGGCATAGTTCGTGCTTTTTATGAAAACTTGAAAGCGGGAACCAAATCTGTTGTCAAACGCATATTCATAACAGGCATTACCCCGATGATGCTCAACGACTTGACCAGCGGCTTCAATATGGCAACTGATTATAGCTTGTTCCCCAAATACAATGAGATGATGGGCTTCACCAGAGAAGAAGTGGAATTGCTGATGCAAGAGACCGGCGTTGACAGAAATTTGATA
>LIUG01000044.1:0-31267 GCA_001462245.1 Candidatus Fibrimonas termitidis
ATAGCGGCATTAAATGAAATAGGAGTCTTATTGAGTTGGAATTTTACACATCTTGTGAAATTAAAAACCAGACGTATGGTTTCACTTGTGAACGCTATGGAATCCGTGTTTCCCGTGGAAATTGTATCTCCACCTGAAATTTGAGTGAGATACACTCAAAACCGCCATTTTTCCCAATAAAATTGCAAGTTTCTTTGCTAAGCGCAGATTTTTTTCTATCTTCCCCCCATGTCGCAAGTACCAAAAACCGCAACCGAAATTCGTTCATCATTTATAAAATTCTTTGAAAGCAAAGAACATCTCTTTGTCCGTTCCTCCCCGGTTGTCCCCCAAGATGACCCAACTCTCATGTTCATAAATGCAGGGATGAACCAATTCAAAGCTTGCTTTTTAGGCGATAACCCCAACAACTACAAACGAGTGGCAAACTCCCAAAAGTGCATACGGGTATCCGGCAAACACAACGATTTAGACGAAGTGGGCAGAGACACATACCACCACACATTCTTTGAAATGCTCGGAAATTGGTCTTTTGGAGATTACTACAAAAAAGATGCAATAGCTTGGGCTTGGGAACTCCTTACCGAAGTTTGGAAGCTCCAAAAGGAACGGCTGTTCGTAACCGTTTATCAAGACGACGACGAAGCATGGCAAATTTGGAAAGATGTCTCAAAACTCCCAGACAATCGCATAATGCGTTTCGGTGAAAAAAGCAACTTCTGGGAAATGGGCGATACAGGCCCTTGCGGCCCTTGCTCAGAAATACATTACGACAAAGGCGACTTGGCAACGCAGGATGCAACTTTTGCAGACCCTGTGAAAGGCGTAAACGGTGCAAACTCGCGATATATAGAAATTTGGAACAATGTATTTATGCAATTTGAACGCATATCAAGCGGTGAACTGCTCCCTCTCAAAAATAAAAATGTTGATACAGGTATGGGCTTTGAACGCGTGTGCGCAATTTTGCAAGGCAAAGAATCCAACTATGATACCGATGTATTTGCCCCCATAATAAACCAAATTGCCGAGCTATCCGGCATAGCATACAGCCAGGATGCAAGCGGAATGCCGCATCGCGTGGTGGCCGACCATCTCCGCTCGCTCTCGTTCGCAATCGCAGACGGCGCACTCCCAAGCAACGATGGGCGGGGCTATGTGTTGCGCAGAATTTTACGCAGAGCCAGCCGCTATGCACGGTTGCTCAACCAAAAAGAACCATTCATTTACCGCCTTGTGCCAACGCTTGTGCAATCCATGGGTGAGGCATTTCCGGAAATTCGTGAACGTGCGGATTTTGTCGCAGAGGTTATACGCTCCGAGGAAGAACGCTTTATTAGAACATTGGATGCAGGGTTGGATAGGTTTGATAAAATTGTAAGCGATTTGAACGGTGGGGTGGTCCCGGGGGCACAGGTATTTGTCCTTTATGATACCTACGGTTTTCCGCCGGATTTAACACGGATTTTGGCGGAAGAAAAAGGTTTGCAAATAGACGAAGCCGGTTTTGAGATTGAGATGGAAAAGCAAAAAGAGCGTGCCAGAGCGGCGCAAAAACAAGGGCTTAGTGCCATAGGCTCCGAGGGCTGGACAATTTTTGCAGAGGGTTCTACCGAATTTTTGGGCTATGAAAAAAGCACGGCTGTTGTGAAAGTTTTGCGCTATAAAGAGGACAAAGGCTCGCTCTCAATAGTTTTAGACCGCACTCCATTTTATGCGGAAATGGGCGGTGAAATAGGCGAGCACGGAACGCTAAAGGCAAGCGGTGTTGAACTCGCAGTATTTGATACGCTGAAAGTAAATGATGTTTGGCTTCATCGCGCAAAGCTCACAAGCGGTGAGATAAATGAAAAAACCATGTCGCAGGAGTTTACCGCACAGATAAACGAAGCACAGCGTGTAGCCACTCGTAAAAATCATACTGCAACGCATTTGCTCCAAGCTGCTCTCCGCAAGGTTGCCGGTGAACATATAACCCAGCAGGGTTCTCGTGTAAGCCCGGAAAGTTTGCGTTTTGATTTTACAGCTTTCTCCGCATTAACGCCGGAGCAAATCAAAGAAGTTGAAAATTTGGTGAACGAGCAAATTCAAAAATGCTTGCCCGTAGCGACAAATGTTATGCCAATTGAGCAAGCCAAGGAAAGCGGGGCTATGGCGCTCTTTGGCGAAAAATACGGTGCGGAAGTTCGTGTGGTTTCTGTTGAGGATTTTTCCAAAGAATTTTGCGGAGGTTTGCACGTAAAGAATACCGGTGAAATAGGCGTGTTTCGCATTCTCTCGGAGAGCAGCATAAGCGCAGGTATTCGCAGAATTGAGGCTTTAACAGCATTCAATGCGATAGAGAGTTTTAGAGAAGAGGCGAATATAGTTTCCTTGCTTAAAGAACGCTTCCGCTCAAAAGATATTTTGGAACGAATAGCCCAATTCTCCGAAAATTTAAAAGCGAATGAAAAACTGATTACGGATTTACGGGCAAAAATCGCAGAGAACCAGAGTGCGGATTTATTCAAAAAAACTTTGCTGGTTAAAAATATTCCTGTCTGGGTTTCCCAAGTGAGCATAGAGACAAGCGATTTCTCGGCTCTTTTGGAGGTCGTGCAAAAAATAATGCCCGCTCAGGGTATAGCGGTTTTTGCTAACGTTCAAAGCGACTCCGGTTCAATAGCTGTGGTTGTTCATCCGGAACTGGTTAAGAAAAATATCAAGGCGGGTGATATAGTCAAAAAACTCGCTGAACTCTCGGGTGGCAAAGGCGGTGGTCGTCCGAATTTGGCACAGGCAGGGACAAAAAGCCCGGAGAAGATTGGGGAGGCATTGGCAGCGGTGGAGAAAATTGTGGGGGAATTTCTTTAATGCCTTTTATCCTTGACCTTGACGGAACTTTGATGGATACCATTGAAGATTTGGGGAAGGCTATAAATTATGCTTTTTCAAAACTCGGTTTTCCTCCTTATAGCGATGAGACGGTGAAATCTTTTGTTGGAAACGGTTCGGTGAATTTTGTTATGAGAAGTTTGGGTGAGCATGGTGAAGATAAATTTGAAGAAGTTTTTGAATTGTTTAACGAGTTTTACAAAGAGCATTGCACAGATAATGCAAAACCCTATCCGGGCGTTTTGGATTTTTTAGAAAGACATTCCGGCAAGTGCGCTGTGCTTACGAATAAGCCCGCAGAGCAAACGCTGAAAATTTTGGGCAAATTCGGCTTGGAAAAACATTTCACTTGTATTTTAGGCGGAGATACCGCACCCAAAAGAAAACCGGACTCTAGCGGAGTTTTGAAAATAATTGAGAATTCAAAATGGAGCTTAGGCGAAACCCTTATGATTGGAGACGATGTTCCCGATATTGGAGCAGCACAAGCTGCAGGCATAAAGGTTGCGGTTGTTTTAGGCGGTTTTGGCAGGGCAAAAGAACTACTGGAAATGAAACCTGATTGGTCATTTGAAACCTTTGAAGAATTCACCAAAAGCGAACTTATAGAACAATACGCCTAGCACACCTTGCGCAGTTGCCTGCCCATTGACCACGCACATTCAAGTAAACCCTTGAATAAGCACCGCAACAATGGCTAATAACACCCAGCCATCTTCTGCGTAACGGCATTAGAGAATTTTTAGCTGTTATCATTCCTTTGCCTGAGTTTTTGCTTGCGTTCGCTTTCCAACCTTCTTTCCAAGGCTCTTTCTGCGCTTGCAATCTGCTCTTCCAATTTTCTTGCAGATGAGAGCATTTTTTCGTCTGAGCCGTAAGTATCGCGCAAGCGTTCCAAATAAAATTTTGCAGAAGCGAATTCTTTCATTTGAATATAACTGTTAATTAACATGACAATTGCTTCTTTTTGCCGTGGGCTTTTTGGGAATTCATCTAAGAAACCTTTTAAATAAATTGCCGTGGCACCCGGCTCGCTCATTCTGAAATAAAGCCTTGCAATTTGATAATCGTTTTCCGCCACTCTATTGCTCAAGCTGTCCATATACAGATATGCGGAATCCAGCAAGGCAGAATTCGGGAATTCGGACTCAAAGCGGTTAAAATCCCTAATCGCAAAAGTTGTATTTGATTGGTCGCGCGAGTCTTTGTAAGACAAATTATATGCAGATATTGCCTTGCGATAGGCGGCGGTTTCCGCATAAGGCGATCCGGGGAAAAAATTCACAAAGCTTCCGTATTCGGCACGTGCTTCAAGCCACTCTTCCAAGCGGAAATGCGACTCGGCAAGCAAGAAATGCGTTTCTTCTATAACGCCTGTTCCCGTGCAGGTTTTCATGATTTCCTCTAAATCTTCCTTTACGCTCCAATACTTGCCGTTCTTGAACTTCTCTTCTGCCGCTTTGTGTTGCGCCATGCACCTTTCCGTTAAAGTACCTGTAAAGTTTTTGGAAGAGCATGACAAAAGCACCAAAAAGACCGCACTGCAAACTAAAATTTTAAGCATACATTTACCTTCTGAAAGAATTTATAAAAATAATTTTGAACTTTTGCTTTTGCAAAGCCTATTCTATCCGGTTCCGGGATAGAAAACCTATTTGCAAAGATATCAGGATGTTTTGCTATGCTGAGGGCAAAAAAATCATCTTTTAATGCTTCAAAACTCTGCTTGTCAAAAGGAATATCCAAGTTGCCGAAATAGTATGGAAGGTTGTGGGCTATGTCTTTGAAAATATCAACATAACAATAATATGGCAGTTTTTCTTGAGGTATGTAAATGGTATTTGCAGTGTCTTCTTTGATAAAAGTACGGGAGCGTTTTAATGCGTTTATGTCTCGCATTGTGAAAAATTTAAAATCACTTGAATTTGAATTGCGAGATGGATATTTTGAAATGTATTTGCAAATATAGTCATAATCGGAAATGGAAAATTCCTGTTTTTCCAATGTTTTGAATTTCCTTTTGATAATTTGCCCATAGCTTGTGCCTTGCTCATTCTTTTTATACACAGCAGCTACAATGGGAAATCCGTTTGTTTTGGATGTTTCCGAAAATTCTTGGCTGTTAAAAACTACAGTATCCAATAATTCATAATTTTGCATTAAAGATTTTAGCGTTTCAAAATTGGTTTTTTTGATTAAATAGGAAAGCGGATGCAAAACAGCTATATAATTAGGTTTTAATTTTGCAAAAGCGAGCATAAAAGAAAGCCCTAAATCACGAGTTTTTATTTCACTATCTATTTCGCAAGGCTCGGATTTTATTTTATTTTTCACATGAGAAGTTATATCGTTGTAGGGAGGATTTCCAACTATTGCCAATTTTTCATTTTCATTTATTCCAAATTTTGAGCGGGAAATTTGAGAGAGTATATTTATTTTTTTGAATTCGACATTTGAAAAATTTTCGCTAGCTATTGTTAAAGCCACCGGGTCAATATCGGCACCTATAAAACGCACGTTTTTTTGAGGAAACTTCTCCGCAAAAAAAGCACCATAGCCGCAAGCCGGCTCCAGCACTGCATCTGCAAAATTCCCGCTAATATTTTTTGCCAAAGTATCGAAAACCAAGCGCACCAAGTGAGGCGGCGTGTAAAAGCTGCCTAAATTGGTTTTTTGCTTGTGGGAGAGATGGATAGTATTCATTTTTTCACCGTTACAACGGGGCTTCCATCTGATGGGCGAATTTGATAAATGCCATTGCCAACGTGGCCGGCATTCCAAATAAATTGATTGCGGCTGTTCTTGTAAAGGGTTGTGATATATTTGCCCTGAACATTGTGAACATATAAACTCTCGGCTTTGCAAATTTGAGAAGGCTTAAAGAAAAATAGGTTGCTCGTTCTATTTACAAATAACGCAGCAGGGCCTCGTGCCGCAATTTTAATAGGAATAATAGCTGTTTCTTTATCAGGTTCGTAAAGCGAGGAAGGAACAGTTCCCGAGTCCGCTTTGGGTTGCAAATTTTTGGCAGAAGCAAGAGCGAGCATTAAAAGCAAATCCCCCTGCCCCCCTATTGTGCTTTCTTGAATCATAAAATCATCTGCATTGTCGTAGAAAACACCGGCAGAGGTATTAAATTCTTCAAACGGGCTGTTCGCAGGAACAGAAAAATATTTCCGCATATCAACGTGCATCTTTACGTCGCCCGGTCCCTCAGACAATGCTCCTACCGGAAACGCCTGAGTCAAACGGTATATGCCATTGTAAATATTGCGAATGCTATAAGGTAAATCGGCGGAAGCTATCATGGCAATGCCCCAATTATTGCGGCCAAAAACATAATCCAAAACACCCAAAAACGGCACGGATAATTTTTCTCCATCCAAGCGACGTGCCCGCTCGTACGCATTTGCCATGCCTATCCAGCGATGCAAACTGCCCCATGTATATTCCCCAGTGAGATTCCAAATATTGTCTCGCTCACCGCTCCGTTCATAGCGACCCACTTCAAGAAGCAAGCGGCTTTTTGCGGCAGCATCCCCTAGCTCCGCCAAACGATGGTTGGCAAACGCATTCCAATCCCCCCAGCTAACTTCGTATGCCGCCGGAGGAGCATAACCTTTTCCATCATCCAAATAGCTCGCCGCCAAAGCCATATTATCCGCATCGGTTTGGTCATAATAAAAATCGTTGGTCGCATTGCGTTCAAAAGCAGAGGCTTGGGTGCTTTCCTTTGCACGGGCATAAATCGCTTTTGCTTTGCTTTCGTAAATAGCGGCAATTTCTCCGTCAATATCTTTAAACACCAAAGCTCCCAAAGCCAAAGCAGCGGCAGTGCTCCCCATGTGCACACGGGACAAAGCGCACAAGGCTGGTCTTTTGCCATCAAGCCCATCCATTTCCGGCATACGCCACCCTTGATCGTGGTCTTTGCCATCGCCAACCTGTATCACAAATGTATTCTCATCGGGAAAGGTTTTCGCTAAATAATCCAGGCTGTGCTTTGCTTCATCTAAAATATCCGGCAGGTTTGATGTGCTTTGCGCTTTCACAAAAACAGATGGATTTTCTTGATAGGCTGTGAGCAAATGCCAAGCCAAGTAAGCTTCATTTAGCGTGAATTTTATATAATCGCCCGCATCGTAATGGCCGCCTAGCATATCCACGGTTCTGCGAGGAGAATCTTCCTGCCAAGCTCCAGCCTGCCAATTGCCATTAGCTTTATACACGATTGCTGCGCTATCTCCCAAATGAGATGGTTTATGCAAACGAGCAGGGCCTCCGCTGCGCATTGCACGCAAATGCATAAGAGCTTGTGTGGCAAATAGGGAATATGGGTCATCATGTATAATTACCTGCTGGGTCTTTGCACCGGCAAGTTCCAAAGAATATGTTCCTTTTTCGCTCAAAGAGCTAAAATCAATGGTATAGGCATATTCTTGAGCGACATAAAAATTTTCGCCTCTCTTGCCGGCGGAAAGTTTCCCGCTGAGCACAATATTCCCGTTTTTTTTAATGCTCCAGTTGTCCCCTGCAATATCTGTGTCAGAAAGAACAACTGCCGTTTTAGCCCGTTCCGGAGTATATCCCGCTTGATTAACCCTTAGCCAAATTGCAGCGTGTGAAGTGAGAAAAGAAGCCATAATTGCCGCTGTAAACAACCGAAAAGAGGTGAGCATATAGAAAATTTAGAAAATGTGGATATGCCTTGACAACGTCTCGAAAAAAATCTATATTTGTGTACATGATTCAGTATAACGTCCCCAATGTGCTAGAAGGAGCCTACGGTGCAGGCCCTGCCTAGCATTTTTTTACAAAAAAATGACATAAAAATTAACATTCGTCAAAAAAATACTATATTAGACACACCCCCGTTTTTCCCACCACATAAGTCCAGAATTTTCCCCCTCAACAACAGGAGATCCCCATGACCAAAAGTCAACATGTTCTATTCACGGCCGGCGCCTCGCTTGCCATAGCGTTCACCAGCTGCTCCGGCCCCAAAACGGTGGCGGATGTGAAAGGCGACCAGGAAGTTATTTCCATCCGCAACGAGTTGCAGGAGCTCTGCAACAAGGAGCATATAGAGAAAAACTACTGCGGGATAGGCCAAGGCACTTCCAATTCCGAATCGATGGCCTCTCAGGTAGCCAGCGTCCAGGCCCGTGAGAATTTAGCGGCCTCCGTGCAGAGCGCCATCAATGCCCGGGCCAAGACATTCGGCATAAACGACCCCGACGGCAATGCCCTCGAAGGCGCCGCCATGCGTGCCATAGCCAATGTGGGCGGCGAGATAACGGATGTGCGCGCCCAGAAAGTCCGCACAATGTACAACAAGGAGGAAAAGAAGTACACTGTTTACACTCTTGTGACCTCCTCCCGGGACGCGGCTCTGGAGCTAGCGAAGCAGAAGCTCCGCTCCAGCCAGGAGCTTGCTCAGATCCAGCAGACTTTAAACCTCAACGCCAATGTTGAGCGGATCCTTGAGCAGGAGCCTGCTCCTGCTCAGGGCAACTAGAGCACCATGTCCAGGCGTTTTCTTCTCTTTTTGCTCGCTTGCGCCTCCGCCTTCGCAGATTGCGGCCCTTTTGAATTTCGGGGCTTCGGCGCCGGCGCAAGCGAGTCCGAGGCCTTGGCATCCGCTAGGGCCTCTCTGGCCCCCCAGGTGCATTCGTCAATCAAGGTGTCGAGCCAGCACACGCAGACGCAGCGCGTCTCCGGCGGCAGAGAGGACTTGAGCAGCCGCTACACATCCAAAATAGAGGAAGAATCCACTTTGCCCAACGCCCATTCCGCCCGCATATTGCGACTGGAACGCATAGACGGCGAATACAAAGCAGTCGTTTGCCTGAGCCGCTCCGATGCCGCCAAAGGCTTCGCCTCCCTTCTCAAGCCCGTCGCTGATTCCCTTGTGTTTTCCGCCAACGCCGTGCTTGGTTCAAACCACCCCAAGCGCAAAGGCGAAGCGTGGCAAAAAACGCAGCCTCTGTGGAGCGAGTTCGCAAGGCTCCAGCCCATAATCGAAAGCCTTGACAAGGAGCAGTCTGCGCCATTCGCCGGCGCCGGCACGCTCTACGCCCAAGCGAGAGAAGCGTATCTGAGCTACTGCCAGACGGCCAAGCTTCACTGGTCCCCTGAGACCGAAGACGTCTATTCGGGCCTCGCTTTTTTCAAGCTATCCAAGAACCTGAAGCTGGAGAAATCATCCTGCAAAGGCGGAGGCATTGCGCTTTCGTACAAGAACACCGGCCACAAGTGCGAGTATGCCGGCATATTCAAATGCTCCCACAAGCCTTCTCTGCTCCTGTCCTCTTGCGACGGGGAGGAATACCGTCTTCTTGAAAGCCCGAATATAGACAGCTTCCAGAAAAGGGAGGAGGTGGCTTTGGAAAGGCTGCACGAGAAATTGGGAGACGGAATATTCTGGGACGAGTGGGAAATGGAAATCAAGGAATGGAGGCCGCAATGCGAATGAATGTAGGGGCGTTGCGTGCAACGCCCTGTTCGACACGGATATTTGCAGGATTAAAAACGTCGTTAATGCGAATATCATCGCAAATGCGAATATCATCGTTAATGGGCGTTGCACGCAACGCCCCTACGATGATTGCCTATGTGTTGATAGCATTTGCCCTGTCCTTTTCCGCCGCCGGGCCGTCCAAAAAACTCTCCCCTCTGCCCTCTGAATTGCAGGGAAGCATTGTTCCGAATTTTTTCGCCCTCGGCCTTGACAACGAGACCGAGCTTACCCGCAGCGGCCTGAAATCGGAAGCCCAGAAAAGCGGGGCCAAGCGGGTTGTCCTTTCTTTCTTTGCCACCTGGTGCGTCAATTGCAGGGAGGAGTTCGCTCTTCTGCAAAGGAACGCCGCCAGGCTGGAAGAAAAGGGCGTGAAAGTGTACTTGATAAATATAGGCGAGAAGATAATAAGGGAGGGCAAAAAAGTGGGCGACTTTGTGAAAGGCAATGCCGGAACAGCATTTCCCTTTTACTTTGACCAGAACGCCAACCTGCTTAAGAATTTTGGCATTGTCGAAAGAAACGCCTCCCAGTTCTCCCTGCCCGTGATTGTGGTCATGGATTCGGATTTGCGTGTTCTCAGTGTGTTCACGGAAGCGGGGAACGATTTCCCCCAAGTTTTATGGAGCGATTTATGAAAAACACATTTATTCTTTTCCTGCTCGCGGCCTCTTTAGCCATTGCTCAGAGGCAAAGCGTTGTTGTGCTGCCGTCCATAGCCGACCCCGAGGCGAAACTAAGCCCAAGAGAGCTTGATCTTTTGACTGACAAGGTGCGGAGCATAATACCAAATATACTGCCCTTGAAGGATTTCAATCTGCTCAAGCAGGATGTTGTGAAGGAGCGGCTCGGAGAGGAAGGGCTTTACCTTGCGTGCAAGGAAGGTTCTTGCGTCGGGGATTTGGTCGCGAGGGTGCAGGCCGATTTCGGGGCTAGGTGCGAGGTGCTGAATGTGAACAGGCAGCTGTACTTGAAATTTGAATTGTATGGCACCTTGAAGGGCGAGAGCGAGGCGGGAACAATAGACCAGTTCAACGACCCGGTGAGGGATTTCACCGCCATGCTGGCTCTGATAGACAAGAAAGTTCCGGCGGCCTTCAAGAAGATAGTCGCTGAACCCGTTGCGGTTCAAATGCTCGGTTCTGCCCCCGCAGGCGGCGGGAGCGTTGTTGCCCGGATTGCGACTGAGCCTGCCGGCGCGGTTTTGGAGGTGAACGGGGTGCCTTACCAGGGCTGCCCCAAAACGCCTTGCGCTATTTCCCTTTACGAGAACCGTTTCAAGCTCTCGGCTGCGCTGGCCGATTATGAGACGGCGGACACCAACCTCGTTATCACCGTTCCCAACCAGCTTGTGACCGTGAAATTGAAGCCTGTGACATACAGCGTTAGTTTTGCGAGCCAGCCTTCGGGTGTCTCTCTCAGCTTTGGCGGGGAGCCGTATCCGGGCTGCCGGCAGACGCCTTGCAACGCAAGATTTACTAAAGGAAATATAAATGTGACTGCCGCTTTGAATATGCACGAGAGCAAAGACACCGCTGTTTTTGTGTCGAGAAACAACCAGCTGGTAAACTTCAGGCTTCTTCCGAATTTCGGGACATTGAGGGTAAGCCCTTCTTATGTGAAGGGCATAGGCGAGCATGAGGAATGGGCAGTGCATGTGGATGGCAGGGAGCTTTCTTCTTACGAGAGCAATCTTATGCCGGGCAGGTACAGTTTGAAGCTCACCCATGAATGCTACGAAGATGTGAATGCTTTTGTTGACATAGAGAGGGGCAAGCTGCATCCTTTCAGCATTGCCGGTCAGGGTGTGCGCCCGAAGCCTGTGTGCGCAGAAGCGGGTGTCACGGAAAAAGTGGATGCGGGCGAGTTTGACAAAGCCCCAGACCGCAGTTTTTGGGGAGCTTTGGCTCTTGATATTATTGGGCTGGCGGTCATTGGCTATGGCTACGCTAAGGATTTGGAGACTAAGGACAGCTATGCCGATTACCAGCAGTTGAATGGCAGGCAGGCGGATATTGACGGTGCTTGGCAAAAAGCGGACGATGCAAGAAAGTCGAGAAATGTTTCTTATGTGGTGGGAAGTTTAATTTTGGCGGCTGGAATAGGAGTTCATATATGGTTTTAATAGTGCTTGCGTTTTTTCTTTTGGGCTGCACTCAGATTGAGCGCGACAATCCTAATGACGAGAACGGGATTAATTACATGCCTCCGTCTTCGTGTCCCAATCCGTCCGTTTCAGGTAACTCGATGTCCTGCGGCGGTCAAACCTACAGAACAGTTAATATAAATGGCCAAGTATGGATGGCGGAGAATTTGAATCATGAAGTTTCAGGCAGCCAGTGTTACGACGACAACTCTGCCAACTGCGACAAGTACGGAAGGTTGTATAATTGGTCAACGGCCAATAAGGTTTGCCCCGATGGCTGGCATTTGCCAAGCGATGCGGAGTGGACAGAATTGACTGATTACGTCGGCAGCGGTGCCGGGACTAAATTGAAGGCTACAACAGGCTGGAATAGCGGTGGCAACGGCACGGACACGTACGGGTTTTCGGCCCTCCCGGGCGGCTACGGCCTCTCTGATGGCCGTTTCTTCGATGCCGGCGACTACGGCGCCTGGTGGAGTGCCACGGAGTACGATAGCAGCTACGCTTGGAGCCGGATCATGTACTACGGCAGCAGCAACGTGTTCAGGGACTACAACAGTAAGAGTTATTTGTTTTCAGTTCGTTGTCTCAAGGACGGTTTTTCTGCTCCCAGTAGCAGTTCATCTGTACCGTCTAGTTCGTCTATTGCAATTAGCAGTAGTTCATCTATTCCAAGCTCGTCAAGTGTTGCTCCCAGTAGCAGTTCATCACTTGGCGTGGTTTATGGTGATCCTGTGACTTACGGTGGCGAAACTTATGAAACGGTAGTCATAGGCACCCAAACTTGGTTTGCCCGCAATTTGAATTACGACTCAGGCACAGGCACTTCTGCTTGCTATGATTGCGCTGCTTATGGTCGTTTGTACGACTGGGAGACAGCTAAGGAGGTTTGTCCCGATGGCTGGCATTTGCCAAGCGATTCGGAGTGGACAACATTGACTGATTACGTCGGCAGCGATGCCGGGACTAAATTGAAGGCAACAACAGGCTGGTACAGTAATAGTGGTACAGACACGTACGGGTTTTCGGCCCTGCCGGGCGGCTACGGCAGCTCTGGTGTCTATTTCTACGATGTCGGCAACTACGGCCGCTGGTGGAGTTCCACGGAGGACAGTAGCAACTACGCCTACAGCCGGCGCATGTACTACAACTACAGCGGCGTAGGCAGGTACGACTACAATAAGGGCTTCTTGTTTTCAGTTCGTTGTCTCAAGGGCTAAGCGTGGAGTGCTGGCGCTAGCGAAGTGAAACGGAGAAAGCGGCGAATATAAAAAATTGTGCCATGATGGCACGAACCTGTCAACACGCACCAAATCATCTACGGCGGCATATTGCTTTTTATGATTCACCCTTCATATTTTTCCAGCTTTCTTCTTAACTCATCTATCTCGGCTTTATTTGCAGCTATCTCAGTATCCTTAGCGGCTATCTCAGTATCCTTGGCAAGTATCTTCTGACCTTGAACAGCTATCTCTGCATACAAATCTCCGAATGTCTCCTGCAAATACTCTCGGTAATAACGCTCATCATCCAAGGCCTTCCGGGCCTCAGGGTCAGTGCTGATGTAATGAAGTATCTCAGTCAATTGAGGTTATGGGCAAAGAGTCGTGCATATATTCGTGACCCAAGTATTTGCGAAAACGTATTATGTCCGCACTGTATTTGTCCGCTTTTTGCATTTCTATTATTATCTTGCTTTTCTGCCCCTTCCCGTCTTCTATTTCCACGGTGAAGTCCAAGCGCAAGAGTTTGAGTTCTTTGTCTTTTGGGTCTATGTAGGTATGCTCGGGCGAGCGGAGCGCTATTGAATGCACAGTCTTTCCCAGAAGGGTTCCTACGAAGAACTTTGCCACCTTTTCGTTTTCGAGCAGGTGCTTGAAAACGGTGAAATTTGCTCAAAAACGCTGTTTTGAAGTGTCCAAAAAGTGTTTAAACACTGTTTAAACACTTTTTTGGACAGTTTTTTTAGATATGTTTTTGTGGGTAAAGGTAAGACTCCCCTTGACTTCCGGCTGATTTTTTACTATATTTGTACTCCCACAATATAAACGGAGAGTTTAATGCCCTGCGGAAGAAAAAGAAAAAAGAGGAAAATCGCAACTCATAAGCGCAAAAAACGCCGCCGTCGCGATCGCCATAAGAAGAAACTCAGATAGTTTAGGCTTTTATGCCGCAAACTGTAGTTATAGCCACTGGAAATGCTGGCAAAGTGAGTGAATTTTGCGCTATCCTTAAAGATAGTGCTTTTTCTTTTATTGCATTAAAAGAAATTGGCTTCTACGAAGAAATTGAAGAAACTGCCCAAACATTCAAAGGCAATGCCGAAATAAAAGCTAAAGCCGTTTTTGAATACATATCTTACAAGCCCGAATATAAAGATTATTGGGTTATAGCCGATGATTCCGGGCTGGAGGTTGAGGCCCTTGGGGGCAGGCCCGGAGTTTTTTCTGCCCGATATGCAGGCGAAAATGCCTCCGGCAAAGACCGCTATACCAAATTATTGAAAGAAATGGAAGGGCAAGCCAACAGAAAAGCCCGATTTGTTTGCTGCCTTTGCCTGATAAGGCCGGGCTGTATGCCGGAATTTTTTGAAGGAGAATGCAGAGGCAGCATTCTAGCCGAGTCCAGAGGGAGTAGCGGCTTTGGCTATGACCCTGTTTTTTTGCCCGAAGGCTACACTAAAGGCTTTGGCGAAATGGACGAAGAAGAGAAAAACATTTTGAGCCACAGGGGCAGGGCCATAAAAAATATGCTCGGGAGGTTAAATGCAGAGTGAACTTAAAACAAGAGAAATCTTCTGGAATAGGGTTATACTGGATGCTATGCCGGAATGCAAAAATTCGGATATAGATGAAGTTTTTCTGGCTTGCGAAGAGAAGTTCTGTGAATTGAATGTACCGGAAAAGGGAGTTGCGCTCAGGTTGTTTGCCCTTGCTTTTTATTGCTATAAAACATACAACTGGGAATTTTCCGAGTCTGCTGCTTTTTCTCGCTTTGCCGGAATTTTGAGTGTTATTCGCTTTAAGCAAACGGTGGAAACGCTTATCAAAACAGAAGACCCGGCACTGGTGGTCTTTTGGGCTGTTTTCAGGTTATCTTTTAAGAAAGCCGTCTCACGAAACAATTATTTATTGCTGGAGGGAAAGATGAGGGAAAAGTCTTTGGAATTTTTCTCTACACAAACTCCCCAGTCTCAACAGTTGTTTTCTTCTTTTTAGCGAAATCTTCCTCGGCAAGAACGCTCTTTTTCGCCTTGTTCCACAATTCGTCAAGAGCTATTTCTTCTCTGCGGCTTTGCTCAAACAGATGAACCATAATATCGCCGGCATCCAAAACTGCCCAGCGAGTTAGTTCCTTGTACTCCACTCTAGCAGGCTCGCCGCCCGCCTGCTTATAGGCTTTTTGCAATTCGGTTAAAATCGCCGACATTTGCGCACTGCTTTCGCAGGTGCCAACCAAGTACCAATCCACAATGCCGGAAATCTTTCGCAAATCCAAAAGTTCAACATTCTCTGCGCTAAACTCAAATAAAATTTGCGCCCCGATTTTCACGCTTGCAGGAAATCTTTTCATCACAGTCCTCTTTTTATTTTTAACACCTTCTTGTAATCTCTGCCCAAAAAAACAGTTGCACTTACATCCCCACTTAAAGGGTCTAGCAAAACTATAAAATTTTTTGTGTCTAAAGTTGTTTTCAACCGTTCATAGCCATTCCAGTGAGGATTGCGAACAGCCACTATGGTTTCTTCGTAATTTGCCCACATAGGGTCTGATTGCGCACTGAGAACATCAAAACCTTTCGCTCGTAAAATATCTTTTGCTTCCTGCGCCGCCCCGGAAATTCCGCAACTATTCAAAACCACTATCTGCCCCGGCACAGGCTCCACACGAACCTCCTCAGCCTTGGGGCCAGGCTCTTCCTCGCAGGCAAATAAAAACAGGCAGGCAATTAACAAGCGTTTTCCGCTCATGGGGTTTAATATAGCAATCTACAGAAACCTCTTAATAATTCCTATAACAAATTCATTTTTTGAAATATATTTTAAATCTATTTTTGAGTACTTTTCCTTAAATATCTCCGCCAGCTCATTCAGCCATTCTTTATTTACCTTTACTTCGGATATGCAAATTGCATCATCTTGAAGAACGTAATTAAAACAAAGGTCTATAAGCTCGCTTTCGCCTTTCAGCTTCGCAGTCAAATTTATTTTGCCCTGTTCTATTTTCAAATTCAGAACTTCGGCAATACGGTTTATTTTTGTATTCACGGCAAATCTTATTCCTTCTGAAAAAAATTTATTCATAAATTAAAAATGCACAACCGAGTGTACAGGGTTAGGCAACAATTTCCTTCCGTTCAGCGCATCCAATTCGCAGAAAAATGAAATTCCGGCAATAACCGCTTTTTGCTTTTCAACCAGACGGCAAGCCGCAGCCATTGTTCCCCCGGTTGCCAAAACATCGTCCAAAAGCAAAACACGCTCACCTTCATTAAAAGCGTCTATATGGATTTCAATGATGGCTTCGCCATATTCCAAAGAACATGTTTCGGCATCGGTTTTAAAAGGCAGCTTGCCTTTTTTGCGTATAGGCACAAAGCCAACTCCTAATTTATTCGCAATCACCGAGCCAAAAATAAAACCCCGAGCCTCAATAGCCGCCACTTTCTGGATTTTTGCATCCTTAAAAGGCTCAAGCATTTTTTCCACAGCAAGATTAAAAGCTTCCGCATTTGCAAGCATCGGGGTAATATCCCTGAAAATAATGCCTGGCACCGGAAAATCCCGTATATCTCTGATAAAAGATGTTAAGTTCATTTTTGGAATATAGAAAGGTTTTCTATATTTTCCCCATGCCTTTACCCACCAATTGCCCAAACCGAGAAGTGAACAAAAAACGATGCCCCTGCCCAAGCAAGGGCTGCAGCCGCAATAGCTTGTGCTGCGAATGCGTTGCTTACCACAGGCAGCAAGGTGATTTGCCCTTGTGCTTGAGGGGCTAAATACTCGGAACGGGATTTAGCAAACTTTCGTTTACGTTGAAAAACGTATTGTGATAGTATTTTTGCAATAGATAAATCGCCGTTTTGGAATCCGACCAATCTTTTTTTACGCTTATGGTCGCAAGGCCTCGGGTTAAGAGTTTCATGCTCTCCGGCAAATCAAATTTCCATCGCATCTCGTCCCATTTGAAAATCATAATGGGAACTTTCGGGCTTGACTTTAACCCGCGGCTGCCTCTATCGTTTTTGATTTCAAAAGGACCTAATTTCAAATCTTTTGCCCTACGCAAAATTCCCCGCTCGCCAAGAGCAAAACGAAGCATTCTATAATCCGGATATTCCGAAAGCACATTTTCTCTTAACAATAAGCGATAGGTGACAATAACCAAAATTTCGTGAAAAGGTCTCCGCTCAACAAGAGCACTGTCTTCGTAAAGAGCAGCCCGCTCGATGTTTTCCAGCCAGTAACGGGAATCATCTGTAAGCAAAAGCAAAACGCTATCCGGTGTGGCTGTTTTGGCCGGAATATGAATTAAGTTTTGGTATGCAGCTTCCAAAGCCTGCGTTCTTAACTGAATCTCACTTTCCGTCATTTCTGTTCGGGGCAGGCTGGAAGCACAG
Organism: Candidatus Fibrimonas termitidis; assembly: GCA_001462245.1. Classification (GTDB taxonomy): domain Bacteria; phylum Fibrobacterota; class Fibrobacteria; order Fibrobacterales; family Fibrobacteraceae; genus Fibrimonas; species Fibrimonas termitidis. The sequence continues at coordinate 17,161 of LIUG01000044.1, forward strand.
GCTGCAAAAAGGAACGCAGTTAGGATTAAAACTATGAAACGAAACATGGTAAAAATCTAGAAAATTCCCGCTCAATCCAAGAATTGCTCCAGCCGAAAATTGTTGTGCGGCGGATTATCTTTTTTACCGTTTCTCTCGTTATCTTATTGCCGCCTTCACATATTACACGTAAATTATCCGCTGCCATCAAGCTTGGCCACAAACAGAATAAACGCATTCTGTATTCGGAACGAGGCAGAGTTTTTATATAATCCTTCGCATCTTGCAGATGTCTCTTGGCCTTTTGGATTAATTCGGCCATAATGGAATTTTTTTTCTTTTGCGGAGTTTCCGGCGAAAAAAAATCCTGCACGGAGTTTATGCCATGCTTGCGGCAAAATTCCAAAGGCACAAAGCAAACCTTCCTAGAAGAATCTTCCCGTATGTCCTTTATTATATTCACAAGCTGCAAGGCAAGCCCAAAAGAAACCGATAGTTCCCGCATTTTTTTTTGCCGCTTCTCGCTAAAATTTTTTCCGCTGGCGCAAAACAGTTCGGTAAGCATATTGCCTACAAGCCCGGCTACAAAATAACAATACCTGTCCAAATCGGCTTCGTTCTCAATGGTGAACCAACCATCTGTTCTAATCTCCCGCCGCTTGGAAAATTCCGCCATCCCGCCGCACATATCCTCAACGCCTTTTTTTACAGCATTTGCAACCTGCTCCGGATACCCCGAGAGCAAAGGAATTACAACTGCGGCATTATGGCACAAAGCATAGTCGGGTCTTTCACTGTTTTTCCAGTTTTGCGGCAAGGCATTAACAAATTCATCTATGTTTCCGCCGCCGGATTTCACCGCTTGCGAAAATTTTTCCAGCAAAGAAGCTTTTTCCTCCGCAAGCAAATCCGGAGAGTCTTCTATGGTATCTGCCATGCGCATATAGAGGTACGCCAAGAGAACAGGCTTTCTCAAATTTTTTCCCAAAACTTTAATATTAAGAGCAAAAGTTCGCGAGACTTGAGCGAGCATTTCTTCTGCGTATTTCCAAGCGTTCACAACTTGGCCTCTCCTTTCAAAAATTCCATAAGCCTTCCCTGTTTATCCGCCAGCCTAAGGTCGTTTTGGTGCTGCCATTGAGTTCTGGATAAAAGCGCGCTGTCGGAAATTTCCTTTCCTTTGGACCTAGCCTGATTTGCCAACTGGGTGTAAATTTGAAAGTACCTGTCCTGTTGCAAACGAACAATATCCTTGGTTGCCAAAGAGCGTATTTTAATCTCTATAAAAACGGACAATGCCAAGCCTACTATTATCATTACAAAGTGTTCATACGGAAACAGATAATACAAAGAACAAGCGCAGAATAGGTTTCCCAGCCAAGACAGCAAGTAATTTCCGGAGCGAATAAGTTTCCTTTTTTCAGCTCTCCAAAATTTTGGCAAGTAGGGCCAAGCTCTGCCGTTTTTAATATGTTTTTCCAACTCAGCCGGATAATCCATAGAACGGGACCAAAAAAAATAAGCTATCCAAAAAACCACCGGGAGCCACCATAGAGAGCCTACCCCATTAACTTTGTCTAAAAAAAATTCAAAACTCACAGGGGGAATATAGTAAATAAAATTGTTGTCCGGTAAAAAATGGTTTTCTCTAAAAAACGGCAAAATTGACGAAAAAACGCATTTTTTCATATTCTCCAAAAGTCAGCCCACTAATAAAACAAGGAGGCAATGGTACTTACTATCTTTATACATAAAGGAAGGAGATAAACATGAGCAAAAAAAAATTTGTCTTCTTAGCGATAAGCATAATGCTTGCAATGCCATTCATAATCTCTTGTTCCGACAAAGACGGTTCAGACGGCAAAGATGGTGTGAGTTGCACTCTGAAAGACAACGACAATGGCACAGGCATATTAACTTGCGGAGAAGATTCGTTTGTCATTCAAGGAGGTAAAGACGGCAAAGACGGTGTGAGTTGCATTCTGAAAGAAAACGGCAATGGCACAGTCACATTAACTTGCGGAGAAGATTCGTTTATCATTCAAGGGGGAAAAGACGGTGAAGATGGTGTGAGTTGCATTCTGAAAGAAAATGGCAATGAGCCGGTCAAAATAATTTGTGGCGATGCAGAGACTATCATTCCATTATGCAGCAGAGGTATATACAATCCTGCAACACAGGTATGCGAAATAGACTTTTCTGAGTTTACAGAAGAAGAGGCTAAAGTTCTTATAAGAATGCAAAATCCTAAAAACCGTGTTAGCGTTGACGAAGCTGTGGAGCAGGCTAACTGGGTAATTGATTTTTTGAATAATAATGATCTGGGCACAAACAGAAGAATAAATTCAGTTTCGGCCCTAGCTTCTGATGATATTGAATTTACAGAAGTTTTAAGATACAATGGCATTGAAGTTCCCGACACTTTGAAATACAATTTTCAATATGAAGTACAAATTACTCCATATATACGCAGATAGGAAATAAGCCATGAGACATTTTTTCTTGTTTTTCTGCCTGATTTTATGTTCTTGCGAACATTCGGGACTAGATGGTGATTGCACTCCGCTAGAATTGTCAAAGAGAGAATTGTCATTTAACGCAAAGGGGGGGGCTGATAGCGTAATAATAAAATCTTCCTTTTGGTGGTTAATAGACGAAGTAACAGAATGTGAGTATATTGGAGCATGGGAACCAGATTATTGTAATAACAATTATTGCAGACAGAATAGTGAAATAATGAAAGTAAAATGTTCTTGGTTTAATGTAATGCGAATAGACGAATATAAGTTACTTGTTTCTGTAGACAAGAACGAAACGGGAGAAGAAAGGAAACAATATGTATACGTACAAGGTGGCGATTGCTTTTCAAGTTTTTTGGTCAATCAATCTGCGGAGTGAATTGAAAAAAATAATACTTTTACTATTCGTTGCATATTTATGCCTTTCCTGTTCCAACAGTGATATGGAACACGAATTTAATAAACGAACAGTATTAGTTTACATGGCAGCAGACAATAGTCTATACAGAAATGCCAATAGCGACATAGATGAAATGCTTGCGGTGGAAATCCCAAGCGGATACAATTTGCTGGTATATATGGATACCCCAAACAACAATCCAAGTTTGTTGAAAATCAAAAAAGGGAAAATAGATACCCTAAATCAATACGGTGCGCAAAATTCAGCTTCCAAACAAGTTCTCAAATCCATTATTGACGAAACCTTTTCACTCTTTCCAGCAGAAAGCTACGGTCTAGTCCTCTGGTCTCACGGAACTGGCTGGCTGCCGGAAGGCGTTTACGATTATATAAAAGAAACAAACGTCCGCTCATTTGGGAAAGATAAAAGCAAAGAAATGGAAATTACAGACCTAGCAGAAGCAATTCCGGGAAACTTGGATTTTATTATTTTCGATGCCTGTTTAATGAGCGGAATAGAAGTCTTATATCAACTGCGAAATAAAACGAAAATAATAATCGCCTCCCCAACAGAAACTCTAGTTGCCGGCTTTCCTTATGAAAATACAATCCCTGTTTTGCTTACGCCTCACCCAAACTATATAGAAATTGCGTCGCTATTTATGGAGTACTACAAGAATAGAGATGGTAAATTGCGGTCTGCCTCCATAGCCGTAATTGACACCAAAGAACTAGAGCCATTGGCAAATTTGGTAAAAAATACCGTGAAAGACAAAGCAAATTTAGTTTGCCCAAACAGAGAGTTTATCCAAAGGTACGACACAAGAGAACCGGCTTTGCTTTTTGATTTTGAAGATTATTTGGAACATATAATTTCAAATGAAAGCTATTTGGCTGCCTTAAGAAAACAGATTTCAAAAGCTGTAATTTATAATGATTTCACGCCTTATTTTTTGGATGAAATTTCCATTGAAAGGAGCAGCGGAATAGGCATTTACATTCCTTTTGCAGATGATGCTCTTTTTGAACAGTATAGCTTGCTTGACTGGTATAAAGATTCGGAATTGTTTTGCGCAAAATACTAACCAAAACGGTGCAATCAAATTCAACATTTACTACCTTACAAAGCGATGTCCTTTACCTCTCTATTAGAGTCTCGCATAGCAGCTTGCAAAAATCCCATTTGTTTTGGATTGGATCCTGTTCTATCGTTGATTCCGGTAGAGGCTGCAACTCCGGAAGATAAAATTCGCAAATTTTATTTTGACATTTTAGAGGAATTTTTGAAGCGAAACACCATGCCTGCTGTGGTTAAGCCGAACAGTGCATATTACGAATGCGTGAGCATAGGAGCTATGCAGGTTTTAGCGGAGATAATCGCAACATACCGCAAAGAGGGGATGCTTGTGATACTGGATGCAAAGCGCGGAGATATAGGAAAGTCAAGCGAGGCATATTCAAAAGCCGCCTTTGATATTTACGGCGCAAATGCCGTGACCGTTAACCCCTTGATGGGCAGCGACTGCGTTAAGCCTTTTTTAAGGGAAGAAAACGGAGTTTATGTTTTGCTTCGCACTTCAAACAAAGGTGCCGAGGATTTTCAGAAGCCGGAGCTTGTAGCTGCGGTATCGCAAAAAATTATCGAATGGGATAACAGCTCGGTAGGTGCGGTTGTCGGTGCTACAAATACACACGATTTAGCGGAGATTGCAAATTTTTTCTCAAAGCAAAAAAAGGAAATTCCGTTTTTAATTCCGGGAGTCTCCATTCCAGGCGTCCCGGGTGGCCAAGGCGGGGATGCAAGGGAAGTTATGAATGCGCTACGTGAGGGTGGATTCAAGAGAAACATCCATGTTTTAAATAGTTCCAGCGGGCTTAGCTATGCGTGGCAAGCGAGCGGGAAACCCGGCAATTATGCGAGTGCGTGCGCAGACGCATTGGAAAGATTAGCGGAGAGCGTTTTATGAAGTTTATTCTCTTTTGTCTCTTATTTTTTTCTCTTTCTTATTCCTCATATCCTTTTATCGGAGAAACTTTGGATTACGAAATAAGCTGGGGATTTATATCAGCCGGCAATGCTAGGTTGCATATTGGGAAAACAAAAAATGAAAACGAGTTGGAAATAATCTCTAGAGCATGGAATCACAGCTTTTTTAACGTACTCACCGTTGAAGACACAATAAAATCAACGGTAAGCGCGGATAGCTTGCTCCCGAAAGTCTTTAACCAAAAAATCAACGAAGGCTCCTATAGGAGAAACGCCCTAACTATCTATGATTTCAACGAAAAAAAGGCCACAATACGGGATACGGCGTATTCAAAATCAAAACTCAAACATGCAATAGATACCGCAGTCACGCTGGATGGCGGTGAACGGTGCATACTTTCGGCTTTTTATTTAGCGAGAACCTTCAAGCTAAAGCCTGGGGATACGGCTTACTTCAATGCCATTAGCGGCAAAAAAAAGTATAAACTCAAGGTTATATGCCATAAAAAGGAAACGATAAAAACCGCTTTTGGCAAAAAAAACTGCCTGGTTATAGAGCCTATTATACTAGGAGACGGCTTATTTAAGGCAAAAGGCAAGCTCACCATCTGGGTCACAGACGATGAAGAGCGGCTCCCGGTGCTTATGAAAAGCGAAATAGCCATAGGCTCCGTAAAAGCATCTTTGACAAACGTCAAGCGATAATTTTCTATATTTATCAACGGTTTAATTTATAGGAACAATATGAGCAAGAGCATCTATGTGGGTAATCTCCCATTCGCATTCGGTAACGAGCAATTGAGCGAGTTATTCGCCGAATTTGGCGAGGTTAAAGGCGTTAAAATTGTCGTTGACCGCGAAACCAACCGCAGCAAAGGGTTTGGTTTTGTGGAAATGGACGATGAGGCAGCGGCAAAAGCCATTCAGGGTTTAAACGGAAAAAACGTGGGTAATAGACCACTCCGCGTTAACGAGTCGCAACCGCGCGAACAGCGCCCTCAGCGTCAAGGCGGTCACAGATAATTTACATTTCTCTTATAGGGGCAATGCCCAGCAGGTCAAGGATGCTTTCCAAAACTTGCTGAGTGCAATGAACCAAGAATAAACGTGAGTTTTCTTCTGCGCTTCCTAGAACCCTGTTGTTGTGAATAAATCTGTGAGCTGCCTCAGCAAGCTCCAGTGAATATTGAGCAAGCATATACGGTTCTCTGTTTTCGCAAGTTGCACTTATCTTTTCCCCTTTTAGAGAAAGTATTTTTATTAAATCGTAAGAGTTTTGGTCTAAAAGTTCATCGCTTTTGAATGCAAGTTCAAGAGCGCTTTTATCGCTTTTCCTTAAAATGCTGCAAAGGCGAACATGAGCGTTTTGAACATAGGGACCTGTGGCTCCCTCAAAACTCAAGGCTGCATCCCAGTCAAATTTAACGTCCATTAAGCGGCGGTTTTTCAAATCGTTAAAGGCTATGGCTCCAATGCCTATTTTAGTCGCTATTTCTTCTTTATTCGCTAGCTCCGGATTTTTTGCATTTATAACATCCAAAATTTTTGCGGAAGCCGCCTCTATAACCTCTCTTAAAAGGCTTGCCGTTCCTGTTCTGGTTTTGCCTTTCTCCCATTTGCCGTCTTCGTTTTTGTGCAGTATCAATCCAAAAGGAACGTGCTCGCAGTCCTTGCTCCACTCATAGCCCATTTTGCCGAGCACGGCGAACACCTGCTTGAAATGCAATGCTTGCCCGTTATCAACAACGTAAAGGCATTTGTCAAAATTAAATTCTTTTTTGCGGTAAAAAGCCGCCGCCAAATCTCGTGTTGCGTAAAGAGTGCTGCCGTCGCTTTTTTTAATAAGGCATGGCGGCAAGCCCAGCTCCTCCAAAAGCACCACATCACGTTCTTGGCTGTTCACCAGCAAATTCTTTTTTTCCAGTTCTTCAACAACTGCGGGAATTTTATCTTCAAAAAAAGATTCGCCTGTGTAATGGTCAAACTCAACGTCCATTATTTTATAAATACGCACGAGTTCCTTTAGCGTTGCCTCTTTGAATGCCGCCCAAAGCTTGCGATAAAATTCATCGCCTTTTTCAAGTTTTGCAAAAGCGTCTCGTGCCTGATTTTCCAACTCGGGTTCTTCTTTGCTGGTTTTTGAAAACGAGGCGTAGAGTCTGTTCAGCTCTTTGACTGTAAGGTTGGAGAGCGTTTTCTCGTCCGTGGGTAAATTTTCTTTTAAGTGCATCACAATCAATTTGCCGAACTGCGTTCCCCAATCTCCGAGATGGTTTATGCGTTCAACCCTGTAGCCGTTTGCTTTGTGGATTTTTGCGAGGCTGTTGCCTATCATGGTGCTGCGCAGGTGGTGAAAGGCTAGTTCTTTCCCTATGTTTGGAGAACTGTAATCTATTGCAATGGTTTTATTTTTGGGCTGTGCAAATCCGAACTCCAACCCTTTTTCTTTTATTCCGTTTAAAACGTTCTCTATTATTGATTTTTTGTCTGCGTAAAAATTCCAGTAACCATTGAGGGCTTCGGTTTTTGTGAAACCTTGGGGGGCAGGGAAGTTTGCGGCCAATTCTTCTGCTATTATTTTTGGAGCCTTGCGCAGTTTTTTCGCAAGCGTAAAGCAAGGCAGGCTCCAGTCTCCGCAAGATGGGTCGGGGGGAATTGAGAGCAGGGAGAGGGCTTCGGTTTTTGTCCAGTGGCCGGTTTGCTCGGCAAGTTCTGCGATTTTATTTTCAAAGGAAAACATGGAAGGAATTTAGTAATAAAACCATTCCTTAAAATACCTGTCCCAATAGTGCCGGCTCACATCGTAGCGGAATTTGCGCCTTTCGGCTATTTTTGCGTCTTTGAGATAGTAAAATTCAACCTCCGCATATGCGGAATAAATTTTCGCCGTATCGCCGCGAAATTCCCTTAAATCCTTTATCACAAAATATGGAGTATCCAAAACATTCGCTTTGCTTGAACCTTTGATTATCTGAGCAACCATGCTTTCCAAATCTCTTTGCAAAGTATCTTCCAAACGCTCATGAACCCTAAAAGAAGGATCTGCGCAGGATACGAGGAGGAACAAAACCATACCCCATACCCCATGCCCCATACCCTTCATATCGCAACGCTTAGAAAGAATAAGTCGCAGAAATTCTGCTGATTAAACGGCCTTCGCCTTGGAACGGATTGCGGAACACAACGTCTTCGGCAACGGTAGCGTCTATTTTCAGCTTTTCTTCAATATTAATTCCAAAACCAAAGCCAACATTATCGCCTCTTGTGCCATCGTTAACATTGTTGGTTATAAAGTAATTTCCATCTTCGGAACAACCGGTGGAAGTCGGGCACAAAACATTATTCTCTTTAATCGCCGTGTAGTCAGCATAAGCGATGGTTTTTTGACCGCCAACGCGAATAACAAACCAATCCCACCAAATATTTCTTTCAATGCCAAAACTAATTGTTCCGCCGAACTGCCACAAACGAGCCAGTGACCCAGACAAGCCTTTATTGTCGCCCAAATCTTTGTAATAAGTATAGCCAGCTCCGTCTTTTGTCCAATTGGAATCAGCACGTTGAACATTATAAAATCCGGTCACGCCAAGCCAAAAGAAGCCCCTATCAAACGCAGCGTCAACACCCAAGCCTCCGCTTATATCCATTTCGTCACGACCGGGAGCATTCATATTGCGGAAAGAAGCTACAGGAATCAGATGTCCGTTTATAGCTTGAACCCTGGAAAACAAACGAGCGCTTGCAAAACCGGACATCAAGTCTGCATCAATGAAATCGCGATCGCTTGAACCATACTGAATGCGGGCCATGCCACCGGAAACCTCTATTGCATAATCGTTGGAAAGTTCAAAATTTATACCGCCATCAAGTTGCAAAGCGGAAACAAAGGCTTCGGAGTTCATTCCGCCGTTACCGTCTAAGCCGTCTTGGTGCGCCACGTATATGTGCAAACCAACGGCCTTGTTGCTAAAATTCGCTCCAAGAAAACCATCAAAATTGGTCACAGGCTCAGGAGAACTGAAGTATTCGCCGGCACCATCTCCGAAGCGTACTCTGTCAGGGAGATATTTTAACAATCTTTCTTCTTTGCGATTTAGAACGCCTGCAATAGAAAGGGAATTTCCGCCGCCTATGTCAAGCGAAAAAATACCGCCGAACCAAGGGTCAAAAGGATCCTGGTTTGTACCCGGGGCAACGTTATCGGAATGCGTATAAGTGCCAAGTTCACCTATCAGGAAATTAGGATATAGGTTGATATTTGCCGGATTGTCGAAAATGGTAATATCATCCATAATAAATGTGGATGTCTTTCCCATAGATTCCACACGGGCGTTGGTTGCAAAAGCAGATACGGTGCCTAACACGGTTACAGTTGTTGCGGCGATGGCAAAACGCAAAATTTTCATCGAAAACTCCATTTAACAATAATCACTTGCTCAATATAGAAAAAAATTGCCCGTTTCTCAATCGTTTATGTCTTCTAAACGCACAGAACCTACCTTGCTTATGCCTTTTATCTCTTGCGTTACCCCGTAAAGCCTATCGGCAGCAGCCATTGTTCTTTTATTGTGAGTAATAACAACAAACTGGGTTTGGTGGCTAAAACGGCGCAAAAGTGCCATAAAGCGCCCTATATTGGCATCGTCCAGAGGTCCGTCAATTTCGTCAAGTATGCAGTATGGGGAGGGCTTTACCATATAAAGGGCAAAAAGCAGGGACGTAGCGGTTAAAGCCTTTTCTCCATCGGATAAAATTCTGACTCCCATCATTTTTTTGCCGGGCGGGCGGGCATTTATCTCAATTTCAGCTTCCAATGGATCTAAATCGCTTTGCATAAATAGCAGAGCCTCGCCTCCGGGCATAAGGGTTGAGAATACATCTTGGTAATTGCGCTGTATTTTGCGGAAAGTATCCAAAAAGCGGTCTCGTGCAACTATGTCCAGCCTTTCCATTACGGTTTCAAGGCTGCTTTTCGCTTTGTTTAAATCGTTGTATTGGGCTTCTACGGCAAGCACTCTCTCCTTTTCCGCCTCAAAATCCTCTGCGGCGGTGGCGTTTACTGGACCAATAGCCTTTATTTTTTCACGCAAATCGTGCATTTCAATATTTGCTTCACGTTCTTCTATCTGCACAGGGGTAAAGTCCTGCTCCCCAGTTTCTTTTTCCAAATCAAATTCATATTCCTGAAAAATTCTTTCCCTTGTTCTTTCCAGAGAAGTGCCGGAAGCCTGTATCGCTAGGTCTAGTTCATGGGCGGTTTTTTCCTTCTCGCGCAGAGAGTGGTTTATTTCCCGAACCTCGCTCCGCCATTCCTCCATATCGCCCGCCATTACAGTGTATTTTTCTCGTGCCGCATCTCGCAAATTCTCTTTTTTTGCCAAAAATTCCTGCTGGTTCTCTATTTGAAGAGCCGTGTTTTCAAGTTCTCTTTGCAAAAGCCCTGCCTTGGCGCTTATTGACGCAAGTTCTTCGCTGCGCAAAACAAGGGCGTTGTTCATGGTTTGGACTTGCTCCCTTACCACGTTCAGCCTATTCTCTTTTTGAGTTAGTCCTGTTAGAGCTTGTTCCTGTTCCGCAAGCTCGCTATCCACACGTCCAAATTCGCTTTCCGCTTGCTCAAGCTCTAGTTCTGCGGTATTTAGCTCGGCATTTGAGTCCCTGGAATTTTTCAATTCCTTAAGACGGTTTTCAAAATTTGAAATCTCCTGCTGGGATTTTTCTTTTTGGCTCTCAAGCGCAGCTATATTCGCCTTTGCAATTTCCGCTTCCGAACTAGCCTTTATTATATGGGAGTCTGTGTTTTGCTTTTCTTCTGCGGTGTTTGAAATGAGAATGGAAATTTCCTGCATCTTCTCTTTAGCCGCAGCAATTTTGGAATTTATGCTCTCTATTTTTTCGTCCAAGGAGATAATGGCGGTTTTTAAGTTTTTTACCTCTGCATTTTGCTGTAAAACACCGACATTCTCTTTTTGCTCCTTGCCTATTTTTGCAAGCCCAAGCGAACTGATCGCTTGGCAGTCCTCGGTGCAAAACCATAGGTCTTTGCCGGAGTATTTTTGAGCGAGCCTTGCGGCGGTTTCAAAATCCTTTGCCAAGAAGTATTTTGAGAGCAGGGAGTTCACGCTGCATTTCACAAGGGCAGTCAACGGAACGATGTCCGGTTCGTTCAAGTTCGTTTCTTCCACAAACAAATTTGTGTTCCATGCGAGCAATGCACGTCCAAAATTTACCCCGGTCAATGCCTGTGCGCAGGTTAAAACCGTTTCCTGATTTTGCACCAAAAGAGCGTGAACGCAGGAACCTAAACAGAATTCCGCTAGGGCCGTATATTTATTATCCAAAACCTCTATCTGGCTCGAAAGCAAAACCGCTCCCTCTGCGGCTTTTTGATTTAAGAGCCATTCGTTGCCTCCTAAATTTTCGGAAATTTTTATGCTTTGCAAAACGTCCAAACGTGATTCCAAACGAGTTTTTTCGCCAATGGCATCCATTCTCATGTTGAGCAGAGAATTTAAATTCTCGTTCAGGGTTTCCTTTTCGTTTGCCATAACATTTTGGCGTTCCGCTAGAATTTCGCTTTTGCCTTGGCTTTCATTTATTTCCGCTTCTTTGCTATTCCTTAAAAGTTCCAGTTCCCGTATTTTGGAATCAAGGTTTTGAACTTCTGCCATTGTTTGGCTTATTCGCTCTCCGAGCATCTCAATTTCGGTATCCGTTCTTTGCCACTGGCTTTTCAATTTTCCCGCAGACTGAATAAACTGCAATCTTTTGTTTGAAAGTTCCCTATGCCGGATGCGCAAATCTTTTACCGAGTTTTGCAACTCCGGCAAATTTTCGGTTTCCCTTTCCAAACTTTGCATTTCGTCTTTAAGGGCTAAAATCCCACGTTCATTCTCGTTAATTTCACGCTCGCAACGGGTTTTGTTTTCTCCCAGTTCTTTTTCCCTGTTCTGCTGGTGAAGATAAGCTTCGTTCAGTTTTGCAATCTCTGCGACGGCCGTAGAAACCTCTCTTTCGCTTTCCCTTAAATTTTCCTCATCGCCGGATATCAAAAGGCGTTTTTCCTCTATTTTGAATTCCAGTTCGGTCAGTTTCATTTTCAAGGTTTCCAGCTCGGTTTCGCCTTTGGTTTTCGCTGTGGAAAGAGTATGGAGGGCAGCCTTGCCCTCAGCGTATTTTTCAAGATTTATGGAAACTTCAATTTCTTTTAAACGATTCTTCAATTTGCGAAGTTCTTGGGCACGGATTAGCATTCTCTCCTGTTGCCTGAACTGGTTTTTTGCGTACTGCAAATCCGTAGCTACACGCTCCATATCCGTTAAAGCTCGTTCCAGCAGAGTAGCGGCTTCTTTTCGCTGTTTTTTGTATTTGCTTACGCCTGCGGCTTCTTCAAAAATCGTTCTGCGGTCGTCTGCCTTATCGCTGAGCAATGCGTCCACCATTCGCTTGTCCATTTGGGAATAAGAGCCTGCGCCCATGCCTGTGTCTGCGAATAGGTTTCTTATATCCGCAAGGCGGCATTCTTGATTGTTTATTAAATATTCTGATTCGCCGTTGCTAAAAATCTTCCTGGTTATCATCACCTCGGTGTATTCGGAGGGCAAAAGTCCTCTATCGTTTTCAATTATAAGAGAAACCTCCGCAAGGCTCATAGCCGGCCTTTCCGCAGTTCCGGAGAAAATAACCCCTTGCATTTTTTCCACTCTAAGTATCCCGGGTCTCTGTTCTCCCATAACCCAGCGAATTGAATCCACTATATTGGATTTGCCGCAACCATTAGGGCCTACGATTGCGGTTAGCCCGTTTCCTTCAAATAATATTTCCACCTTTTGCGCAAAGGCTTTAAATCCTTGAATTTTTAATTTCTGAATTCTCACGAGAGAGGCAATGTAGAAATTTCTACTTTCCACCCATGCCGTTCAAAATCCTGTTCCTTGCAGCCATAGCTTTTTTGCTCCTTTCCTGTTACAGTTTCACGGCAACAACGCTCCCTGCTCATATAAAAACAGTGAACATCGCAGATGTGGATTACCGCAGTTTTGACCCTGTGCTCGGCAATAGACTTAAAGACGGCATAAGGGAACTTTTCAGAATAAATGCGCCTGCTATTCGCATAGTCAACGACAACGCAGATGCGGATTTTACCGTTACTCTCTTGAGCTACAGCAACAGACCCGAAGCTCAAAGCTCAAACGCAGAAGTTGAAACCTATAGAGTTACAATGGGGGTATCGGTTTCTTTTTATGACAATGTTCGCAAAAAAACTATATACGAAAGCAAAAGCGTTCAGGCTATAGGCTCTTACGATGTGCAAAAGAATGAATCCGAAGAAATGCAAGGGCAAGAACGAGCTATAAAAGCACTTCAAGAAATCATAGTCGCAAATGCTCTTGCTAAGTGGTAGTTACCTCTTTTTCTTCGCTCCTTCCGAAACATCTTCGCCATCTATTTTGGCGGTTGTTTTTCTCGTTTTTACATCCAAGTGAACTACGGTTGTTTGCTCGCCTCTCACCGGTATCAGGATTTCAAGGTATTTGCCGCATCCGTCTGCGCCAATGGTATGGTCACCGGCGTCCACGCTGTTGAGCGTTAGCTCTCCGCCATCTGTGCGGTCTGCCATTTCCCCATCAAGCAAAACCCGGCATTTGTCCGGATTGGTTGTAACTTTTATTGTGCCGCTTGGCATGGTGGTTTTGCCCTCGTATTTGTTTTCCTTATTGGGCCACACATTAAAGCGGGTATTAATAAGCTCCTTGCCTTGGTCTTGAATTACCAGTTTCAGCGGGCCTGAACGGAACGATTTTTTAATAATAGGGCTTTTTCCCAAGTCTTCGCCGTCTAAAAAGACATCGCTATTAGGGGGGTCAGTGATAATGGTGATAGTGCCGGTGCCGCCTCTTGGAGCAAGATCATCGTCATCTTGAGCGAAAGCGTTAATTGAAAGGGCAAGTGCCAAAGCTGCCGGCAATGCTAAGCGAAAAAAGTTCATAAAAGCTCCTAGGTTAAGGTCCACTATGCTAAGATAGTAAATTTCTCACTGTTGTCAAATAAAAAAACACGAAAATCGTATCGCATCACATATTTCACATTACAGATGCCCTATGATAAGGCGTTGATTGTGCAGTATTAATCTCTCTGGGTCAAATTCCCCGCCTGGGGCGGCGGCTTAAAAATTTGTATAATAACAAGAATGGTGGACAAAAAAGCAAATTCAAGCGAATAT
>LIUG01000044.1:31409-39869 GCA_001462245.1 Candidatus Fibrimonas termitidis
AAATATCGGCGTGTAGTATTTAGTTTATTTTTAGTGATGAAAATCACATTTTTTGAAAAAAATATGCTAAAAATATTGCCAGTGGCTAATATTTTTCTATATTTAGGGATAGAAAGGCTATAAATAGGATTTTGTTATGAAAATGTCTTTAATTTTGTTTTTGCTATTCTCGGTTTGCATTGTCTCGTATTCCTATGCAAATTCGCCAAAGAATATTTCCTTAAAACAAGGAAATTCACTCACAGAGCTAGAAACAAGAGTTCTTCTTAGAGCACAAAAATCAAATAATCGTATTAGTTTAGACGAAGCCAAGCAAATAAGCGATGAATTTGCAACTTCTTTAAATGAAAAGAAAGTTTCTGGGAAATTAAAAGATGCTTTCGATTACAAATATCCTTCAAGCAGAGAAATTAAATCAGTTTCCGCCTTGCTTTCAAGCGATATTAAGAATTCCGATATGAAATCTGGCAAATACAAAGGTATTGAAATTCCAGATACATTGGCTTATATTTTAGATTTTAAAAACGATGCTGGTTTTGCCATTATTTCAGCCGATGCAAGAATTGACTATTCGGTGCTGGCATTTACGAGAAGTGGTTCTTTTAACAAGAAAACAGATAATCCAGGTATGATTTTATATTTAGAAATGCTGGATGCTTATTTGTTAAACTCTATTGCTGAAGCCGAACTTCAAAAAGATTCTCTAATCAATAACATTCTCAAAAAATTAGATTTAGATAACATAGCAGATGTTAGTTCGCCAACAAGGGCTTCTTGGGTTGTAGAAAATAAAATAGGTCCGTTTATTTCTGTGAAATGGGGGCAAAATATGCCTTTCAACGGCTCTCTTGCTCAAGAATGTCTCCCTCCTACTTATTTCCTAGTCAATGGCTATATCAACACAAACGATGGTAGATATCCAACCGGCTGCGTTGTTACCGCATTCATTCAAATTAAGTCTTACTATGAATATCCAGAAATGCATCCATACTCTGGTGCTAGTTGGGCGATTTTTAAAAAATATAAACAATTTCACAATTTTAATGATTCTGCTCATTTACCCCAAGCAGAACGAGATATTAGAGCACATGCAAAATATGTTCTTGGAAATTTATTTAGGCAGATGGAAGAGAGGACGGCATATTCCCAATTGGAATTTTTAACCCAGGGAGCTATAATTTTCAAAATAGCATAAAAATAGCACCCGTATATAGATAGGAGGTATCTATGAAAACACTGTTCACAAAATTCATTTACGCCACAGCTTCGGCAGCATTATTTTTGTCTTGCAGCAATGCAGGCAATGAACAAGAGAATGCTGCTGTTGAGCAAGAATATCTTATTGAGTTGTGGAAAGCCACAGAACAATACGATAAACTTGTTAATACATTAACCGAACAAGGCAAAGATGAAATTTGCCGTGGGCTGATGTCGCTAAAAAAGGATTCGTTATACTCTATTAAAGATGGAAACGAAATCTACGGACTAACAGTTACAGATAGCCTGATTGTTTTGCTTTGGGCTTCGGGTTTATTGGGAGAAACGTGTGAATATGCTAAATATGCTAGAACTATTTATGAACAATCATTGATAACCGAACCTCCTTCTGAAAATGATGAACCATCTTTAGATGGACTGCCTTGTAAACCGCCAACGTTATCAAAAGATACCTTGTTTTTTGGCAAACAAGGCGGAGGCGAGAGCCTAACCACGACGAATAATTCTTCTTATTTCCGTATTAATAGCTGTGGTTTCAAATTGAATGAAGGTGAACAGGAATGGGATGAAAGCAAATATACTAGAACAGAATATCAAGTTTTTGGTACTTATGGCGGTATAGATACGGTAAAAAATGATTATTGCAAAGACAATTATTGTGAAGGGATTAAGAATGTAGTTTATACGGATCCACTTTCTAGCGTTCCCATAATGAAAGCGGAATGTTCTTGGTTTAGTTTAACAAAAACCGGCGATAATTCATTGCTTGTTCAGGTAAGCGAAAATGAAACCTTTAAAGAAAGGGAAAGAGTTATAGTCTTGGAATCTCACCCTTCTTGTGTATTTAATTTAACAATAATCCAATCGGCGGAGTAATATTCACTTGGGGAATGCCAGCAGGGAGTGCCACTCCCTGTTTGTTATACTCAGGGCAAACACATTTAACCGCCTTCTCATACCCTGATTTTGTGGTGAAATATGGCTAATTTCATGGTAAAAGGGCTATCCAACAAATGCGAATATTTGAAAAATTAATGTTTTTATTATTTTTGACATCATTTTTGAATGTAGGGGCAAGGCTCGCTGTAGAAGCGATGGTTATCGTATTTACCACGAAATATACAAGAAAGGGTAGTGGAAAACGCCAAAGGCGGTTGGAACTAGGGAAAGGCTTTTCCCTTTTTAATGGGACAACAGATAGTAAATTTCTAAATTCCTTCCAATGCAAAACGAGACTCTGACTACGAAACAGCGGCTTGCCATACCGCCGCAGAAAATGCCCGAACTTTCACCCGAAATTCGTTCAAAAAACATGGACGAGGTTGCCGTTGGCTATACCGAAGAACAGGCTATCACAGAAGCTAAAAGATGTTTATTCTGCAAAAAGCCCGGGTGCATAGAGGGTTGCCCTGTACGTATAGACATACCAGCTTTTATAGCCAATATAGCCTCAGGGGATTTTCAAAGCGCCATAGATAAAATTAAAGAGACATCGCTTTTGCCGGCTGTTTGCGGCAGGGTTTGCCCCCAAGAAAAGCAGTGCCAAAAGAAGTGCATAGTGGGAATTTCCTTAAAAGATGTTGAAAAATCCGTTGCAATAGGCAGGCTGGAGAGGTTTGCCGCAGACTGGGAAAGGGAAAACGGAACGGTTAAAATCCCCGAAGTTAAACCGGAAACCGGGAAAAGAGTAGCCGTTATAGGCTCCGGGCCGGCGGGCTTGGTTGTTGCGGCAGATGTTCGCAGAGAAGGGCATAGCGTAACCGTTTTTGAAGCATTTCACAAGCTAGGCGGAGTTATGCGCTACGGCATTCCGGAGTTCCGTTTGCCTAACTCCATTGTTGACAAGGAAATTGAAACCCTTAAAAAAATGGGCGTTAAGTTTGAAACAAATTTTGTGGTCGGCAAAACCCGCAAATTAGCAGACCTGTTCCGAAAAGACGGTTTTGATGCGGTATTTGTAGGCAGTGGCGCAGGGCTTCCGCTTTTTATGGGAATACCCGGCGAAGATTTGAACGGAGTGTTTTCCGCAAATGAATTTTTGACAAGGGCAAATTTGATGCGTGCCTATGAAGGCGATGCGGATACCCCTATTTGGCATGGAAAGCAGGTGGCGGTTTTGGGCGGCGGAAACGTGGCCATGGATGCCGCAAGGGTGGCACTCCGCCTGGGTGCGGAAAAGGTTCGTGTTATTTACCGCAGAACAGCGGCGGAGATGCCGGCAAGAGCGGAGGAAATCCACCACGCTATGGAAGAAGGAGTTGAGTTCTGCTATTTGCAAAATCCCAGCGAAATTTTAGGCGATGAAAAGGGTTTTGTGCGTGCTTTGAAAATAGACAGGTATAAACTCGGCGAACCGGATGAAAAAGGCAGGCCCCGCCCCGTGAAGATAGAGGGAGATTTTTTTGAGTTGCCTGTGGACACGGTTTTGGTATCCATAGGCAACAGCTCCAATCCTTTGATTAGCCAGGGAACGCCGGAATTAAAGGTAAACAAAAGGGGCAATATTGAGCTTTCAAATGCGGAGACAAATGCAACATATATGGAGCGTGTATTTGCCGGCGGAGACATTGTGCTTGGCGCGGCTACCGTGATTCTCGCTATGGGCGAAGGTCGCAGAGCGGCGAAGGGGATTAATCAGTTGTTAGTTGTATAGTGAAAGCAGTTTTGCTGCGTTTTTTGATGCGTGGCTTAGAAATGCGTTGAAATCGTGCTCATTGCCTTCTCCTTTTGCCGGGACATCGGATAAACTTCTTATAACTGCGAAGGGGATATTAAAGTTTTTGCAAACAACCGCTATGGAAAAAGCCTCCATTTCCACACACGCAATGCTGTTGTTGAAGCGCCGCTGTATTTCACGCACCTGTTCTTCACGGCAAATAAAAGCCTCAGAAGAGCCAACCGCACCGGTATGCACGGTAAGCAAACCCTTTGCGGCCTCAATCAATTTTTCCCGTATTTTGGCATCGGTAAAATAAGACTTTGGGCAACCCAAAACCTGCCCGTATTCACAACCGAGAGCGGTTAAATCCACATCAACTCCTACAACCTCGCCCGGAATAACCATATCTAAAATTTTTTGTTCTTCTTTCAAACCACCCGCAGAACCTACATTTATCACTTCGTCGGGTTTAAATTCCCTTATGAGCAAAGCGGCATTCATGGCGGTATTTGCCCTGCCCACCCCGGAAAGCGCAAGAACGAATTTAACTCCGTCATTTTCAAAAACATATACATTCATTCCGCAAAAATCAATTTTGTCCGGGTTTGCAAGCCCAAACACTTCCAGCACAGCATCAAGTTCCTGTTGCATAGCGGCTAAAACGGCAATAATTTTCATTGTTTCTCCTATATAGGTGATGGGGCACCCTTCCCTTTATACCGGTAAGTGCGGTAAAGGCGGTTTGCCATGCGGGTTGTTATTTCGTAGGAAATGGTTTTGTGCTCGGCAGCAAAAGCCTCAACGGAAATTTGCTCGGAAATTTCTCCGTTTATGCACTCCGCAATATCGCCGATTTCCACACCCGGAACCTCGCTAACATCCACCATGCAGGCATCCATGCACACACGCCCTAAAATAGGGCAAGCTTTGCCCCTTATAAAAATTACGCCCTTATTCGGCTCACCGCGCAAATAACCATCCCCATAGCCAATGGCAACGGTTGCTATAAGCATATTTTTTTTCGCTACAAAAAAATGCCCGTAAGAAACTCCCTCATCGGTCTCAACTTCTCGCAAAGCCCTCACCGTTGAACGGAGGCGCAGCACCGGTTTAAGCGGAAATTCGGATGGAAATTTTCCCACAGGGTCGTAGCCATAAAGGGATATGCCGGGGCGAACCATATCGTAATGGGTTTTGCTCGTAAACAAAAGCGTCGCGGATGAATTCGCAATATGGCAAATCGGTGGCCTGAGTCCCGCTTTTTCCAATTCCTCAACCATCTTGTCAAATCTTTCAAGCTGTTTTTCCATAGCGGGATGCCCCGGAATATCGGCTGTCGCAAGGTGAGAATATATTCCCTCAACCTCCAAATTCGGAAGCTCGCATATTCTTTTTACCTCGTCAAAGTTATCGTATTTTATTCCGAAGCGATGCATGCCGGTGTCTATTTTTATGTGGATTTTTTGAGTTGAGAGTTGAGAGTTGAGAGTTGAGAGTTTTTTTGCTGTTTCTAAGTTTGAGATTGAGGGGGTTAGGTTGTTTTTTTGCAAGAAGGGGAAATCGCTTTCCAGGCATGGGCCTAGGATTAGTACTCTGGCTTTAATTCCTTTTTCTCGCAACGCTATTCCTTCAAATAGATGCGCTACACCTAAAAAGTCAACTCCGGCGTCTATGGCTGCAAGAGAGACGGCTAAGGCTCCGTGCCCGTAGGCATCGGCTTTTACGGGCAAAAGTATTTTTACGCCCGCCGGCAGCAGGCTTTTTACATAACTAATATTGCTCTGCAAATTGTCCAGATCTATTTCCAGCCAGTTAGGCCGGGGAATTTCGCCAAACGGTTGCATTTAGTCTTCCTCTGCCATCACTTTTTTCACATCGACAAATTGCACATTTCTGTTGGGGTTATGCCCATACCTATTTAGCAGATGGATCTCAACCATTTGGATTAAATCCGATATTTTCTTTTCAACCCTATGAACCTGAAAAAACAAGACCACAAGATAGCAAGAAACGGCAAAAAGAGCCAGTCCGAGTATTAAGGAAAATAACATATAAATTCCTCAGTTCACAACAGTTCCGCTATTTGTATAGCATTCAAAGCTGCGCCTTTGCGTATCTGGTCGCCTACTATCCACATATCAAAAGTATTGTCCTGAGATTGATCCACACGAACTCTGCCTACCAGCACAGGATCCCTGCCGCTCGCGTCTATGGGCATGGGCCAACGATTTTTTGGAGAGTCTTCCAAGATTTCAACACCGGGCGAATTGCGCAAAACATCATATATCTCCGCAACGTTCACCTTTTTGGAAAGCCTTATGTTCAACGCTTCGGAATGCGCTCTCAAAACCGGAACCCTTACGCAAGTGGCATTTACCCGCAAATTATTGTCTCCAAAAATTTTATGGGTTTCGGCAACCATTTTCCATTCCTCCTCGCAATAACCGTTTGGAGCTTTAACCGCCGCTGCCTTTTCCGGGCTTCCGTCATTGTAAGGGGAGTTGTGCGGGAACAAATTAAATGCGTATTGATGAGGAATAACCGTGCGAGTAAAGGTTTTTCCCTCCGCAAGGGCAGCGCTCTCCAAACGAAGTTCTTCCATAGCCGTTGCGCCTGCTCCGCTTGCGGCTTGGTAGGTGCACGCATGAACTCTTTCAACGCCAAAAACTTTGTATAAAGGGAATAACGGCAAAAGCATTATTATTGTGCTGCAATTCGGGTTGGCTATAATACCCTTATGCTTTTTTATCTCCTGCGGATTTATCTCCGGCACCACAAGCGGAACATCAGGGGCCATCCTGAAATAGGATGTGTTATCCACAACCACCGCTCCGGCCTTGACTGCGGAAGGCATATACTCTTTTGAAATGGAACCGCCCGCAGAAGACAAAACCAAATCCACGCCTTCAAAGGAATCGTGGCGAAGTTCTTGCACCTCTATTTCCTCGTCTTTGAATTTTATTTTTTTGCCTGCGCTCCTGGCCGAAGCCAACAACTTCAAAGACTTGAGCGGAAAATTTCTCTCCGCCAAAATGGCTAGCAACTCTTGCCCTACTGCGCCTGTTGCTCCTACTATTGCTACATTTTTCATTTTTACTCCTTGTTCATTATAGAAAAAACTACCGATTTCACCTGACTTGCGTATTCGCGAGCCTTAATAATGCTCTCGCCCAAAGTATCAGCTTCCAAACTGAACTGATAATGAACCTCATAGCCTGCAAGCCTTAAATTTTCCGCTGCTGCGAGCAAAGTATCATAAGACGGTTTTTTATCGTCCGGCGGTGTTAAATTCCTGATTTGCCTGTAAGAATTCATGCTCTTGTTTCTCAAAAAAAGAGCCTTGCTTTCAAAATTCTCACGTTTTTCAATACCCTGCGAATATATATCTTTCCAATTTGGGAAAGCGATAATAGAGTCCGAAATAGCAATAATACTTTCAAATATTTGCTTTTCCGCAACAGTATAGCTAGCAGCTAAAGTATCGTTCCCCCTATTTGCAGGCGCAAAACTCATCACAGGTCTTGTATCCAAAGCAGAAGTCAAACCTATTTCCTGTTTAACGGACTCAATTTTCATGTAAGAAAAAAACGCTGCCGTCGCAATCATTGCAATAACTATGAACCAAGACACCAACTGCCTAAGAAGGCCTCGGGCATTCATGGCGCATATAATGCCCACGCCCGTGACGCACCATAAAATTACAACTTGTACAAGATTTGCGTCAATCATAATTCAAATAAAAACTCCTTAAAACGGCAGTTGGTCATCTGAGTCATTAGCCGGGGGAGGCAGGTTATTGGCCGGCATCGGCGCATCAAAGGAATCTCCGTTTTCGCCTGCATAGCTGCTGCTGTGCCTGGGAGCCAAGAACTCAAAATTATCCATCAAAATTTCAGTCACATTGTGTTTTTGCCCTGTTTGGGGTTCATTCCACTGGCGGTAAGAAATTCTGCCTTCAACATAAAGCGGAGTTCCCTTTTTAATTCCAAGTTTCTCTATACGCTCGGCAAGCTTGTCCCATGCTACAACATTATGCCAAGCGGTATCGTCTTGCATTTCGCCGGTATTGGGATTGCGAAACCTACGTGTGGTGGCAAGGGAAAAAGAAACCCTTTTTTTATTGTTCTGGGTAAGACGAACCTCTGCATCTTTGCCAAGATTGCCCATAAGCATCACTTTGTTTAAATAAGCCATATAATAATCCTCGTATGTCAGGGGAAATGTAGAAAATTGTGAGTTAATCATCGTTTGCTATATTCAAGGCAGGAGGTTTGTTTTTTGGGGGGGAATGTGAGGGATTTAAATGCGACAATGAGGTTCACTGACCGGTGGTCATGTTGATCGAATAAGAAGGGCAAGGCTCGCCTTGCCCCTACAGGGTCGTTTTTGCGCAAAAAACGCCATTTTTGCCCATTTATCACATATTTTAACTTTTTTTCAAAAAACCCTTGCTTTTTTTGTTTTCTTTTTCTATATTTTAGCTCATATGGTGTCTATACCCAGAAATGTGATTGCAAATACACATACAAAAGCAGAGAGAATGATGTCTTCTGCTCAGTCGCGCATTTTTAGACCCCCCCCCC
>LIUG01000045.1 GCA_001462245.1 Candidatus Fibrimonas termitidis
AAGGAGTTTCAATATGAAACGGATCCTCTCCATTGTTATGCTTCTCGCATTTGCCGCTTACGGGCAGCAAAAGCGCATAGCTATAATAAACACGGTTGATGACGGCGAACCGCCTGTCGGGCATTCGGAACTCAGCCATCTGACGGACAGGCTTCGTGAGATTGCCGTTAAAACACTGCCGGAAAAAAGTTACGCCGTGATGACCCAGCAGAGCATAGTTGCTTTTCTAGGCTCGCAAGAGGATATGGTTAGAAAATGCAAGGAATCGGAAGGCTGCTTGGCTAAACTGGGAAGGGAGATAAGCGCAGATTACATAGGCCAAGGGCGAATAGGGCGTTTCGGCGATAATTTGACCATCAAGGTAGAGCTTTACGATGTGGGTAGCGGCAATTTGATAGGCTCGTTCACGGATGAAGCTTCCAAAGACATATACGGCCTGCTGTCTGCCATAAACAATAAAGCACCCGATATGTTCAGTAAATTATCGGTGGGTACCGTACCTGTTTTGCCTCCCATTCCCGAGGGCATAAGCGGCTTGGTGACGGAGAGAATTGACCCGCAGGTGGGAAAATACCTGCCATCCGATAAATCTTTTTGGGCGGCTCTTGCGCTGGATATAGCGGGGGCTGCGTTTGTGGGTTATGGCATATACAAGAATAGCGAAGTGGGAAGCAAGCACGATGAATACAAATCCATGAGTGCTAAGAGTGGTGCGAATTCGGAATTTGACAATGATTGGCAAAAAGTAGAGGATATCAAAACTGCGAGGAATGTTTCTTATGTATTGGGAAGCATTCTTTTGGCGGCGGGCATAGGAGTGCATATATGGTTTTAGTCTTGTTCATACCGTTCCTGTTTTTAGGTTGCACGCAAGCGGAGCGTGACAACCCGGAAGATCCGAAAGCGATAAATTACGACCCTAGTCTCGTAAAAATATCCGGTTCGAGTTCGGAGGTTCAAAGCTCAAGCTCGGATGTTCCGAGTTCGTCTAGCGATGATGTGCCAAGCAGCGGTTCGGTTGAACCATCCAGTTCGTCTGCTTTGCCGAGTTCGTCAAGCGACGATGTGTCGAGCAGCAGTTCGGTTGAACCGTCTAGTTCGTCTGCCTTGCCTAGTTCGTCAAGTGTTACGTCTAGCAGCAGTTTATACGGAGGTTTGTGTGCAGGTTTTGTATATGGGACTGAAAGAGAACATTACGGCAAAATGAAAAAGCAGTTTTGCGATGAGCGAGACGGCAAAAGATATGTGTATGTGACTATTGGCACTCAAACTTGGATGGCGGAAAATTTGAATTACGAAGCAAGCGGCAGCAAATGCTATAGCGACAGTTCTGCCAACTGCGACACTTACGGCAGGCTTTACAATTGGGCAACGGCTATGAACAATTCGGCAAGCTCAACCGCTGTTCCCAGCGGAGTTCGTGGTGTTTGCCCAGAAAATTGGCATTTGCCCAGCGATGCAGAATGGGATGCGTTAATGACAGCCGTTGGTGGTTCGAGTACGGCGGGAACTAAATTGAAGGCAAAAACAGGTTGGAACAGTGGCGGCAATGGCGAGGACGATTACGACTTTTCGGCCCTCCCGGGCGGCCTCGTCCGCCCTGGTAGCATTTTCGACAAGGTCGGCGGCAGCGGCTACTGGTGGAGTTCCACGGAGTACAATAGCACCAACGCCTACGACCGGGACATGGGCTACAGCAGCTACGTGAACAGGTTCAACGACGATAAGGGCTACTTGTTTTCAGTTCGTTGTCTCAAGGACTAAGCGGTTGGACTGCTTGCAGCCTAGCCGCCGCCCATAGCGAAGCGTAGCGTAGCAATGGGCGAATACAAAGAATTTGTGCCATGGTGGCACGAAACCTGCCAAGCCTTGTGTCCCCAAAGGTTTGACGGGATAAAACAAAAACCGGGGAAAAGGAGAGTTAGGAAAATGGCAACTATAGAAAAAGTTGTGAAAACCTGGGATAACGACCCGGACAACAAAAACAGGCAAGTAGAAATACAACCGCCACTAAAATGTAAAAAATACACCACAAGCAGCGATGGAAAAGTTGCGGAGGGAAATCGTGCTGGCAAAATCAATAAATGGGCACTCATTAGATTGTCAGAAGGTGTAGCCCCTTTTGATAACAGCAAGCCGGAAAATCCCGACAATTGCTATTACAGCCAACAATGCTATATTTTTGATTTTCCGGATTCCGGCATACCTAAAATTGGCTTTTATAGAAGAAAAAAGGCCGCATGCAATAGAAGCAGAATCGAAAAAAACTTGGCGAGTTTTCATGGCCAAAAGATAAAAGGAAAACCTTTAATTTTTGAAGAGACAAAGTTTGACACTTTAATGCTGAGAATTAAATTTGACGAAAATGATAAAAATTTGCCGGCACAAGATATATGCGACTATATGAAAGAATTTATTGATTTGACACAAAAATCAATATAACATTAGCCGCCGCTAGCTGAAAGCAATGTCGGCACAAACCCTGTCAAGCCTTGTGTCCCCAAAGGTTTGGCAGGTGGAATTGAAGCGGGAAATAACCATAGGAGTTTATATATGAGCAAAACCAAGTTTATTCTATCCACGGCAAGCATTGCTCTTGCCATAGCATTAACCGGTTGTAGTCTGAATAGTGCAGAAGCATATCACAATAGGGGCAAGGCGTATTATTGGAAAGGCGACTACGACAAAGCCGTATCTGACTATAACGAAGCGATACGACTAGATCCAAAATTCATAGAGGCATATATCGATATAGCCTATGCATATGCTAGAAAAGGCGATTACGGCAAAGCCCGCGGCAATTTCACCAAAAGCCTGTCAGTTTTTTATGAAGTGATACTAGTTGAGTACTTCATCATAGATGGCCCCACCATAGATTTTTCAGTATTAGACTGGCGAACAGACCCCAATAATGTCTCTTCTATTATTATTATTATTAATGGTGTATTCACAGATTCACGAGACGGCAATAAATACAAAACCGTCAAAATAGGCAATCAAACTTGGATGGCGGAGAATTTGAATTACGATGCAACCGGCAGTGTATGCTACGATAACAACTCTGCTAATTGTGCGAAATACGGTAGATTGTATAATTGGGAAAGTGCTATGACAGCTTGTCCTTCCGGCTGGCATTTGCCGAGCAAAAGCGAGTGGAAAGAGTTGGATGAGGTAGTGGCAGGTAAAAAATTGAAATCCAAAAGCGGGTGGAATAAGAATGGCAATGGCACCGATGAATTCGGGTTTTCGGCCCTGCCGGGCGGCGGCGGCCGCTCGGATGGCAGTTTCGGCAGTGTCGGCCTCAGCGGCTTCTGGTGGAGTTCTGAGGGTACCTTCAGCCGGTTCATGCTCTACAGCCACGGGTACGTCGGCTGGTACTACTACCGTAAGAACAACTTGTTTTCAGTTCGTTGTCTTCAGGACTATTGCGAAGCTCGCCGCTAGCCTAAAGCAAACAATTGCATCATGGTAGTGCGAACATAGCCAAAACAATGTCCCAGGTTTTGGCGAAGGAACAGAACGGGACAAACACAGGAGACTTTTATGTCATTTTGTACAAAAATTGCATTGTTTCTGCTCAAGGCTGGCATTTTCTTACCAGCATTAACCGGTTGCAATCGGAAAGCGAATGCATATAACTATAGGGGCTTGGCGTATTATGAAAAAGGTGACTACGACAGAGCTATATCCGACTATACCGAAATTATACGGCTGGATCCGAATGATGCGGAGGCATATTTCTTTAGGGGACTTGTGTATGACAACAAAGGAGATCACGAAAGAGCCATTGCGGATTATGAATCAGCCTTGCGAATAGACCCAAATAATGCCGATGCCAGAAAAGCTCTTGAAGAAATCAGAAGTATAAAGCGACAGAACCCCGATACCTCCGATGAAAAAGATTTTCCCGCATTTTATTAAAGATGCCCATCTACAAAAGCTTTACCAAGTCTGCGGGTAAACTTATTCCCGATTAGGCAACATAAAATGCTGAAATCCCCTAAATCCTAAAAATCGGGGGCATCGGGGTTCTGACAATGGCAAAGAATTGTGTGTGCGTTGCAATCTCCCTTTCCCCTAAACACCAACGCGGCAAATTTCAAATCATCTCTCCCGACAAAACGCTCATCCCTCTTATACTTCTCTATTTGCAAAAAAGCCTCATCAGATTTCGCCTTTATCTCCGCTTCCGTTGCTTCGGTTTTGGCATACTTTATCTCAAAAACATATTCATATTTTAT
>LIUG01000046.1:0-288 GCA_001462245.1 Candidatus Fibrimonas termitidis
AAATCGAAAGTTGTAACCGTGCTGTCTATCCAGATCTCAGAACCGGGCAAATCTCTTTCGCTGAAATATTTTGAGCATATATAAAGAAGCCCTTGGCAAAAATTAGTTTCTGTTTCAAACATGCTTTCGCTTACGCCTTCAAAACTCGTTCTGATAACGGTGTAATTTTTTCGCAATATTTTTTCCATAAAAGAAAGCGTTGTGGTTTTGCCATACTGCCTAGCTCTGTTTATGGTGAAATACTGCCCCTTTTCCACCATAGCAATAATCTGGCGAACTTTCTCGGAA
>LIUG01000046.1:480-4983 GCA_001462245.1 Candidatus Fibrimonas termitidis
TTGAATTCCCGCATATTGAGGAAAAGTAGAAAACTTAAATATTACGGCAGCGAGGGCCAGCTTCAAGCTGATGCTCGTGGGCTATCTGGAGCCTGTGCTTGGAACCTTGCTTGGAAATTTCTACATTAGCCCTCAACCATGCCATTAGAATCAGGCAGCAGCATAGGCCTTGTGCAGCCGAAGGACTTTGTCTTTCGCTCCGAACTGGGTTTTGTTTTGGAAAGCGGCGATGCTTTGCCGGAGTTAACGCTTCGCTACGAAACTTACGGCGACTTTAGAGAGGGGGCTTCTCCGGTCATATGGATTTGCTGCCCCTTTACCACAGATGCACACGCCGCAGGCTTGCATGATGAAAACAACCCTAGATCCATCGGCTGGTGGGATGCCATGATAGGCCCCGGCAAACCGATAAATACGGACATATTTTTTATCGTTTGCAGCAATAATCTGGGCGGATGCAAAGGGACAACCGGCCCAACTTCCATAGACCCCCGCACAGGCAAACCCTACGGCTCAAAATTCCCCCGCATCACAATAGGCGATATGGTGAATGCGCAAAAAAAACTCGCAGACCATTTGGAAATCAAAAAACTCTTCGCCGTAATCGGTGGTTCAATGGGCGGGTTTCAAGCTATCACATGGGCTTTGGAATACCCCGATTTTGTTGAACGGTGTGCGCTCATAGCCAGCGGAACAAGGCTTTCCGCACAGGCTCTCGGTTTTGAAATAGTCGGGCGAAAAATTATTTTAGACGATGAAAATTTTAACGGCGGAGATTACACCGAGCAAAAAAAACCCTCCAACGGCTTGGCGAGCGCCCGGAAAATTGCGCACATCACCTACCTTTCGGCGGAATCCATGCGAAACCGTTTTGACAATGCGGAAAATCTGCCCAAAGACCCGAAGAAATTTTACACCGGTTCTGCCCTTGAAAACTACCTTGACCACCAAGGCGAAAAATTTGTGAACCGCTTTGATGCAAACAGCTACCTGCACCTAACGTGGGCTATGGATAATTTCAACCTGGAGGAGAAATACGGTTCTTTGGAAAATGCGGTTGCTCGTGCCAATGCGGAATTTCTGTGCGTTCATTTGAGCAGCGACTGGCTATTCACGCCGGAGGAATCCTACAGGTTGACTTTTGCGCTTTTGAACCAAAAAAAGATTGTGAGCAGTGTGGAACTAAACACCAATTTAGGGCACGATGGCTTTTTGCTGGAAACCAACGATTTGGGGAATTTGCTATCTCGCTTTTTGGATGTTCGCTCCGTTGAACGTCGTGATGAAAATTATACCCGTCAGGCATTTACAAGTGCAGAGGACATAAGCCGCATTTCCGCTCTTATACCGCAAAATGCGAGTGTTTTGGACATAGGTTGCGGAGATGGCCGCTTGCTTCACGCTTTATGGCGAGAGAGAAAGGCTGTGGGCGTGGGCTTTGACCGTTCCTTTAAGGGTGTTTTGCATTGCTTGGATTTCAATGTGCCTGTAATACAAAGGGATTTGGATAAGGAAGGGCTTTCGCAAATAGCGGACAACAGTTTTGATTTTGTGATTTTTAACAGAACGCTTCAAGAAACGCAAAATCCGAGAGAGGTTCTTTTGGAAATTCTTCGCATAGGCAAACAGGCCGTTGTGACTTTCCCGAATTTCGGAAATTGGATGGTTCGCAAAACCATTGCACTGAACGGACGTATGCCAAAGAGCAAGTTTTTGCCTCACGAGTGGTATAACACCCCAAACATACATCTCTTTACCCTAAGCGACTTTACCGCTCTGTGCAAAAAAGAGAACATCCACATTAAAAAACTGGAATTTGCAAACAACAGCACATTGAGCAAATTTTTAACATTAAGCGGATTTAAAAATCTAGGTGCGGAACAGGTGGTAGCGGTTATTGAAAAGCAAAATTCAGAACCTACGGACACAATTGCCGTTTTGGATTTTGGCGGCCAATATGCACATTTAATAGCAAACCGAATCAGAAGGCTCGGTGTTTTTACCCGCATTTTTTCGCCTAATAGCTCCGTAGAGCGTTTGAAAGGTGTGAAAGGAATCATTTTCAGCGGCGGCCCGATGAGCGTTTACGAAAAAAATGCTCCGGCATTCAACAAAGCGATTTTAAATATAAATGTTCCAAAGCTGGGGATTTGCTACGGCCATCATCTCATAGCACAAAGCCTTGGCGGCAAGGTAAGCCCTGAAAAAGTAAAGGAATACGGCATAGCGAGTTTGGAAATTGCAGACGATGAAAGCCCGCTTGTGAAAGACATTCCTGCAAAAAGCCAAGTGTGGATGAGCCACGGAGACCATGTTTCAAAACTTCCAACCGGTTTTAAGGTTGTGGCAAAGACAAGCGACTGCGAATTTGCCGCAGTGGAAAACACCCACAAAAAAATTTACGGCATACAGTTTCATCCGGAAGTTACGCACAGCGAGTTTGGTGAGCAGCTTTTGGAAAACTTTGCGTTGAATATATGCAAATGCAAAAAATCTTGGAACATCAAAAGCTATTTGCCGCAGATAAGCGAAAAAATAATTGAAGCAGCAGGGAACAAAAAGGTATTTTTGCTGGTGAGCGGCGGTGTGGATTCCACCGTAGCTTTTGTGCTTTTGAATAAAGTTTTGGGTAGCGAAAGAGTTTTGGGCTTGCACATAGACAACGGCCTGATGAGGCAGAACGAAAGCCGCCAAGTGATGGATTATTTGAAAAAAGAGGGTATGAACAATCTGCAAATTTGCGATGCAAGCGAAGATTTTCTAGCCGCATTGCAAGGTGTAACAGAACCGGAAAAGAAACGCAAAATAATAGGCGAAACTTTTCTCAAAGTTAAAGACAGCGAAATGCAACGTCTCTCGCTCAACGAGAATGAATGGCTCATAGCTCAGGGCACCATTTACCCGGACACCATTGAGAGCGGCGGGACGGAAAATGCGGATGTGATTAAAACCCATCACAACCGTGTGCAGGGCGTTTTGGATTTGCAAAAAAAAGGCTTGTTGCTGGAACCGCTCGCAGACCTATATAAAGACGAGGTTAGATACTTAGGTGAAGATCTCGGCATACCGCATGCTCTTGTATGGCGGCACCCCTTCCCCGGCCCCGGCCTTGGAGTTCGTTTGCTGTGCAGCGATGGAGGTGCGGTTGGCAAAACGCTGGATGAAATTTCGGGCTTAAAAAGTGCTTTAAGCGAAGCTGCACTAAAAGGGCTGTTGCTCCCAATAAAAAGCGTAGGTGTGCAGGGGGATGCAAGAACTTACGCTCAACCTTTGCTTATAGAGAGCGAACTCCCTTGGCAAATTTTGGAAAGGCACAGCACGGCTTTGATAAACCGTTTTGCGGAAATCAATCGTTTGGCATGGCTGGTTGGGCGCATTGCGGATTCACCTCCGGAACCGACAAAACTATATTGCGAAAAAAACGCCCTTGATCAACTCAGAATTTTTGACAATATTTGCAATAATTTTTTGCTTGAAAATAATCTATACAACAAAATATGGCAAATGCCTGTTGTTTTGTTGCCGCTCAAAATCGCAGACAAGCCCTGCGTTCTTATGCGCCCTGTGAACAGTGCGGAGGCGATGACGGCCAGTTTTGCGCAAATAGACCAAAACCGGCTTAAAGACAACTTGTGGCCAAAGTTAAAAGAAGCCGGGGCAGGTGCGTTGTTTTATGATATTACGCACAAACCGCCTGCTACTATTGAGTGGGAATGAGTTTATGGATTTTAATCCAATTTAATTGTCATAACATCTAAGCTGCCATTCCAATGTGGTGTCGGTTGGAAGGTCAGTGACCCAATATACAACATTTCTATCACTACCACTACCTGAATAGAAATAAATAAGGTTCCAGCCTTGTGAAAAATTCAAGTTGTAATCTTCTGTTGAAGATTCTTCACCCGGATAAGTTTTCATTCTAGTTCCGGTAACTTTTCCGGATACTGAAGCATACACAAGTGCTGTTTCTCCCGTCCTTTCACCCGATTTTGTCATATAAAGCCTAGCACGGCAATCGTTTCTGCCAGGAATAGTAACTGTAACTTTAGCCCCCTCACTAAATTCAAGCATGAGATTTGGTGGAGCAACAACATTGATACAAGATATATACTTATCATCGCAGGACTGAAAATACCCTCTAAGAATCAAATACTTGCTATCTATGCTTTTTGGCAAATTCAATACTATTTGCCCATTTTGAATATTTCCTGCTTGCAGGGTATCGTACACATCCTCCCGTTTACATGAAGATACAACGTCGTCATAGTTAGTGCATTCACACACATCATCACCATCACTACTCCAGCAATGGACATTTTTATATTTCATAAGAGGCATAAATATATCGCCATTGCCTTCGTATCTTTCTTTTTTGTCTCCTTCAAAGAGATACATCTGTTTTGGCAAATCAGACAAATTTGAGCCACCGCCGTCAGGCGATGACGAAGGGCCGCCGCTATCATCGGACGAGCAGGAAAGGGTGAATGCCGTGGCAAGCACAAT
>LIUG01000047.1:0-27904 GCA_001462245.1 Candidatus Fibrimonas termitidis
AAGGAGTTTCAATATGAAACGGTTCCTCTCCATTGTTATGCTTCTCGCCTTTGCCGCTTACGGTCAGCAAAAACGCATAGCAATAATAAATACAGTTGATGATGACGAACCACCTATCGGGCATTCGGATTTTGGCAATGGCTGGGAGAAAGTGGAGGATGCCAAGACGGCAAGGAATGTTTCTTTTGCTTTGGGCTGTGCGTTTTTGGCAGCAGGAATAGGAGTGCATATATGGTTTTAAGTTTTGTGTTTATAGCATTTTTGCTTTTGGGTTGTACGCAAGTTGAGCGCGACAACCCTTATGATCCGGACGGGATTAATTACAACCCCGACCTCGTAAAATCCAGTTCATCGGTTGAGCCTACGCCAAGTAGTTCTTCCTCTGAGACATTGAGTTCGTCGAGCGGTGCGGTGAGCAGCAGTTCATACGGAGGCTTGTGCACGGGTTTTGACCCAGAAGCACAGGTTGAACATTACGGTAAAATGAAAAAGCAGTTTTGCGATGAGCGAGATGGTAAAAAATATGTGTATGTGACTATTGGCGAGCAAACTTGGATGGCGGAGAATTTGAATTACGAAGCTTCAGAGAGTAAATGCTATGGCGACGATACAGGTGGTGACAGTCAAGGCAACTGCGTGAAATACGGCAGGCTTTACTATTGGGAAACGGCTATGAACAATTCAGCAAGCTCATACGCTGTTCCTAGTGGAGTTCGTGGCATTTGCCCTGATGGCTGGCATTTACCCAGCCCAGCGGAATGGAATTTGCTGATTACTGGTGTTGGCGGTGATAATACAGCGGGAAAAAAATTGAAGTCAGTAACAGGTTGGAATACTGGTAGCAATTATAAACCCGGTACGGATGACTACGGCTTTTCTGCTCTGCCAGGCGGTCAACAATCCATTCACAATGGCAGCTTCATAAATGCCGGATCCATTGGTAATTGGTGGAGTTCCGCAAGGAGCTCAGTGGACGAATATACTGGTGTTGTCATAGCCAACCTGTCTATGAACAACAACCGCGAGAGTGCCTTATGGACCACCAGCAATCATTTGGGTAGCGTTCGCTGCGTTCAGGACTAGTGCGAAGCGCCGCCGCTAGTCAAAGGCAAGCGGCGAATACAAAGAATTTGTGCCAATGGTGGCATAAAACCTGCCAAACCTTAACTTTCCCAAAGGCTTTGGCGGGATAAAACAAAAATCGGCGAAAAGGAGAAGCTAAAATGACAACGAAATGTTACGTTTGCGGTGGAAATATTTCTGCAGACAATGTAAAATATGACGAGAATGATGGTTATACCCGGTATTACTGCGGAAATTGCGGACTTTTCAAAGTACGTACACAGGAAGCTTTTGACAAAAATCATGTCGCTTCATATCTGTATTATAAATGCAGAATTCCTCAAAAATTAGATATAGATAAAAGATGCCTTTATATAGGTTATAGAGAGATTCTTGAGAAAATATGGCAAAAAGATCCTCAAACCCCTTCGGCAACCATCCAAGAAATTGAAGATTGGTATCCGCAAACATTCAGTAAAAAAATCAATACTATAATCGATACTATATCCTTTGAGTTTTCAGAATTGTCAGAACTCAACAGCAGCAGTTCCATTGAAATGACTTATGAGCAATGTTGTAGTGCTTTTTTTGTAAAAAGATATAACCCTGATAATTCGGAAACTACTAAAAAAGAGCGGGACGAGCAAATAGAGTTTGTTAAAAGTTATTTATTAAAAAATAAAAATAACTTCTTTAAAGTGGAAATTAGCTCTGGAAAAATCTTGATAACAATATTGCCGGACGACCTTGAAATAATAGATAAACTTAAAGAGGACAAATTAATCCGATCAATGTGGAGTTCCTCAACGGAATGGCGTTGGGCCGATAAATAATTTAGTAAAATGATACACAGCCTGTGAGGGTAGCCCAACCCATTTTGGCTAATTCTGTATACTTTTTCACAACACCTTATTTTCTCGGTAGCAAGCGAAAATATAACTTGGGTTCTCGTAATATAGACTGCTGTTGAAGTTCTCTATTTTTTCCGAAACAATCGAATTATAAGCTTTAATAAGCGCAGAGATAAAATCTATCTGCTCGTATTCGGCTATATTTATGATTAACCTCTTATACACCTTGCCTATGTCCCAGTGCGAAGGAAGGGCGTATTTGCTTTCGGTGGGAAAATTATCACTTGAAATGGCAAATTTTTCTATAAATTCATCGCTTATTTTATCGATATTTTCCGAATGATAAACATCTGCCAAACTAAAAATTCTATTTAATTCCTCTTTTCCTATTGAATTTACAACCGTGCTCCTATGCGATTTAACCTTGCGCGCTATATAATCTATCAGAGAGCATACAAAAAATAAATCGTTATGTTCCTTAATTTCCCTGCCTATCATTTCAGTACCTCGCTTTTAGCAAACTTCAAGCCTTTAAGTGCAAGCTCTGCGCAAAATGTTATTTGATGCGTAGGGTGCTTGAATTTTGCCAGAACCCAAAATTGTTCCCTTGTTATTGCTCCATCCATATAATCGCTTATGTAGTTGTAAATTTGGTCATTTGCCATTGGGCCGCTTACAATATCATAATCGTGTTTTTTCCCGCTTCTGCAAAAAATTATGAAATCCAGCCATTCTTCCGTCATTTCGGAAAATTCTCTTGTTTTCAATGAAAAATCTCTTTCATATTCATAAATATTCAGTATAGGGGAATTATAGCGACCTGCCCATCGAATCGCTTGTTCCATTAAAGCTGTGCAATAAAAACCCGTCCCAAAATCCTTAGCATATTTTCCTGCAAGTATTTGCGGCTTTTTAATTTCCAAATAACTACCATGATATAAGAGCATATATTAGACGAATATACAAAACAATGCCGGAAATTTTTTCTATATTCTTCAAAAAAAGGGCTTTGCTATGTGCAATATTTTTGATGTGGCGAAATATATAAGTTATTGAATTTTACGGTGATAAGTCAGGAGCATAGCTTAGCGAGTTGACGCATTTGGAAAGGCCTTGGATAGAGGCTCGCGCTGGCACGGCAAAGTTTCTATATTTCTTATATTGAAAAAAATCGTCACTGTAATATTAGCTTTAATAGCCTTGCTCATAGGCTTTTATGCCCTTATGCGCTTTGCGGGGTTTGACCCCGAGGAATTATTTCCAAAATCTTCCGGCAAAGCGGAAATTTATGGGGAAGCAAACCCCGAAAAATTACAGCTATTATACGATTCTCTGGAAACCATAAGCTTTGTGATACGCAGAGAAACAGATGATAGATTGCTAAAAAATCTTAAAGATACCCAGAAAAACCTATGGGAACGCATTCTATTAACCAGAAACGCCATAAACAAGACAGAAGCCCCTAAAAGCATAAAAGAAGAAGAAACCGATTTGATAGATTCCTTGATAAAAGGCATTTCCATTACAGCCGCCATATTGCTCGCCATAATTATATTCCTGATAATAAAGATAAGCCGCCGCTCCAAAGAAGTTGAGAAGGTTACCGAAAGATTGAGGAACTTGCAAACGGAGCCTGCACCGCCACCGCCTCTAGGGGGCTTGGACCCAACCGTATTCTCCACCCGTTTCCGCCAGCCTCCGCTTCCTCAAGTTAAACCGGCGGAAATGCCTTCAACCGAGCCTGAACCTCCCAAGCTAAGGAAAACGGCAAAACAAAGAGTGACCGAGGCGGTTAAAAGAATGGCCGAAGCACTTGAATCCCTGCGCAAATACGGCACCGGAAAAACGCAAGCCGTCACAAAAACGCAAGCTGTGACTAATACTCAAACTATCATGGTTCCAAGCCCCAACAACAATACAAAAAATATCCGGACACCTGTGGACGAAACAACCTACGACCGCAGGGCTAGAGAAAAAAAGCAAATTTTAGATTACGCAAGGCAAGGACGTACGCCCGGTGAAATTGCAAAATGGCTAAGCCTTCCCCGAGACCAAGTTGAAACGGTTATTAGACTGGCAAGGGAGAGGGGTGAGTGAGGAGTTGAGAGTTGAGAGTTGAGAGTTGAAAATTGATGCTTTTATACGTTTGGCTTTTGCCGGTGAACAGATGCAGACCGGTCAATCTCTGAATACCGAAAAAGAAACTAACTCTCAACTCTCAACTCTCAACTCTCAACTAACTACCAATTCTCAAATCACAGAAAAAGTCGCCGTTCAATTAAACACCGAAAGATTAAAGTTAATAGATGAAATATCTCGTTTGATTTTGGAATTGAAAAATCAATTTCCGGAGCTTGCGCAGCATTTGTCAAAAGCAAGAGATAACCTTCCCGTAAATCAGGAAAATATCCCTGTGAAAAATTTGCTGAATTTGCTCACGACTATTCAGCAAAATTTAAATGCTTTTGCGGATAAATCTGTACCTGCGGAAAAAATTGTGCTTGCGGAGAATATAAAAAACCTTGTTGCCGAAGCAGTAAAAATTTTACAGCCAAGCCTTGAAATTCCACCGGAAAACAAATTGATTTTAGCTCTTTCTAAAAATGATTTCGGAAGCGCCGTTGCCATAACCATGCAAATTGTATCGCAAAATAAGCAAACCGTACAAACTGCGCAAATTCCACAAACAGCACAAGTCCCGCAAACAGCGCAAGTTCCGCAAAATACGCAACCTGTGCAACCTATGCAAATTACGCAACCTGTACAAAATATACAGAATACACAACCCCCGCAAACAGCGCAAGTCCCGCAAAATACGCAAACCACGCAACCTGTGCAAATTACGCAAGTTGCACAAAATATACCTCTGCCTACATTTCAGGTAATTTCCGATGCGCTGCAAGAGTTAAAGGCGTTGGGTATGCCAAAGGAATTGCAAAACGCACCGTTAAGGGAATTGGAAGCAATAGTTTTTCAAAAAACGGGTATTGAAATTCCAAAGGATTTGGTGAAAAATTTATCCATAGCATTTGGCGAAAAACCGGTTTTCGCAGAAGTTAATTTAAATCTAAAAAGCGAACGAATTCAAATTACACCGTTAACAATTCAAACCGAGGTACAGGTACCGCAGAAAACACCCCCTGTTTTTGAAATTCCTTTGCCGAAAAATTTTTCGCCTCAACAAATTTCCGCATATATTCCGCAAAATACAGTTCAAAATTTTACGCAAAAAATTGAACTGGCTTTTTCGCTTTATCAAATCACAGAGCAGCCACCTCAGCCATCTCAGCAATCCCAACCAGCTCAACCATCCCAGCCACCCGAGTCAAAATTTATTTTGCAACCTTGGGTTGCCAGCGTGCCTATTCCAAATGAGGAAAGGAATTTTTGGCTGAAAACAGATTTGCCCTTAACCCAGCAAACACTAAATGTTCGGGATACAATTTTATCTTTTGGAAAATTGCCAGAAAATCCGGATTTGGTAAAATTATTCGCAAGCGGCATTCATGAATTATCTCTGCAAACCGAGCAGGGAGCAAATGTTTCAAAGGAGCAAGAAAATCTTTTATGGAGGCTAGTGACCAGCGAGCAATTTCCAACAGAAAAACCGCTCCCTCCGCAAATTACGCAAACGCTTTTAAGATATCAACCGCTGGGAAATTACGAGGGTGATTTATTTAAAAATTTGCCGGAGCCTGTTAGAAGAGAATTATTGCAAGAATTGCCTACCGGAAAAACATGGCAACCGGAAACTCTGCAAAAAGCTATTGAGAAAGTTTTGGAAAAATATGTTGAACAGCAACCGAACACGGCAAATCCAAACGAACATGCGAGCAAAACGCATGAGGAAACAAAGCAGGTATTGCAAAATTTAAAGGAACAAATTCAATGGACGCGCATTGACCAAGACACTAGGCCGCAAAACGATAAGGAAAATATATTTTATTTTATGCACGAAGGAGAGTTGCAAAAAGGCAGGTTAAAAGTAAAAGACGAGCGCAAAGGCAACTCCAAAAACCGGCAAGATTCTCCAATTTCCTTTTCAATAGAAACTAGGGTAAAAAATTTAGGCAATGTGCACGCAGATTTAACATTGAGCAGAGGTATTTTGAATATTCGCATACAAGATGAAGTAGGTACTGCCGGCGATGCGGTTAAGGAAGAAAGAGAAACCTTAGCAAAGGAGCTGGCGGATATCGGGATTTCTTTAGGTGAACTTGCTTACGGCAAAACGCCTAAAATCCATATTTTGAAAGTTGCGGAGAAAAAGGAAAAAACGGGAGGACTAGATGTCAGGGCTTGAAGCTGTAATTATAGGTTTAGTAGAGGGGTTAACGGAATTTTTGCCGATTTCCTCCACGGGGCACATGCTAATCGCCGAATATTTTTTGCGAAACAGATATAGCGATGCTTTTTATGTTTTAATACAAATCGGCCCCATAGCTGCCTGTGCGCTTGTATTTTGGAAAGACATTGCGCATTTAAATAAGGATTATGCCTTAAAATTATTTGCCGCTTTTTTCCTAACCGGCATCGGTGGTTTTATCGCTAAAAAATGCGGCCTTAAATTGCCGGAAACCATTTTGCCTATAGCACTGGCGGTGTTAATAGGAGCGTTAGTCATTTTCGCTGTGGAATATAAGGCTAAAAAAAAGGTTCTGAATTCAAAAATAACTTGGGCCGTTGTAATTGCTGTTGCCATTGGACAAATTACAGCCGCTGTTTTCCCCGGAGCATCACGTTCGGGAATGGCAATTATGGGTGCCTTGATAATAGGGCTTGCTCGCCCGGAAGCTGTTAAATTCGCATTTTTAGTCGGCATACCAACCATGTTCGCCGCCGGAAGCTATGAATTATACGGTGAAATAAAATCCGGAAACGCAACGAACTTATTCACACCGGAATCCATTATTGCATACATAGTAGCCACGGTTTCCGCATGGCTTTCCGTGGTGTGGCTTTTAAAATTCGTTCAAACCAAAAATTTTATTCCGTTTGCATGGTACAGAATTGTGCTGGGTGTTGTTCTTTTGATCTTGCTTAAAACTGCATAAGCACGCAGGTTATATCGTCTGTTTGGTATGCTTCGCCACGCCAATCCGCAAGGGTTTGCGGAAGATGTTTTTCTATAGAACTTTTGCTTATGGGGCCGCTTTTCTCAAGAAATTTCACAAGCCTTTCAAGGCCAAAAATTTCCCTCGCAGGGCTAAAGGTTTCGGTTACGCCATCAGTATATAAAACAACCGAATCCCCTTTTTCCACAGCGAGTTCGCTCTCTGTTATATAAGGCTCTATATCTATGTCCATCATAAGGGCAAGCCCTCCGGAACGAATGCGCTCAACAGCTCGGCTTTGGGAACGGAAATGCAAAATATGTTCGTGCCCACAGCTAACATAACGCAATCTGTTCAATCTTGCATCCCATTCAAAGAACAGCAAAGTTACAAACATCCCGTTTTCTACCTTGCGGCATAAATAATCGTTCAAACCGATTATCAGTTTTTTCAAATCATCTTCTTTCATGTACTGGTTTTGCAAATATGTTTGCATAATGGCAACCAAAAGACCGGCAGAAACCCCTTTTCCGCTGACATCTCCTATAACCACCGCAAGTTTATCGTCTTTCTCAAAAAAGTCATAATAGTCTCCGCCTATTTCCTTTGCAGGCAGCATAAAGAACGAAACATCTATTCCGGTTACCTTGGGAACTTCGCTTAAAAACAGAGAACTCTGAATAACATTGCCGGATATAAGTTCCATAGACATTCTCAAATTCTCATTTTTCTGCTCTGCCATGCGGCTGGTACTCAAAATGATTGCGGCAAAATTGGCAAAATTCTTGGCCATGTTAAAATCCGCTTCCGTTAAATAGTCATTCCCCACTTTATTTTCCAATACAAGAACCCCTAAAAGATCGGATTCCTGCAAAAGCGGAATAAGTATTATTGAATGTATTTCTTGAGATAGATTTCCAAATATCTCCTCCATATTATCCGAAGAATGGCTTAAAAATATGCTCTTTCCATCGTGCCCGCATTTCCAAATTATAGATCTATTGTCTTTTACATGCTGCCTAAAAGCCATTTCTCTGAGCAAATCCACTCTGGTGAACAGCTTTTCGCTGCCAATGCCAAGCGGAAAATAAAGGCCGGAAACAGCTATGCAAGAAAAATAATCCCTCCTGCGCTCCCACTCATAAATAGCAGCGCCCTTGGCAGCCAAAAAACGGCATAGGCTTTCCAAATAAGAATTCGCCGCATCTTTTTTATTGGAAAAATCCTTAATTGAATTGGAGATTTCACGCATCATGTTCTGAAATGCTGCCCACCCCGTAAGAAGATTTTTTATCTTCATTTGCGAAGCGTGAAGCTCGGCCTGCCTGCCTTCCATGCTCACATAAAATATCACGGAAATGAAAAGAAGCCTGAATATATAAGCATCAAAAGAAAGGCACGTAATTGCAAGCGCAATAATCAAATACCTGGACATTTTCGGAATATAAACCGCTCTGTGATATTCTTCGCCAATGCGAAACGCAACATAAATAGAGAACAACAGGGCAAATAAATCCAATAGTTCATAGCCGTAAACATTTTGCCCGAATATATGCACAAAAATCTGCAACAGTACATTTTCAAATATCAAAATGAAAAGTTTTCTTTGTCTTTTTTTCTCAATGGCATAAGATATATCTTTTTGAACTAAAAAAAGGAAAAAGAAAGGGTCTATGATTTTAGATATGTAACTATAGGCTCCGGATAAAAACAAATACTGATATGTGAGAAAAACATTGAAAAGGAAAAATGCAAAAAAACCGGCGAATTCCAGAGCGAGCAATTTATCTTTGAATGAAATATTTCTCCATTTAATAAAAGCCACAACGGCCGGAAAAGCCATTAAAAACGGCAG
Source organism: Candidatus Fibrimonas termitidis (assembly GCA_001462245.1). Lineage (GTDB taxonomy): Bacteria > Fibrobacterota > Fibrobacteria > Fibrobacterales > Fibrobacteraceae > Fibrimonas > Fibrimonas termitidis. The sequence goes on from LIUG01000047.1 coordinate 8,823, forward strand.
TATCAGGTAAACAACACCAAATATCATTCCCAACCATTGTCATCGTCATCATCACCGGCTGGGACTCTGCTTGCTGCAGGCGCAGCATCTTGCGTAGATGCCATCGGCGAATCAGACAGATAATTGCGCATTATGCGCGGGGTTACAAATATAATCAAATCTCTCTTGATAACTTCTTTTTTTGTATTCTTGAATAGGTAACCCAAAATAGGAATATCCTTTAAGAATGGGATTCCCGTTTCCGCCTCCATCTCCTCATTTTTAGTTAGACCGCCTATAACAACGGTTTCTCCATCGGAAACCACAACCTTGGTTTGCGCCTCCTGCTTGCTAATCACAAGGCGCCCCCCATCAATATTATAATCATTGTTTTCGGGGCGCAGTTCCAGCAAAATTCTATTGTCACCGGCAACGTGCGGAGTGACCGTAAGCTTTATGCCGCTTTCCACCATTTGCAAGGCTGATTGCCCACTGGCATCCACAACTCTTTCGGAAATCTGGTATCCCATAAAAATAGTGGCTTCCGTGTGATCCAAGGTTGAAATCTGCGGGCTTGCCAAAACCTCAGAGCGCGAATCATTCAAAATATTTGTAATGGCAGCTTGCATATTTCCATCGAATGCATTCACAGTCAAGGCAGTTGTAGGGGTTACACCGGCGGCTAATCCTTCACCGCTGGTACCTGAGGCATTGGATATACCGGACGTGCTCGGCGTATTGGCAAAGCTAGCATTGACTCTTGAACCGCCGGCCTGTATTTGTGTGTTTGGCCCGCTCTTTGTCCAGTCAATTCCCAAACTGTTTGCCAAGCGGCTATCAACAACAATCAATTTTGCGGTAATAACTATTTGCAAAGTTTCGATATCGAGTTCGTTTAAAGTGTTTTGCATTTGCTCCAAACGCCTTTCGGTATCGTAAACTATTATGGCGTTATTGCGCTCTATCACGGAAATGCGCCCGCGAGTTGATTTAATGGTTTCCAAAACGGAAGCCATTTCGGAAGCGGAAGCGTGCCTGATTGAGAAACTGCGTCTTGTGAGCGGCGCAACCATATCGCTCTGCTCGCGTTTCTCGGATTCCATTATTATCTTCTGCTGATATGTGGCTGTCCTTTGAACGCTTATGTAATTGCCCTCAACAAGCCACGTCAAGTCGTGCAAACTGCACACGATGTCCATCATTTCCGGCCATGTCTTTTGGCTAACTGTCATCGACAGCCTGCCCAGAACATCCGGAGCGAGCAGTATATCAACACCGGCAAGCACGGATATCGAATGGAAAACCGATGGGAAATCCGCATCCACAAAGGACATATCATATCTTTTGTTACTGCCTTGTATGGTAGCAGAAGAAGAAATCACCAAAGACAGAACGAGTAGCTGAACAACAGCTATGAAGTTTTTTTTCATTGAACTCCCTTTCATTTGTTACCCCCATATTTATCGGGCAAAGACATTGTATAACGGCGGCTCACGCCATACTCCTGCAATAGGAACAGTACGCTGGTTTTTGATATTTTAAGTACCTTGCCGTTTTTAACGGTATCACCCTCGTGAAGAGTGTATGATTGCCCTTTAATTTTACTATCGGAAAAAAGCGCCATGGGCATTTCATTTTCGTAAACAACGCCCGCTAAAATCAAATTGTCAATGTTAATTCCATCGTTTCCAAAACCCTTAACCTCTACAAAAGGATCTCTGAAACCGTAAGAACTGTAAATTATCTTATCGCTATCCCTCCATCCGAATTTTGCGGCAATGCTATCTACCCCGCCCGGCGCATCTTTTTTCAAACGGTGCAGTTTATCCCTTTGAGAAGTTGTAAGCTCCGCTTCTTGAAGAACATCTCTTTGATATATATAACCCTCTTTGTTATGGTAGCGTACCTTGTAAAACGGAGGACGCTTTTCCAAAACTTTCAAACGATCGCCGAATTCCAGGGCCTCCAAAGGCTTGCCCTCATGAGGGGACGGGAAAAGAGAAGCTATGTCTTCGGTTACCATATAAGAGGCATCGGATCTTTTAACTTGTATGGTCTGCGCAAGAGGAAGGTTCCGCACAAGACTTTTATCCAAACGTCTCGCAAAGTCGGCAGCTTCCAAGGCCAAAGGTTCATAACTGGGCAAAAAGTAAGCCGATTTGCTTATGCTGGTTGCGGCGGCTTGCCAACTTTCCAATTTGCCCCGGTATGTTTCGTGTTGCAAAAGCACTCTCTTATTCATAACCATTACAGCCGGTTTTTTGCCTTGGTGCAAGTACACAACCAGTTTATTGTTGGTCCAAGCCAAACCTTTTGCAAAGCTGCAGCCCGCTGTTTGAAACAGATCGGAGTACTCCGGCGCATTTGGAATGGATATCTCAACCGTAGAATCCGTGATTATCGGAGGAGCCATATCCCTTGGAAACTGATAATCCAATACTATTAAAAGCCCTTCCCATTCGGAACTTTTTTGCACGGAAATACTCGAAATACGTGGGGGCATAATTGAAAAACCGCCTAATTCCGAATTTTCGGAAGAAACCGGCACTGCCAAAAGCATTGTCAAAAACAAAATGTTAAATATCGGCAGCCACATTTTCATAATCAATTCTTCCTTGAGGTAAATGTAGTCAAATCAAAAGAAACACCCATTGTTATGGGTTCCCATCCGTGATCTTCCGCTTTCTTCACCTCTTGCGTTATGCCGCCGGAACGAACCAGCTTTAAATTATCTATGGTTGTGGGATAATTGAAGTTTGCTATTTCCGCAAATAAATATCCCAGCATATGGTAACCGGCATTAACGTTAAAGGAATAGTTATTCTCCACAAAATGCTCTTTTTGCTGCGAACCGGCCGGCTTAAATGATTGGATATTAACACCCGAAGCTCTGACCACAGCATACAAATCCTGCAAACGAAGCGGAACTTTCTCTTCTTCCGGGAACATTTCCTTTAATCTTTCAAATTCAATTGATGCCCTTGTAGAATCCGCTTCCAGCATAGGGATACGCTCTCTTTGCGCATTTATCTTATCCAATTCGGCCTGGGCATTTTTTTGGTCGTTCACGAGTTTTTGTTTTTGAAACTGAAAGTCCACCCAAATAGAATCATAAAACCAGTAGCAAGAACCCACGCAGGCAATAATCGCAACTGCGAGGTATATGTTCTTCTTGTCCTTTATATTAAATTGTGAACTTGCCATACATACTCCTAGCGAACTCCGTCTTCCATGCCCAATTGCGAATTGAATGAAACTTTAAGCGAAAAATTATAAGCATCATCATTGCTCACTTTAGCTGCGCTTATGCTTGTAAGAGTGACTCCGGTAACGCTTTCCTTCTGTTCCAACCTAAGCATATAAAGCGCAACCTCCGAAAAATTCCACGTTACGCAGTTTATATCCATTTGCTCTGCGCTTTGAGTTATCCCGGTTATCCAAGTTCCTTGCGGAAGCGCAGTGGACAAATCCTCAAACAAAATAACCCAGCGTTTACGGCTCACCTGTATGGAACGGAGCGCATCGCTCTTTTTCTTTACAACCGCCAGCTTTTCTTCCAAGTCCTTTATTCTATCGAGCAAAGGCCGTTCTTTCTCAACAGCCTGCCTGGTTTGCGCAACGGCTTTTTCCAGTTCATGAATGGTATCGGTCACATATATGTATATCAATGCCTGAATCAAAGCCACCAGAATAAGCGCAAAAGTGGACCATATAACACGAACATCGGAAAGCCACGATAAATCAAATTTCGTATGCCTGAACTCGGCCGGCAAAAGGTTTATTTCAATAAGCGAGGTTTCTCTTTGGTATTTTGCCATTAGAATCTCCTCAGGGCAAGACCCAAAGCTACTGCGTATATGCTGGATGCCGCATCCCAATCCATTCCGGGAAAGCTATTTTCGTTTATCTGCACGGCTTTAAACGGATTTAACTCCACTGTATCCAATTCCAGCCTGTCGGCAAGGAATGAATTTAAACCGACTATATTTGAACCACCGCCTGTGATTACTATTTTAGACGGTTTTTTGTAATTATCGGAAGAGCTGAAGTAGCGAAGCGCCGTATCCACTTTAATGGCTACTTCTTCAAAAACAACCTCCATTGCATATTTTATCTTTGATTCATCCAAGCCGGATTCTCTGATACCGTTTCCCATAAGCAATTCGCCGCTTTTTGCAGGCGGCACGTTTAAAGGCCCGGACAACTGTTCTTGCAAATCGCGAAGCGTACAGCCCGGTACCGAACGTGCCGAGCTGAAACACCCTTTTCGCAAAAGAACCGTATAACACTTGCTGTATCCTAAATTCAAAAGCAAAACCGAATCATCATCGTCTTCCGGCGGCAGATCGGGGGTATCCGCAAAAATTTTTGCAGTCGAATACATATTGCCCAAAACAAAAGCATCTACATCTATGGCAGAGATATTCAGGTTCAAAGCTTGGAACAAATTTATCCAGGAAGACAAACTGTCTTTCTTAGCCGCCACTATCATCGCTTCTATACCTTCTTCTCTGCGGTCCAAAATAGAATAATCGAGAACATTGCCTGCATCATCAAAAGGGCTTCTACCCATAGCTGTCTGCAATATAAGTTCATGCTCCGGAACCTTGGGGACAGGCTTTACCAAAATTCTATCGCACAAAATTCCGGAAGTCCAATTCACCGAGATTGCAAAATCGCCTTCTATGCCTCCGGGCATGGCTTTGACGAGCAAAGCATGAACCTTATCCATTAAAACAGAAACATTGCGTATCTCATTATCTACTATAACACCCTCCGGAACAGTGTCCTGCTCCAAGGCCAACAGAGTGCCTTTTACCCCTATTTTATGGCCTACAACAGCGACTCTAGCTAAACGGTGGCCTATATCTAAGCCAACCGTCTTGCTTTCGCCACGTATTCTCGAAATCAAATTGCGTAGCTGCACGAGGTAAATATAGTAAACTAGGAATGCTTAATCAAAGAGTCCTGCCTTTGCTTTTCGAATATGTATTGTATTATTTGCTCTTGAATCTGATGATATTCACCCTTTTCACCCTCAAAGGCAACGCTATGTACAAAATCGGATACCCTTACCACCTTTACCGGTAACTTATCAATACGGCCATGGTCGGGAAGTTCAAAACTAAGTCTCAGTTCAGTGCCGTGCAAAAGCTTGACCGGAAGCGCCATGCCAAGGCCGCCGCCGGACATATCGATTATCTTGCCAAAGAAAATATCACCTATGACTCCATTCTCCACTTGGCCTACTTCAACCGGAATGCTTACATTTATGCGTACCCAATTCCTCTGCTGGGTGCGGTTCAATTGGGTTGCATGGCTCAAAGTCAATGCTCCTTTCGAATCGTTCAGCATCTGTGCCCTGAAAACGTATTCCGCATCACCTGGTCTGGTCATATTCAGGCGAATCCAGGTTCCTGTAGGCACTTGAGGACCTTCCGGGCGAGCTATGGCCCATTGCGATTCCCCCACGCTGAGGATCATGCACATCCCCTTGTGAGTTGCTTGCCCGCTCTCCGGAATTTGCACTATGCACTTTCCGCCGCTATCAAATTGCCTTGTTGATATGAATGGTATTTCTCTGGATAAGGGCAAAAAGCCGAGCACTTTTCTCATGCCTCTTATATCTTTTAATTTTTCCATTGGCATTGATTCGATTTTTTTGCCTTTATAATATTTTTCAAGCGATTTTTCAAACACTTGGGGAGATTTTATCATTGAATCCGGGTCTTGCAAACCCGATTCCAGCGCGATTTCCTTTAGAAGATCTGTTCCGCTTTGGTTCAGATTGAAACGCCTCACATTATAATCAAACTTTTTCCAAGCTAACTCCAGCAGTTCATTCCTTATTTTGTTTGAACGATGAATTTCATAAAACACCACTGCTGTTATTAGCAATGTTATCGATAATACGAATATGATAATGGTCGTCAAAGAAAAATCTTTATCCACCGATTTCCTTAGAGATTCGGCAAATTGTTCATAAGCATTTACACTGCTGTCCCTGGCAAATTTGCCATCGCCTTGCTGCGAAACCTGAGCGAAAGCCGCCGAGTTAAGCATGATTATAAGGAAAAGGAATTTAAATGTGGCAAAACGCATTGAGGAATAATCTAGAAAATGCGGAGCTACGTAGATACGGACACTTCGCTAATAGCCAAGCTCGGGACTTTTACATTTGAAAAAGAATCATTGTATTCGCCGCCTATTTCCACTATGTTTTTTAGCAAATCAAAGAAATTTGCCGAAATTGTCAGATTGTCTGCGGCGTGCAGGGGAACCCCGTTTTCGCACAAAAAACCTTGGGCACCTATGCTTATTTCGCCGCTTACCGGGTTGCAGCCGGAGCTACCCTCCAAATGGTTTATTAAAAGGCATTTTGGAAATATTGATAAAATTTCCTTATTGGACAATTCGCCCAAAGGAACTACGGCATTCATAAAGCCGGTAGCTGCCTTGCCGGAAAACCCTCTAACGCCATGCCCTGTGCTTTCGCGGTTTTCTTTGGAAGCCGATTCCAAGTTATACAAAAAGCTGCCGAATACCCCGTTTTCAACAACACCTAGCGCAGATGTCAGAATTCCCTCGCTATCCATAAGTACCGAACCCGGCAAATCCGGCTGCAATGGCTCGCTGAAAAGAGAAAATTTTTCACTGGCAATCTTTTCGCCCAAGCGGTCTTTTAGCCCGGACAAGCCCTTTTGCGCATTTTCCGCAAAAAAAGACGATAGGTATATGGATAAGATATTCGCTGAAATTCTTTTTGAAAAAATCACAGGCATTTTGCCGCCTTTTATAGGCCTGGGCGATAGAAGCTCCTTTGCTCTGGAAATAACCTCATTTGATATTTGCTCTGCGGATACCGCTTCAAAATCCCTGCCACCCTTGCCATACCAGCCCATTTTAACAATGCCGGCTCGCTCTGCAACAGCACCGGCTCCAATGCCGAAACTATTCCTTTTGTCTTTGAAAAAAACGCCTTTGCTGTTCACAAAGATTGTTGTTGAAGAGGAAATTTCCGCGCCCAAATCCGGGACATTCTTTATTTCACTTGCCGCCAAGACCTGTTTTTCAATGCTCAAGCACATATCCAGTAAATGGTTTACGTCCACTTTCTCAAGCTTAGGGTTGTAGGTCGGCAATGTATTGTTTAGGGTCACGGGTTCCGGCAGGTCTGTGTTTATGGGTTCGGCGTATTCGCTGTTGGATATAGCATCTTCGAGGATTTGCGATAGAGAATCTTTTGAAAATTTTTCCGTTGAGGCATAACCGGGTTTTTGATTTTTAAAAACACGAATGCCTATCCCGCGTGAGTTTGAAATTTCCGTATTTTGCAAGATCCCATTGAAAACGGAAATGCTCCGGCTGTCGAGGCTCCCAGCTAAGATATCAAACTGTTCGGCTTCGCTTTTGCGAGCTATCTCAGTTAAATACTCTACTGATTCTTGCATAATCATATTTTGCCTCCGTTTTCATTTTTCATAATGATCGATCTTTCGCCATTAATGTTTATCCAGTTGACTAAAATAGAAACTCTGTATTGGGGGTTTAATATGTTCCAATAAAAATCCAGATTTTCCTGGGGTGTGTTTTTTATGGGCATCGGGCGAGGAGAGCCTATAAAGGATTGCAAGGGGTCGGAGTCGCCTTCGTAGGTGGTAAGCATTTCGCCAAGGCCTGGGGTACCGGCTTCTTTTTCTATGAAAAGGGACTCTCGTTTTGGAGGGTCTTTGCCGTTTGCTCTTAGAATTGATAGGGCATAAGAACCATTGGGGTAAAAAATGCCGGATATTCTCGGGGTGTAGTTTGGGGCATCGGGTTCGTAGGTTCTGGTTTTCAAGGCTTCTTCCGCGGTTTTGCCGTTTTCCAAAAAGCTAGCTATGGTATCGGTTTGGTCGCCGTTGCTTATTATATGTATGTTGTTTTCAATTCTAAGCGGCGTGTATATTATAAGGCTTGGGTCTGTGAGCTTTTTTTCATCAAAGGCTTTTGTGCTTACAGAGCCGTCTTTGTTTTGAACAAAAATCCTGTTTTTGCTGTTCTCGCTCCTGCCCATGAGCCAGTAAATTTGAACTCGCTCGCCATTCGGAGCAAGCCCAATTATTATTCCACGCCCGGGATAAGCGTTGTTTTTTAGCCAGTTTGCCGAATCTTGCACTGGGTTACCTCATATCTATTTCATCTGTGCCCGGCGGCGCATTGAATTGAAATTCTTTTCCCGAAAATTTTTCCTTGCTCAAATTTTCAATTGAATACCATGTGTCGTTGCCAAAATTATCTATTGTGTGCAGGCGAATCGGGGAACAGTCGCTTGGGGAAAGCCATACTTCCATCGATTTGAATTGGTCTTTGTATTTATCGGGATTTAGGTTTAGAGCATTTACGCTTTTGCCTTTCCACAATTCTTTTCTTACGCTTATGGCTTTTGTGCTCAAGTAGCGAAAAAGTATTTCGCTTGGCTGCAATTTATTTTCCAAATCGGATATGAGCTTTACAAGCACCTGTTTTTGCATGGGGTTGTATTGCCATAAATTTATGCCGTCGCTTAAAATCTGCATATCCGGCATTGTCAATGCAAAGCGATTGTTATTTGCGGTTAGCAGTGTTCCGCTTTTTTGAAATTCCTCGCCGGTGCCGGCAACTCTGGTTAGAGTTTGAAAGTCGAATTTTAGCTCCGAGCTTTTGCCAAAGTAATTTGCCGAGCATTTGAGAAGGGAATCGGCTTGCGTTGCGAAAGCCGGTGTGAGGGCTAAGAGGAGCAGGGCTAGGATTTTCGGTCGTGTGTTTGGAGCCATGATGGGAATTTAGTAAACTTTCAGCTTCTCCATATACTCTTTCTTATCCGGTGCGAGCATAAAAGACTCCCCTATCAAGACCGCATCCACGCCGCATTCTTTTAAGAACTGCATATCCTGCGGGGTTTTTATCCCGCTTTCGCTGACCTTGATTATATCGCCTTGGATTAGCCCGCAAAGCCGTTTTGTGGTTTGTAAATCAACACTGAAGGTTTTTAAATTGCGGTTATTTATGCCTATGATTTTTGCCCCTGCGTTCAGGGCGTTTTCAACTTCTGTTTCGTCATGGGTTTCAACAAGGGTAGAAAGCCCTATTGAGTGAGCGAGTTCAATATAGCTTTTTAATTTTTCCTTTTCCAGAATTGCGCATATGAGCAAGACGGCGGAGGCACCGAGAAATTTTGCCTCGTAAATTTGAAATTCATCTATTACAAAATCTTTGCGCAGCACGGGTATTTTAATCTCTTTCGCAATGCTCTGCAAATACTCGTTTTTGCCTTTGAAAAATTCCGGCTCCGTTAAAACGGAAATCGCAGAGGCCCCGGCTGTTTCATATTCTTTTGCAATTTGCAAATAAGGAAAATCCTCCGCAATCACACCCTTAGAGGGCGATGCCTTTTTCACTTCGCAAATAAAGGAAATGCCTTTTTCCTTCAACGCTCGTTCAAAAGGAAAATCGCTTTCTTTTGCCTTTAGCAAACGTTTTTCCGTGCTTGCGACTATTTTGCTCAGGATATTATTTTCCATGATTGGGGTAACGTAGGAAAATAATTGTCTGATTTTTTTTACCGCAGCAGCCACTTCCAGATGGGTACAATTTTTATCATCTTTCCATTTTCTGTTATAGTATCGTCTTCGGAGAAGGTTATTATCTCAAGTTCTTTCAAAAAATAGACCTCCGATAATTTGAGCAGGGCCTTTATCTCCCTTTCTCTGCTAGTTTCATCTTCAATGCTATAGGAAACTTGAATTGCTCTTTTTTCACTCGGAACAAAAAAATCAACTTCGACATTTTTTCTGTAATAAAACAGATTTTCCCCATAAATTTTCTTTAGCTTTATTGCAACCATATTTTCCAAAAGTTTGGTATCCGAATCAAAGAGAAAAATATTGAGCAATCCGTTATCCCAAAAATAGCGTTTTTTAATCGTCTCCCTGTCGCTTAGCTTATCCGAATAATTGCTTATGCTAAAGATGAGGTAAGAATCTTCCAAAAATTTTAAATAATCCATTAAAGTGTTGCGAGATATGCTAACACCGGTGGAACTTATTATATTTTTCAATCTATTTGCGGCTGTTGGCTGCAGAACACTATCCGCCAGTTTCTTTACCAGAATTCTAATTGCGCTATCGTTTCTTATCGAATTCCTTGCCAAAATATCGCCTAATAGAATTTTTTGATAAAGAGAATTGAGATAGTTCCTTTTGTCTTGCAAAAAAAATGCTTCCGCAAAACCGCCGTGATAAAAATAATCTTTGAAGAATCGCACTATTTTGGCGCATAAATCCGAATTGTATTCCCAGTTTTTGGATAAATGGATTTTGTTGAACTTCAAATATTCTTCAAAGGAAAAGGGAAATACTTCCTTTACCAAAAACCTGCCTCCCATCGTGGTATATATCTCTTTGCTGAGCATTTGCGCATTGCTGCCGGTTATGAAAACCCTGTATTTGGAATCTGCCAGGCGGCGAGCGAATTTTTCCCAACCCTTTATGTTTTGAATTTCATCTAAAAAAACAATCGGTTTTCTGCTGTGCAATTCTTGATAGGCCTCCAGAAGTAAACCTAAATTTTTTGCCTTCAGGTCACCGAGTCTTTCGTCTTCAAAAGACACAAACAATATGTCTTCTATGGCGGCTCGCCCGGTTTTAACGAACATTTGAATATGCTGGTACAGCAGGTATGATTTCCCCGCTCGGCGAAGCCCAACAAAGACATAGTTCATGTTTTCTTCTATGTCAACCGGTCTTTCGAACAAGTCGATGGATAAAATTTCCCGCTGTTTTGCGGTAATAATGCTTTTAATGACATCTTTATTCATAAATTGCCCTCTATACTGAGCAAAAAATAGAAATTTTTGATCAGTATATTGAACAAAAATTTATATAGTCCACTGTGAGTCCCTGCAAATTTCAAAATGAAATTGAAATTTGCAGGGTTGAATTTTACAAGCAGTTTATCCAAAGGAAATTATCTCGCAATAGAAGATATTTCCCCTAAGCGAACTTTTGTAGTTTCCCCTTCGGAAGAAAGCTGGTCTATTAAAAAAAACATAGATGCCGTTTCTATAAGCGGGCTGGTAAAATCTTTAATTTCCTAATTATGCCTTGACAGGCACGTAAAATTTTTTTATATTTATACCCATGATGATGTACAATACCCAAAACACAGGAGCTTGCGGTGCGGGCTATGCCTGGCGCTTATGACATAAATGTTAACAATGTCATCAAAACGCATGTATACAAATTTACATTCTTATTACAAATAAGTCCAAGATTTTCCCCTAAACAGAGAGGTTCGTTATGAACAAGTTCAGGATAGTGTTTAAAACACTGTTCCTTGCCTCGGCTTTTGCTATAAGCGCATTTGCAGAGGACAAGGATACGGCATTTGTGCCGTTCACGGTTAACGTTGAAGCCGTTGCCACGGCACGGCTTGACGGTAGCAAAAAATTTGAACAGCCGGTGAGGGCGGGTTATACGGATACCCTGCTCATTATTGTTGAAGGGGATCCCCTTTTGGCTAGGCCGGGCAAGACGCCGAATCCGGTGACAATGTATAGCTCCCGAGGGAGAATATCATTGGAATTGTCCCAGCAGTTTAGGAATGCAGATATTGCTTTGTATTCGCTGAACGGGAAGCAGGTTTTGCGTGGCAGCGGTGAGCACCCTAACCTTGCTATGGGTGTTTATTTGCTGTCGGTTAAGGGGGAGAATGGGAGTGCTTTTACTGCCCGCTTTGCCCATAGCGGCGGGGGGCTGAATATTGATGTTGGGTTTGGGAATGGGAATTCCGGTTCGTTGCTGGAGAAAGCGATTTCCGGGAATTGGACTATTACCGTTTCGGCAGAGGGGTATTTGGATACCTTGTATGCGTTTTTTCCTGAGACTGGGCGGGGGAGTACGCCGATGCAGATTATAACTTTGCGGCAAATACTGCTGTCGTCTTCCTCTTCTGAAGTTGTTCCGTCTTCTTCCTCCTCAGTGCAAACTGAACCGCTTGTCTGTGCCACGGTGCCAGCCTCCGGCTATGCAACCCGGCCAATAACCCCGCCTGCTTTGACTTGCGGCAATGGGGCAACGGCGACTGGCATAAGTTGGTTGGGGCCTACTATTAGCTGGAGCAATCCCAAAGACGGAACATATAGCAATATAAGCGCAATGGCTAATTGCGGTACAGCTACTAATTTAATAGCTTCCTGCCCCGGCACATTGGTAGTGCAACCAGTGGTTTCTTGCAGCATGGCTGGTACTGGATATGAGGGTACTGCAATAACTCCTGCGCTTGCTTGCAGTGATGGCTCTGTGCCTTTCGACATTGTTTTTAGTGGTTATTTGCCGGATTTTGACAATCCTGTTCCGGGAAGTTATGCGGTGTTTGCAGAAGCGAATTGTGGATTTGGAGTTTTGCCACCAACTTCTTGCGGCACATTGACTGTCTCCTGCACTGGAAATAGCAATACTTCAACGCATTATTGCTCTAACGGCACAAAGAAAGCATACGGCTTCGTAACCTACAACGAACAAACATATAAAACTGTAGTTATAGGCACTCAAACTTGGATGGCGGAGAATTTGAACTACAACCCCGGCACTGGCAATTCTGCTTGCTATAACAATCAGCCAAGCAACTGCACAGCTTACGGTAGATTGTACGATTGGTCAACGGCTATGGGTGTTTGCCCCGCTGGGTGGCATTTGCCAAGCGACGCAGAATGGACAACATTGACGAATTACGTTAGCGGCAGCGGCGAAGCGGGAACTAAATTGAAGGCAACAACAGGCTGGAATGGCAACAGCAATGGCACGGACGAGTACGGCTTTTCGGCCCTCCCGGGCGGCAGCGGCAACGGCGGCAGCTGGTGGAGTGCCACGGAGTACAATAGCGGCTACGCTTGGTACCGGAGCATGTACTACGACGACAGCGGCGTGGGCAGGCTCAGCAGCACTAAGAGTTATTTGTTTTCAGTTCGTTGTCTCAAGGACTAAGCACGGAGTGCCACCGCTAGCCGGAGGGAAGCGGTGAATACAAAGAATTGTGCCATGGTGGCACGAACCTGCCAAACTCTAACTTTCCCCAGGGTTTGGCGGGGGAAACCGGACCATGGGAAAATGGAGATTTTAAGATGCTTGAATTGAGAAATATACATAAACACTTCGGCGATGTCCGAGTTCTGAACGGTATTGGTTGCTGTATAGCTATATCACAAAAGGAGGGAGTATGGACTCAATAAAACGATATATAGATAAAAAATTATCATCTGCCACAGTTTGCCAAGTTATCAAATGGTTGATAATGTTTATAATATTTTTGGTTGCTCTTTTCTTGTTGTCTTGGTTTTTAAATGCGGATGTGGCTCCTGAAAATTTTATTTTACATTTCATTAATCCGGCTAATTTTTTGCCGAATGAAATAACTTACGCCCAAAAAACATGGGCATTAGTTATTGGGTTTTTAGGTGCATTGTTTTTGGGAACATTTATTCCATTTATTACCAATTTTATAACTCAAAGAGTAGAAAACTTGCAAAATGGACTTGTTTCATACTCATTTAACAATCATTATATTATTATTGGTTATGATGAAATGATGGCAGATATTATTAAACAGATATATGAAAGGGAGGAAAAAATAAATATTGATATTATTGTTCAAACCGACAAAGTCAAAGATGCAAGAAGACGTTTAAAAGCTGAATTAGATGAAAAGATTTTTAAACAAGTAGTTTTTATATATGGCGCAAGTGATTCGGAAGAAGATCTCAGAAAATTGCACGTTCAAAATGCTAAGAGGATAATTATTTTGGGTGACGATAAAACCGAAGCACATGACAATCTCAATATGAAATGTCTGGAGAAAGTTGCAATGATACGTAATAAATCCAGTAAAGAAAGAATAGATTGCGATGTACTTTTCAGCAATTTATCAACTTATAAAATTCTTCAAGAAATAAGCATTGATGAGAACTTGTGTAAAAAAATTTACTTTCGACCATTTAATTTTATAGAAGATAATGAACAACAAGGAATGTTATCATCTATTAATTGTGCAAATGGAACTATTGCTTTGCCGTTTTTAATGGTAGATGCAGATATTATTAACTGGGATATGAAAGCAAAAAGCTGCGAAACCAAAGCTGGCGGACATATCTATCTTTGGTACAAAACCCCATTCCCCTTAATAAGGAAACTTGTTTCTAATGGAATTCAAGACTATTCGGTTTTCTTGCAAAGCTTTATTAAAAAACATAAAGTATTAGAAATGCCCATTAAAGACATGTGGGATGTTGATACACCTGAAGCGGTAAAACAAACGGAGAATATTTTACGTAGTAGAGCAAATCTTCGTTAGTGATCTGCAAGCTAGTCTAATTAGAATCTACTAGTTCGTTGGTATGCTCAACACCCCCATCGCCAACCCACGCCAAATCATTCACGGCGGAATATTGATTTTTATGATGTTCAGGTGTAGAAAAACCCCTAATTCCTCGCTTGGGCGAGGTGGCAAATCCCACCCAGCCTATAGGATTACTCGTGCAATTTACTATATTTATCCATAAATACAAGGAGATTGCACTATGTCCGATAGTATAAATGTCACTATTCGCATGGATAGAAACATAAAACAACAAGCAGAAGATATGTTCAATTCTTTTGGAATGAACTTATCAACCGCTGTTAATGTATTTATCCGTCAATCTTTGCGTTTGGGTAAAATGCCATTCAGCATTTCCGACCCTTTTTACAGCGAGAAAAATCAAGCTAGGTTAAGAGAGTCCATAGCCCAATACAAAGCTGGGAAAATGACTGTAAAAACTATGGACGAGCTAGAGGCTATGGAAAATGAATAAATCTTTTTCAGATAACGCTTGGGAAGAATATATTTATTGGCAAACACAGGATAAAAAAACTCTAAAACGAATAAATGCTCTGTTAAAAGATATTGATAGAAATCCCTATGAAGGCATTGGCAAGCCAGAGCCTTTAAAAGAAAATTGGAGTGGTTTTTGGTCTAGGAGAATAGACAGCGTAAACAGAATTGTGTATAAAGTTGAAGATGAACAACTCATAATTGTTCAATGCGGTTCACATTATGAGTTTTAAAGATGGTTAAAATACATTCACCGGAATTGGACGGACTTTTAAGGAATTGACTTCATTTACGGCGTGATATTGATTTTTATGATGTCCATGTGTGGTTTTACAGCGAAAAAATTTCCATGTTTACTACATTAAAAGCAAATGTACCTCTCATTAGACGAAGCAGCAGAGATTTTAAAAAAAGACGGGATAGTTGCTATCCCAACGGAAACGGTTTATGGGCTTGCGGGGAATGCTTATAGCGAAACCGCTGTTGCTAAAATTTTTGCGGTAAAAGAGCGGCCCTTTTTTGATCCCCTAATCGTTCATATAGCAGAATTTAGCGAACTTGAAAATTTGGCTGCGGAAATTCCGAAAAATGCAAAATTGCTCGCAGAAAAGTTTTGGCCGGGGCCTCTGACCTTGGTTTTGCCAAAAAAAGAAAAAGTCCCGGATTTAACTACCGGAGGGCTTTCAACTGTTGCCGTTAGAATGCCAAAAAAACAAATAGCAAGAGACATAATAAAACTGGCAGGGTTTCCGCTTGCGGCTCCAAGCGCAAATATGTTTCAACATCTAAGCACAACAAAGGCAGAACACGTTTTTGAACAACTAGGCAACCGAATAGATGGCATAGTGGATGGGGGGGACTGCGAAGTTGGCATTGAGAGCACGGTTATCGGTTTTGAAAAAGAAACTCCCGTGATGTACAGACCGGGTGCAATTACAAGCGAAATGATAAAAGAATACCTCGGTTTTAAAACCACTCCCCACTCCCCACTCCCCACTCCCCATGTTAGCCCTGGCTTATTGCAAAAACATTACAGCCCCAACACCCCGCTTTATATTGAATTGCCCAGCGAAGTTCCGCCAAATTCCGGCTTGCTCGCTTTTGGAAAACTGCCTGCAAATTCAGAAAAATTCTCAAAAATTTTAAACCTCTCGGAAAGCGAAAACCCCACAGAAGCGGCAGCAAATTTATACAAAATGCTGCACTCACTTGACTCCAGCGTAAGCGTAATCTTTGCAACCCTCTTACCCAAAACAGGCCTAGGCAACGCAATAAACGACAGGCTAACCAAAGCGGCGGGGGGTGCCTGATGCTTGCCAAATTTTCCGACTTAACAGAGCGAAGGCAAATGCTTTTTGAAAAAGCGGCTGCTTTGCGTACTCGGCATTTTTGCCTTGTTTTGGAAGATTTTTTTGACCCGCATAATATATCTGCCGTTATCCGCACATCGGAGGTTTTTGGTTTCCAAGATGTGCACATTATAGAAGAAGATAATGCTTATAAGGTGAATAAAGCTATTTTGAAAGGCTCGTTAAAATGGCTCAACGCTTTTGTTTACAATAAAAGAGCAACAGCTATGAGCGAATTAAAAAAACGGGGTTATAAAATAGCCGTTGCAAGCACACATGCCAGCAAACCTCTGCCGGAACTCAATTTGTCCAAACCCACGGCCTTTTATTTAGGCGCGGAACTTCGCGGCAACCACCCCGATACCCTGGAACAAGCAGACGAGCATTTTATTTTGCCGCAATACGGGTTAACGGAGAGCTTGAACGTTTCGGTTGCAGCGGGTGTGCTGCTGACGCATTTGGATGTATATATGCAAAGCAAAGGCAGGGAAAAATTTTCCCTGTCAAAAGATGAACAAGAGGCTTTGATTTTGGAATGGCGCAATAGGCACCGATTCGGCTCCCCGCCACCGATAAATAAAATAGGGGCGTTGCGAGCAACGCCCCAAAATGATGATTTATCGGACTAAGTATTCGAGAATATCTGGAATCCGCTGTATGCTTCTTGACCATGTTCGCCAAGGTCAAGGCCGCGCAATTCCTCACGCTCGCTTACACGGAGGCCTATTGTCTTCTTTATGCCGTAGAATATCAGGAATGCCACAGGGAAGCAAACTGCGCCGTAAGCGAGAACACCTATAAGCTGGGTTAGAACGCTGGGCGTGAAATCATCGTTTGCGATGCCAAAGATTCCAACTGCAATGGTTCCCCAAACTCCACAGACCAAGTGAACGGAAATTGCACCGACAGGGTCATCAATTTTCATTCTGTCAAAGAAGAACACGCTGAACACAACCAAAATGCCGGCTATAACACCTATTATGGCAGCAGCCGGAACACTTACAACATCGGCAGGAGCCGTGATTGCAACCAAACCTGCAAGCGCACCGTTCAAAACCATGGTCAAATCCGGCTTTTTCTGAACAAACCAGCTTGTCAACATGGCGCCCAAAATTCCGCATACGCAAGCTATATTTGTGGTCACCAAAATCCAAGCGGTGTCTTTTGGGCTGCTGCTCAGAGCCGAGCCGCCGTTAAAGCCCCACCATCCGAACCACAATATAAACACGCCTATGGTGGCAAATGTCAAATTATGGCCTGGCACTGCTTTTGCTTTTCCGCCAATATAGCGGCCCAAACGGGGGCCAAGAACAATGGCACCGGCTAAAGCACCCCAGCCGCCAACGCTATGAACAAGGGTAGAACCTGCCAAATCGTGGAAGCCCTTTGCATCTAACCAACCGCCGCCCCAGTTCCAGCTACCCACAAACGGATAGACGATAGCGACATAAATTAATGTGAATATAAGGTAAGCGTGCAATTTTATTCTCTCGGCAACCGCTCCGGAAACTATTGTTGCGGCAGTAGCTGCGAACATGCTCTGGAAAAGGAAGTCCGTGAGGTAAGTGTAGTGTTCACGGTCAGTTACTGCTTTGAAAGCATCGGGATCTCCGATGCCCGGCAAGCCGAATCCGCCAAAACCCAAGATATTTGGGATAATCCAAGAATCGCCGGGGTACATCAGGTTGAAGCCCAGAATGGCGTAGGTTGTGACGCCAATAGCGGGGGTCACCAAATTCTTGAAAAGAATGTTGGTTGTGTTTTTAGCTCTGGTTAAGCCGCTTTCGAGAAGCGCAAAGCCAAGGCCCATTATGAACACCAAGAGTGCGCAGAGCATAATCCAGATATTTGTGAATGTGAAATTCACGCCTACAAAGTCGCTCGCATAGTCCGGTGCCTTCAGTTCATCTGCCATTGCACCGGCAGCGCAAAGCAGAATAGTAGCGGTAATTGTTAAGATCTTCTTCATTGTTGCCTCCTTAGCCTATGGCCTCTGATCCGGTTTCACCTGTTCTTATTCTTATACACTTCTCCAGAGGGGAAACGAATATTTTTCCGTCTCCTATGTTTCCGGAGCGTGCGCCTTTTATAATGGCTTCTATGCAGCTATCCACAAAGTCGTCATTAACGCCGATATCTATGCGAACTTTTTTGAGCAAGTTCACTTCAATTTCTGCGCCTCTGTAGGATTCTACATAGCCTTTTTGCTGACCGCATCCGAGAACGTTTGTTACGGACATTTTGTAAATCCGGCTCTCATAGAGTGCCTTTTTCACATCGTGGAGCCTATCCGGCTGGATATACGCTGTGACGAGTTTCATTTTTCAATCTCCTCAAAATAAAAAAGGCGCGTGTTCCTCTACAATTATCCTGAGACAACCATAGACAAACACACGCCTTTGTGTGTGACAACTCACATTTGTGAGCTATTTGGCAAAAATATAGAAATTTTTTAAATCCTTGTCAAGGGGAATTTTCCAGTATTTCAATAATGTCCGTAAAATTTCTGTTTTTAGCGTGTTTCAGCGCACCTGCCATCCTTATCCTGCGCATGGATATAAATATCCTTTTTCAATATTGATTTTACAGTTTCTATATTACCCCCATGCCCAAAAAACTCCCTTATGGCCTCAGCAACTTTGCTGATTTAATCGAAAAAGGTTACGCTTACATCGACAAAACCCGCTATGTTGAATTCCTTGAAAACGAGAACAATCCCTACCAATTCTTCATCCGTCCACGCAGATTCGGCAAAAGCTTATTCTTATCCGTATTGGAAAACTATTACGATTTGAGCAGGAAAAAATAAATTTGAGTCTATTTTTGGCAATCTCTACATAGGCAAAAACCCAACGCCGGAGCAGGGCA
>LIUG01000047.1:28049-28338 GCA_001462245.1 Candidatus Fibrimonas termitidis
GGAGCAGGGCAGGTATGCTGTTATAAAGTTCAATTTTTCAGGGCTGGACACGGACAGCCATGAAGGGTTTATCGAATCTTTTTCTTATAGGGTGCAAAATACTGTACAGAAGTTTTTGGAGCTTTATAGCAGCGATAAATTTATCGAACAGTCTTATGAGGCAAACCTCGGTATAAAAGCCATGGATATAGTGTATAAGGCGGCGACCGGCGCTAATATTCCGGTTTTTGCGATTATAGACGAATACGACCATTTTGCAAACAACCTTATAGCGATGGGCAGAACCTAC
>LIUG01000048.1 GCA_001462245.1 Candidatus Fibrimonas termitidis
TCCATAAGTTCCTCTTGGCTTAATTTAGAAATTTTCGCTGACTCAAATATAGCCTCCAAAGCTTCATCCTTGCAACCAATAGGAACCTCCAAAAATGTATCAATATTCTTGAACATGAAAATAAGCTGCTCAAAAGCATCAAGGCAATCTTCCCATTTATCCCTCACAAACCTGGGAAGCATAATATAAACCATATGCATAATATCATAGCGAACCTCAGGGTGAAGATCGCAACCCTTCCCAAAATCAACACTAAAATCAAGAAAACTCAATGTATAAACCACAGGAATATTGTAATCGTAAGGAACTTTCTTATCATCCAACTCCATCTTACCCTTCTCCGCAAGATTGCTATTTTGAATATTGTGTCATAGGTTATCTTCCCGAACACCTCTTTTGGCATAAAAACCTCCGTCTTTGTTTTTCTATTCACTTAGACGGAGAAAACGGGAAAAAAAATACGGAAAAGCGCATTTAGCAAACAACTGTTGACGGAATTTCTACATTTACCCCATGCACACAAAAAAACAGGAAAAAAAAGAGCCGGATGCACCTCTTAGTACAGCGGAGTTGCTCCATAGGGTGGAGTTTTTTAGCAATTTGGATAGTGCTGTTCTGAGCAGATTTGAACAAATCGCTACCGTCCAGAGTTTTCAAGACGGGGAAACCATAATGCTTGCAGGGGATGCCCGCAGAGCTATATTTTTTATCACAAAAGGGCAGGCAAAGGGGTTTCATGATTCCAAAAATGCCAGAAGCAATATTCTAAGCCTGCTTGATGTAGGTGATTTTTTCGGTGAAATACAGCTCTTTAACGAAAACGGCAAAAGCACCATCTCGGTTAAGGCAGACGGGGAATGCACCGTTATCATCTTCAGAGGAAAGGATTTTGTAAATGAAATCAGGAATATCCCGGAATTATTGCTTGTTTTTTTAAAACAAACAACGCAAAAATTGAACAAATCCTATATGCAAATAGCCTCTCTTTCCATGAATACCATAAATAGGCGAATAAAAGCCTGTTTGATGCAATTTATAGACGAAAGAGGCGTTAGGATACAGTACAGAAACGACACCGCGATAAAACTGAAAAATCGCCCTACCCAGCAGCAAATAGCGGAAATGAGCGGCACCACAAGGGAAACGGTGAACAGAGAACTAGCAGCCCTCATAAAAGACGGCTATATAGAATTGGGCAATAAAGATTTGATTTTGCTAAAAGAATTGCCTAAATAGCGAAAAAAAATTTATATTAATTATAACGACCCTTATAAAAAGGAGCTTTCCTATGAGAAAAGCCTTTCTTTTGCCGGTTTTTCTGCTGGCAATCCTCGTTTTTCAAGCAAATGCGGCAATCACAGAGACTGGGGGGTGGCTGGAAACCTTCTATGTTAAGTGGAGCAAAGATGATGCTTGTGCTGCGAAAGTATCTTACCGGGCTATGGGAGCTGCCGAGTGGACGCAAATTGATGACCAACTAATTCGGGAGTATGGCGACCATTTTCGTGCCGATGTTTTGGGGCTGGCAGCCGGAACCTATGAGGTTCGGGTAATTCCTGTGAATGGCGGAGTGGATGGAACGCCAATGACAAGCACCGGTATTGCGGTTTCTGCGCACGACCGCAGCGGTTTTGCTTTTATGAACAACGTTGTTCCGGGCGCATACAATGCAAACGGAACTCTAAAAGCCAATGCCGAGGTAATTTACATAACAGACCAAAATAAGGAGACCGTGAGCTTTGCGGTAAAAACGGCGAGCAACGGAAATACAACTGCTAGCACAGGGCTTCAAGCTATAATCAAGAGCCTTGAAAAGGGTTATGAAGACCGCCCGATAGCTATTCGTTTTATAGGCAAGATTACCGATAATGATTTAACGCTTGACGCAAACGGCGGAGATATAGGAATAAAGGACAATGCCAAAAATACCGCAAATTTCCTCACTCTGGAAGGCGTGGGCGATGATGCTGTGCTATACGGCTTTGGCATAAAAACCGCCAGAGCAAAAAATCTTGAAATACGCAACCTCGGTTTTATGCTCACAAATGCTGATGAAGGTGATAATGTAGGCATAAATACAAATAGCGAACATATATGGATTCACAACAACGATATGTTTTACGGCAATCCAGGTTCCGATGCCGACCAAGCAAAAGGAGATGGTGCGACAGATGTAAAGGCGAGCACAAATATAACTATCGCCTACAACCACTATTGGGATAACGGCAAAACGCATCTGCTCGGCAATTCTGTGAACGAGACCCCCGGTAGTATCACAATTCACCACAACTGGTACGACCATTCCGATAGCCGCCATCCAAGAGTTCGCAAACACTATGTGCACGTTTACAACAACTACTACAGCGGCGTGTCAACATATGGTATAGGCGCAGTGATGGCATCTTCCATATTCGCAGAAAAGAACTACTTCCGTGCCACAAACAGACCGATGATGATATCAAAGCAAGGAACGGATGAGGGAACTTTTTCCGGCGAAGACGGCGGGATGATAAAAGCATTCAACAATTTTATGGATAACAGCAGCAAAACCAATTACAAACCCTACAGCAGTTCCAATACTGTGGAGTTTGACGCTTATGAAGTGAACAGTGCGACAGAACAAGTACCGAGTACCGTAAAAGCAAAACAGGGCGACGGAACTTTTAATAATGATATGCTTTTAAACTACCCCGCTTACATCACGGAAAACGACTCTGCCGCAGTCAGAGAAAAAGTCACAACCTACGCCGGACGTTACTGGGGCGGTGATTTCAAATATACCATTACCGCAACCAATACTTCCATAGACAACACTCTCAAAACAAATCTCCAAAACTATGCGAGCGGCCTTATAAAAGTCGGCACAACCGACGACGCTTCTTGCACAGGCGCAACACCTGCCCTTTCACCTGTACCTTCGCATAACAATGCATTAAACGCAATGGGAAATGCAATAACACTGCAAGCAGCAAGCGAAACTTCGGTTAAAGTTTTTGACTTGAAAGGCAATGTTATTCGCTCCTTGAATTTTAAACGAGGAAATTATACTGTATCGTTTGGGGATTTGCCTCAGGGTTTGTATATTGTAAGGGCAAAAAATGCCTCTTGGCAAAAAACGGTGAAAATGAATGTCGTTGCAAATAACTGAGAAAATTCTTTCCATTGGGCGTATCTGGCTTTTTTCTATATTCTATACGTGGTGTAGTTACACGCCCGCATAGCTCAGTTGGATAGAGCAACTGCCTTCTAAGCAGTGGGTCGCAAGTTCGAATCTTGCTGTGGGTACTAGGTAAAAGGAAGGGTTGCTAATATGATAGTGAAATCCAATATGGGAATTACAGTTGTTAACTTAGTTATAGCTGTTGTGCTTATAACTGCATTGGCTTTTATTGTGTTTTATAAGTTATTTGCCGTGGATGCAAAAATTAAAGCCTCGGAGGTGAACCCGCAGGCCGGCCAATGGAATAAATTGCTGGTGTCTTACGCTATGGAACGTGAAGAACTCGGGACTTTCAAGGAAATAGGCTACGTTCCTTACGGAAAGGTTGCACCCGACGGCGAAAGCAGCAAGAGCCAGGTTTTTAACTACAGCAGCGATTTCTTAAACGGAAAAGGCCGTTTTTTGGCCGTTAACAGAATTAGTTTGAATGACTGCTCAAGATACGAAGGGCTATGGCTTGCCTATGGAAATCCAGAACAAATAGTCGGAAATGCTGTTGCCGAGCTTCCTGTGTTGAGATGCGCGATTTTAACTCCGAACTTTGAATTGTTGAGAGTATTTTGATGCTTAACTTGAAGAAATACGCGCCATTGTTTTTTGCGGCCGCAGCTACCCTATCCTTTGCGTTTTTGGGGTTTTCCAAAGCTCCGGATTTGCCGGAAATAAAGGAAGCAAATGTTTTTGTGCCTCGCTCCGAAACGGTTAAATGGATGTCTATAGGATACAACTCGGCAGCCGCAAGCCTATTCTGGATAAGCGGCATTATCGCATATAGCGAAATAATGTTTGACGGCAAAACTTTCAAATGGCTCTCTCACTTGGCAGATGCTTCCACAAGGCTGGATAGCCTATTCAAAACCCCATATACATTCGTAGTTGCAATAACAGCGAGCAACGAGCAAGATACCACTGATTATGAACTTTTGCGCCGCGGCGTAAAAACTTTTCCCGATGACTGGCGTTTAGCCGTTAGCACAGCTTTCAGATTTGCAAACGGCCCCGGCAAAGACTATGCTTATGCAGCAAAAATAATGAAGCCCTTTGAAAGCGATACATCTGCTCCGGAACATATTCGCAGAACAGCCCGAACCTTTGAACTCAGGGCAATGCCTTTGGATGTGGCAATGACCCAAATCCTAGACGACTGCCTGAATCCCGATTATAAAACCTTTCAAAGAGGATTGGCAATTAAAGCCGCCAGAGTGCTCAACAATTCGGATATAAACAAAATAGAATCCATTCTAAACGATGCGGCAAAACAAAAAATAGAACCGCAAACGGCTTTCATAGAACTTATGAGAATGAATGTTATTCCCAGTAACCCGTGACCAGAAGCTCCGGTGTTGAATTCGGAAAATTCTCGCAAACAAAGGAAACTATTTTGCGTATGCTCCTTTGCCCGTTCTTTGGCGTTTCCAACTCCGCAACCGATAAGCTTATTTTAACCGCAGGCGTGTTCCCGCCTTCTTTCAGATTTTCAAAATCCCTTACATCCAATTTTACATTTGAAAATTCCGCCTTGAATTCCTTTTGCGACTCAGGCAAAAGCTTTAGGCTCAAAGGTTTGTTTTCCGCATTCCAAACATAAAACACCCAAGTCTTTTTTACGCCTTTTTTATAGTATCCGAGGTCCAAAATTCTCTCGCTGAACACTATGGGGTTTTCCACAGAGCCTCTTACCGAAGCTACCCACGCAGTGCCGCTCGTATCAACTAAAACAATGTTATGAAAAAAATCGCCTTCCATGTATGCGGTATTCAATGTGAAATTGATTTTGAAATTTTGCCCCGGGGTTATTTTTTGCGGATAGATAAAATTTTCCCCGCCCACCATTTGGTCAAAAACACTTTCCAATTCTATGGTTTGCGAAGATATATTTTTTCCCTTGATTTCAACATTTTTTTTGATGCCTTGTTGCAAAAGCCCCAAATCAACGGCCTCAAATTCAAACGGATTATCCGCCTTAGATGCGGTATTTTGCATGGCAAAGGCAGAGGAGAGCAAAAGAAAAAAGAACAGCTTGAACATAAAATCAAATGTTGTTTATTGTTAAACAGACAAAAAATACCAGCAAATAACTGTACCATACAACAGTAAAAGGATAATTCAAAAACCTTTTTAAACTGCTTTTTTCAGTTCTGTTCTTGATTTCTATAGTTTTCAAGTTTTTCAAAAAATACCGACCGCTTAAAAGAAAGCCGGCCAAAGAAATCAAAATGAGCAAAAAAATCATAACACCTCACAATTTAAAGACAGCATAACGCATTATAAAAAATATAGCAAGAATATAGATTCCAATATTCATCTTTCTGAAATTGCCGGAAAAAGTGTTTATCAAAACATAGCTCAAAATGCCAAAAGAAATACCTTCTACAATGGAAAAAGTGAAAGGAATCATGATTATCGTGATAAAAGCGGGAACAGATTCGGAATACTCGTCAAAATCTATGCTCTTAAGCGGTTTGCTCATAACCATGCTGTAACCTGCGAATATCAGCATAACCGCTATGGCAGACTTAGGAACGGCGGAAAGCAAGGGAAAAGCGAATATGGCTATGGCAAAACAGAAAGCTGTTGCTATGCTTGTAACGCCGGTTCTGCCGCCACAGGAAATTCCGGCAGAACTTTCAACATAGGTTGTGGTTGTGCTGGTTCCAACCGCTGCACCGAACACGGTTGCAAGGCTATCCGCTATAAAAGCCTTTTTGGAATTTTTCATATCCCCGCTTTTGTCCAGCATTCCATCGGCTGTATTTGAAACCCCGACAAATGTTCCCATTGTATCGAAAATATCAACGCTTAAAAGCAAGATTGTTATGCTGATAAAATCGTAAGACAATATCTCAGAAAAATCAAATTTCAGAACGGTACCGGAAATGGATGGCGGGAGGGAAAAAAGCATATTTATTTTCGTTATTCCAAACGGTAAGCCTATAGCTGTGAGCAATAGAACTCCAAAGAGCATTCCGCCTTGAACTTTTTTTACATAAAGAATTCCGAGTATCAAAATACCAAGGCATGCCAGCAGTACATCGGGGTTTGTTATATTTCCGAAAGTTATCATTGTTTTTTCGTGTATTTCAATAAGCCCGGCGTGTTGCAATCCTATAAAAGCGATGAAAAGCCCAATGCCCGGGCAAAAAGCCAATTGCAAATTTTTTGGAATCAGCCTAATTATGAGATGCCTCAAGTTGAATACGGAGAGCAAAAAGAAAATTATTCCTTCAACAAAAACCGCGGCCAGAGCGAATTGCCAAGTATGCCCAAGAGCCAAGCACACCGTATATGCGAAAAACGCATTTAACCCCATGCCCGGGGCAAGGGCAAAAGGCAATCTGGCATATATGCCCATGACCAAGCACCCGAAAATAGCCGCCAAGGCTGTTGCTGTGAACAGAGCGGATTTTTCCATGCCTGTTTCAGCTAAGATTGCGGGGTTTGCAAATAAAATATAAGACATCGCAAAAAATGTTGTAATTCCGGCTACAACCTCGGTATATAAGGTAGAACCACTCTTGGAAATCCCAAAGTACTTATCGAAGAAATTCATTCAATTGTAGAATATAGTAAACGCATTTACTCGCTTGGGGAGTGGCTAGTGATTAGTGGTCAGTGGTCAGTGTGAACAACTCATAATTGTTCAATGCGGTTCACATTATGAGTAATTTAATGTTTGGGTTTGGGGTATAGGCTCTGATTTTGTGGCGAAATCTGCGATAAAAATTTCCCCCAACACACGCCAAATCATCTACGGCGGAATATTGATTTTTATCAACGCCTCTCCAAAACAATCAAGGATCTCTGCTGAACACCGCCGGGGATTGCATAAAAATGCTCCTGCGCTATATTGTATTCGTCCGATTTCCAGTTATTAAGCTCATCTTTAACCGCTGGGCCTTTCATAAAATAGGCTTTTCCGCCTTTTTTAAGACTATTGCCAAGACGGGGCAAGGTTTCCGCAATGCTGCCGAATGCCCGGCAAATAACGCCGTCAACCGGCTCCTTCATAGAAGAACTCGTGACCTTATGTTCAAAAACGCTTATGCCTTGCAAATCCATTTTTTCTATAGCCATTTTTAAAAAATTGACCCTGTTGGGGCGAGGCTCGCATAAAATCAGGTTTATCTGCGGATTCACCAATTTCAAAGGGATGCCCGGAAAGCCTGCGCCGGAGCCTATGTCCAGCATTTTACTCGGCCATTTTTTTACAAAAGAGTTTATTATTATGCAGTCTGCGTAATGGCGCTCCACTATGGTTTCAAAGGCGTTTAAACGTGTGAGGTCTTGGTCTTTATTGTTTTCTCTGAGCAGGCCGTGGAAAAGCCAAAGTTTGTCCAAAGTTTCTTTCTTCAGTTCAATTCCGTGGCGGCGGAGCAAAACATCCAGACTTTGCCTGCAGGGGTTCAGCCTATGTTTTTCCATGCAAGGCCCTCTTGTACTTTTCCCTTATCAATAAAAGGTCGCGCTTGTATGGATTTTCTTTGAAATCGGCAAAAGCCCACTCAGTCGGTTTGAAATTCCCTTTTGCATAAGTCAAAACCATGTCCAGCCAAATTTCACCGCCTGCATAGAGCTTAAACGGCCCTCGTTTTGTTGACGGAAGGACAATTTTATCGGAATCCATATAGCCTATGTCTATATTTAACGCACGGCCTCCCGTTTCATTTTTCAAACTGTTTTCCAACTCTATGGCTTTATTCTTATATGCACCTATATTTTCCGGCTCAATCAGGCCTTCAAAAGAAATTACGCCTCTGTGCAAATTTTCACCCATTTCCGCTTTATAATAATCTGTTTTGCAAAAAGGAAAGAATTCCCCTTTGTGCTCCAACGCTCCGAATTGAAAAGATATAGCGGATAGCCAAGCGTCTTTTAGCGAGGTTTGCGGAGCGATTATGAAGGCTATGAGTTTTGCCGGATATAAGCTAGACACAAAAGGAATCTAGAAATTTCTAGATTCTATCCAAATGTTCAAGCTGTTGCGTATAGATGGGTCTGAGCTTTCCGGTTTGCTCGTAGGAGCTACGCTCGCCATTGCGATATGCGTTGCAACAGCCATATTGTTGCTAAAACTGCGCCAAGACGGCATTCTGTGGAAAAACGAATACACTCTCTACTGCAATATGGCCTCCGGACAGGGACTTGACAAAGGCACAAAAGTTCAAATAAATGGGGTTAACGTAGGCAGCGTTGAAAATATTTCCCTTGATGACAACGCTTCTGTGAGTTCTGTAAAATTAACGCTTACCATCGATGAGGAATATAAAAAGTGGATTACCGATAAATCGGTTGTGTATGCCACTCGCGACCAAAACATAATTTCCGAACGGGTTGTTAATATCGATATTTCGCAAAAAGGCAACAGAATTTTGGAAAACGGAGAATATTTGATAGCCGGCACAGCACAGGATATTGAAACCGTTCTGAAAGCAGCTAACGAACTTATAGGCAGCATAAGCCAATTGGTTTTATTCGCAGACACAATTTTGAATAAGATTATAGATACAAATACCACTGTCGGTATTTTGCTGGGTTCCCGTGCTTTATACAACCGCCTGGATTACGCAACTATCAAGCTAAATAATTTGCTTACAGATGTAAATGGGCTTGTAGTCAATAGTATGCCCAAAGCTACGGCTTTTGCAGATACTCTCTCCACAAGTGTTATGGGGTTAATGGGGAATCTTGATGACCTGACCGAAAGAGCAACTACCTTGATAAACTCAATGGATACTACCCTGCGCAGTGTAGGCAATATGGTTAATGACTTAAACTCCATGGTGGGAACAGCGAGCAATATAATTTCAGACGGCTCGCAGGCCATAAACAAAGCCGATGATTTTATCGGCGGGGTTTCGAAAATTTGGCCTATACGCAATAAAATTCCGCAAAAAGATACCATTCCTCTTTTGGAGGACGCATGGTGAAAATTATACTCCATATTCTCGTATTGGTAGCTGGGGTTTTTGCTAGTTCGGGGGATTATGCCTTTCAGGCGAAAAAATATTTTTTGCAGGGTCGCTATAGCGTGGCTTACAACCAATATACGTTTGCTCTCAGAGAATCCCGAAAAGAAGCAGACCTTGTAGCCGAAGGAAGAATTTTAACCTCCATGGCAACGCTTGCAACCCATGCTATGCAATACGAAGAAGCGAAAAAACTTTTTGATTTGGTACGCATTGATATCCTAGATGAAAAAAGCAAAGAGAATTTTTATAAAGCCTTTATGGAATTTTACAATTTGCAGGGTCAATACGAACAGGCTTTTGAAATAGCAAATAAGCATTCATTCAAAAAAGCTTCCGCAGCTTTTTTAGGGGAGGCAGCAGTGGCCGCAGCCGGCAGCAAGAACCGGAGCGAAGCCGAGGCTTATTTGAAGAAAATAGATAAGAGCTATTCTCCGGGGCAATTCGCTTTTTACAATGCAAGAGTGGCGGATTTGAATGGCGAAAAACCGAAAGATCTTTATGAAAACGCTTTGAATTTTTCTTCTGAAAAAAATCAATTTTTCATTTCGGGGATAATTTTGCTTCGATTGGCAGAGCTAACCGGCAATAAGGATTATGCCAAAAGAAGCGCATCGGTTTTTAGCGAACTGGGTTTAGCAAAACCGTTTGAAAAGGCAGAGGAGGCAGCTAAATGAATTACAGAGATTTATCGCAAATTCAGGAAATACCGCATAAGCCCCTTAGCGTTAACGATTTACTGATGATGCACGGAGATGAGCTCAGGCTATCTTTAAAAAACAGAACTATAGATTCGGAAATAACAAGTGTTGATTTGCACCGTCCCGGACTTGCGCTTACAGGATTTTTTGGTGATTATGCTTACGAGCATATACAGCTTTTGGGGCATACGGAATGGAACTATTTGGAATCGGTAGGCGCTTCTCAAAGGAAGTTGATTTTTTCAAGGCTTGCAAAGTATAAGTCTCCACTTTGGATTTTAACGCATGGGCTGGAACCTCATGAGGAATTTATGGATATGTGCGGAATTGTCGGCTCCCCTCTTGTTGTAACGGAGCTGCCGACCATAAATTTTGCAAGACCTCTGCAAAGAAGTTTGGAAAATTATTTTGCGCGCAAAATTTTTCTGCACGGAAGCATGATAGATATTTTCGGAGTCGGCGCATTGTTTATAGGGGAATCCGGGGTTGGAAAATCCGAATGCGTTTTGGATTTGGTTGAACGCGGGCATTGCTTGGTTTCCGATGATGCAATAGATTTGAGGCGTGTCGGCGATTTTATTTTCGGAGCGGGCAAAGAGGGTTTTAACCATTATATTGAAATCAGAGGCATTGGTATTACCGATGTGCGTTCCATGTTCGGAGTAAGGTCGGTCAGGCACGAAAAACGTTTG
Source organism: Candidatus Fibrimonas termitidis (assembly GCA_001462245.1). Taxonomy (GTDB): domain Bacteria; phylum Fibrobacterota; class Fibrobacteria; order Fibrobacterales; family Fibrobacteraceae; genus Fibrimonas; species Fibrimonas termitidis. The sequence continues at coordinate 10,580 of LIUG01000048.1, forward strand.
GATATTATTTTGGAGCTTCAAAAATGGGACGTATCGGAGCAATACAATCGCACCGGACTTGATACAATTACAAATAAAATCCTCGGCCTCGATGTTCCTCATGTTGTTATTCCGGTTTTGCCGGGCAAAAACATAGCTGTTATATCCGAGGTTGTTGCTATGGACCATTTATTGAAGAGAGAAGGGGTAAACAGTTCTAAGAATATAAATGATCTGCTGCTCGCTCAGATCAGGCAAAAAATGGAGAATAAAAAGTGAATCGTCCTTTATTCTATTTTTTTGTTTCTCTAGGAGCTTTGTTTCTGTTTGGCTTGTGGTTCTTTTTACATCCGAATAGCCCTTGGCACTTACGTAATTATTATAAGATAGCTTTTGAAGAAATAGGCAATTTGAGGGCAGGCGACTTTGTTAATGTGAACGGAATGCTTAAAGGCTACGTAAAAGATTTTGAATTGACGGATTCCTGCGTGTGGACGGAGATTGCCGTACTGGCTGAGGTAAAAATTCCGGTAGATTCCAAATTGCATATAGCAAATGCCGGATTAATGGGAGAACGGGTAATAGAGATAGTGCTTGGAAAGTCAGAAAATTATTATGCAGACGGCGAGCGCATTGCGGGTAATTTTGATATGGGGAGCACAACCATAGGCAATCTTGTGCTGGATATCTTGAAGGAAACGAATGATATAGCTAATATTTTAGCTGATGTCGCAGATACCTTGTTTTCGGAAGATAGAGTTAAAGATTACAAAAGGCTCGGGCAAAAAGCAGAACAGCTTGGGAATAAAACTTCACACATCGTGAACGTAGCTGAGCGCTCTGTAATAGTTTCGGTTGATTCTCTGGTTGTGGCAAAAAACAAGATTGCCGAAATTATAAACAATATAAAACCTGATTTGGATGGCATGGTAAAAAATATAGATGAGTTGCAGAAAAATTTTGCGATTTTGGAAAAATATTTGGAAGATATCAAAAACAGCATAAACTCCATAGCTCAAAAATTGGAAACCGGCGACAATACAATTTCCCTCGCTTTAAATAAGGAACAAGACGGAGATTTGAGACGCCAAATGAAAAAAATTTCCGAAGATGCGGATAAACTGATGGAAAAAATAAGAAAAGGCGGGCTGGATTTAAATGTCGATATTTTTTAAAATGCAGAATTTACTATTAGCAGCAGCTTTACTGCTCGTTTCTTGTTCCAAAACAGAAGAAGATGATGGGGTTTGGGAGCCTAAGGAACACCCTGTTATGCTTTTTTCGGACACTACGATTTTGGAATTATATGAGGGAAATGTACTTTCTTGGAAGGTGAAGACAGCTTATCTGGAAAGGTGGGGCGGTTCGGACAGCATTTTTGTGAAACCTATTTTTGCGGACATTTACGACTCGCTGGGGAATAAATCGGCGTTTTTACGAGCGGATTCCGGAAACCTGAATATGCGCATGACTTTTGTAAGGGCTTATGGCAGGGTTTACGCTCTTTCGCCAAAAGGGGCGGCGGTTAGGGCAGATTCTCTTTTGTGGTTAAAAATGGATGATAAAATTCGCACAGATGGCCCGGTGCGTGTTGTGGGTGAAACAGGCGATGTTTTGCAGGGCGTCGGGTTTATATCCGATTCAAAATTGGAAAATTGGCATATTCGCTCAAGAGCAACAGGAATTTTCCAAGATGCGGCAAAGAGGCTGAAGGAGGAAGATAGTAAGTTGGTCCCGGAAGAGGAAGTGGCTAGTAATTAGTGGTTAGCGGTTAGCGGTTAATAGTAAATCTCTTAATTTTGCCGCTTCTTCAAAATCCAGCCTAGCAGCCGCTTCTTTCATCGCAAATTCCAATTCCTCAACAGAACGCTCATCCTTGACATTGCTACCTGACCGCTGATCGCTAGCCACTAACTTCTTCTTCCCACTCTTCTTCCCGCTCACCTCTTCCAACGGATCCTGAATTTCCAGCAAATCTTCCAGTTTTCTCTGAACGTTTTTTGGTATTATGTTATTTTTTCTATTAAAATCAATTTGCTTTTCCCTACGCCGCCTTGTCTCACTGATAGCCTTTTTCATGGAATCGGTTGTTTTATCCGCATAAAGAACAACTTTGCCTTCTACATTTCTGCTCGCACGCCCCATGGTTTGAATCAAACTTTTGTAATTCCTCAAAAAACCTTCTTTATCGGCATCCAAAATAGCGACCAAAGCCACTTCCGGCAAATCCAATCCCTCTCGCAAAAGATTTATGCCAACCAGAACATCGAATTTTCCTATTCTTAAGTCACGCACAATCCCGTGCCTGTCAAGAGTTTTTATATCGCTATGCAAATATCTGGTCTTAATTTTCTTTTCCAACAAGTAATCGGTCAAATCCTGCGCCATTTTTTTTGTCAGCGTTGTCACCAAAACTCTATTTCCATTTGCAATAGTCTCTTTAATCCGAATGAGCAAATCATTCATTTGCCCTTCTATCGGTTTAACAAAAATTTCAGGATCCAGCAAGCCTGTTGGGCGGTTAATTTGCTCAACAATTTTTCCACCTGTTTTTTTGAGTTCGTAATCCGCAGGCGTAGCGCTTACAAAAAGCACATTGCGTGGAAATTCATATTCAAATTCCGCAAAATTCATCGGGCGGTTATCCAATGCGCAAGGCAAACGCCAACCGTAATCCACAAGCGTGGTCTTGCGAGATCTATCGCCTCCGCACATGCCGTTGACTTGCGGAATACTGGCATGCGATTCGTCAACAATCAAAAGCCAATCCTTTCCAAAGTAATCAAAAAGCGTATAGGGGCGGGTGCCGGGCATTCTGTTTTCCACAATGCGAGAATAATTTTCTATTCCGGGGCAAATACCGGTTTCTCTTATCAATTCCATATCATAACGAACACGGGTGCCAAGCCTTGCCGCTTCCAAAACCTTGCCCTCATTCTGCAAATCGAAGAGCCTTCTATTTAAATCCCTTTGAATTTGATTTAAGATTCTCGTTCTGCTCTCTTCTCTGGTCACAAAATGCTTGGCCGGAGCTACGGTTATTTCTCCGACATTCTTTATGGTTTCACCTGTTATCAAATGAAACCAAGAGAGTCTTTCTATGGTATCCCCAAAGAGTTCAATACGAAGCCCAATATCATCATAGCTGGGATATATGTCTATTCGGTCGCCGCGTACTCTGAATGTTCCACGTTCCAAGGCAACATCGTTGCGGTCATATTGAATAGAAACCAATTCTCGCAAAATACTGTCGCGTTCCCGTTCTTCTCCAACCTTTAAACGCACCATCAACTCAAAATATTCCGCCGGGCTTCCCAAACCGTAAATGCAACTCACGGAGGCTACTATTATTGTGTCTCTTCTGGTCAATAAATTTTTTGTAGCCCTTAACCGCAACTTATCTATTTCTTCGTTTACGGCAGCATCCTTGTCTATAAAAAGATCGCTTGAGACAATATAGGCTTCAGGTTGGTAGTAATCGTAATAACTCACAAAATATTCAACCGCATTTTCGGGAAAAAACGCTTTGAATTCTTGATAAAGTTGCGCAGCAAGCGTTTTGTTGTGAGTTAAAATTAAAGTCGGTTTTCCCAAATTTTTAATCACGTTCGCCATCGTAAAGGTTTTTCCGCTTCCCGTTACCCCCAAAAGAACTTGAAATTTCTCATCATTTTTAAAAGCTTTGGTTATTTCTTTAATGGCTTCCGGCTGGTCGCCCGCTACGGAATAAGGGCTTTTTATCGTAAATTGCACCGGTTCGATTGGCGGAGAAATATTCAAGTCTCCCGGCCGGCTTTTTTCAGGAGGTAAATTCTTTACTATCAGTTTGGCATTCATACCTTTATCAACCATAAAACCCCTTGCTTAAAAAATACCGGATAACTATTCAAATATAAACAGAAGCAATTCCGATTTTGAACCTACACGCACAGGCGGCCCCCATTCACCTATGCCGCTTGTCACATACCACGGAATATCATCAATTTTGCCTAAGCCATGACTCAAATTCCATATAAATTTGATTATAACAGTCATAGGAAAAAACTGCCCTGCGTGAGTATGCCCGCTAAAGGCAAAATCGGGTTTTCTTGTTAAATTTGTGTCGCCGGAATCCAGCCCTCTCGGTTGATGGTCGAGCAAAAACCAAGGAACGGTATCATTTTCGGGCATTAAGTTTTTTAACGCAGTTCTGCCGGCGGTATTACGCCTTGCATATTGATGATCCAAACGTCCGGTTACGCAAAAGAAATTATTGCACACAGTTTCGTCAAGAAGAATTTTCACATTGCCGAAATCCCGCAGCCATTCAAGACCTTCCCCGAACGATTCATGGTTTCCCGAAGCGAGGTAAAAGCCAAGCGGAGCATTTATTTGCTTAAACAGGGAATCATAGCCCCTTTCTCGCAATTTGCTTGCCGGCACATCTGCCAAATCCCCTACGAAAAATATCGCATCCGGGCGCAAAACTCGCAGAGAATCAACAATTCGTTCCAATTTGCTTTTGGTAAAAAGCGCATCAAAATGAATATCGGAAAATAAGGCTATTCGCAATGTTTTTTTCGGCGCAGTGGACAATGTTTGATTTATATTCACCATTTTATAATCGGAATTCAGCGGCCAGCCTATCAAAATGAATGCCAAGGTCAAAGCCGCCATTGCGCTTGCAAACAAAGGTTCTTTTCGCATTCTTAAACTTTTGTTTGTTCGCTTTCTTCTTCCGCAAAGCCGCCTGATGCCTAAGTACAAATCCCATAATACGCAAAAAATAATCCAATTTGCCAAAAACACCGTAGCAAAGGAACCTATTACGGCCAGCGGCACAGATATAAAATCATTGCTTACCGCTCTTTGAAAAAAAATGGCGGCAAAGCAAAGCGTAAAAAGCAAGGCTCCGGGATAGCGATATTTTCTCGGAAACACAAAACGAAAACGCCACCATGCGTAGAAAAAAATAAGCAGGATAAGCGGAAGGAAAAAAAACATTTTATTTATCTTCCTGTATCCTTGGAAACAACGCCTCGCCCTTGCCCAAAATTTCACCGCCTTTCAAAACGCCGATTTTCAGCGAATTCTCGTTGAATTCCGGCGCACCCAGCATTAAACGCCCCTGCTCCGCTTTTTGCGGCATAACGGGAGAAAGCAATGCGAGGGCTATTCTCAAAACCTCTGCGCCTGTGTAGAGAACGGTAGCCAATTTATCCTTGTCTTTTTGCTCTGCGCTTTTTGCCAACTTCCAAGGAGCGGTTAGTTCCAAGTATCGGTTGAGCGCCTTAACCGAATTTAAGATTTCTTCTGCAACCAAACTCAGTTTTGCCTCGCCTATATTTTCCCTCGCAAATTTAACGGCTTTTTGGGAATAATTCTCCAGCTCCCTTTCCTGTTCGCCGCTTTCCGCAGGCACAGGAATTTTGCCTTCAAAATGCGTTAAAATAAGTTTATAAATGCGGTTCAATCCATTGCCCAAATCATTTGCCAAATCGGAATTTATTCTGCGAACAAAACTGTCGTGGCCAAAAGTCGCATCCAACCCAACCACCATTTCTCTGATTAAAAAATAGCGGAAAACATCAACACCATAATTCTCCACATAGTCCATAGGGTTAACGCCTGTGCCGCTGGTTTTGCTCATTTTGGAACCATCGTCTATTAGCCACCAGCCGTGCGCCAAAACGTGTTTGGGCAATTCCCAACCCATAGCCATTATTATGGTGGGCCAGTAAACGCAGTGGGTTGTTAAAATATCTTTGCCTATTATGTGAAAATCGGCGGGCCAGAGCGGCGAGCCGTCTGCATGTTTGCGGTCTTTGACCCCGCTTATGTAATTTTCAAGAGCATCCACCCAAACGTAGGTTACAAAGTCATCGTCAAAAGGCAGGGATATGCCCCATGAGAGGCGTGATTTTGGGCGGCTTATGCACAAGTCGTTCAGGGGATTTTTCAAAAATCCGAGCACTTCGTTTTTGCGGAAATCCGGCAAAATCCAAGAGGGGTTTTCATTTATATAATCAATTAACCTTTGTTGGTAATTGCTCATTTTAAAGAAATAATTTTTTTCGTTTATCCATTCAACCGTGCGGTGGCTTATTGGGTCTTTGCCGTCCACGAGTTCGCTTTCTTCAAAAAATCTCTCTTCGCCAACCGAATACCAACCGGAATATTCCTTTGAATAAATTTCGCCTTTGTCAAAGAGGTATTGCAGGGAATCTTGCACGAATTTTTTATGGTAATCGTCCGTTGTGCGTATAAAATGCCCGTAATTTATATTGAGTTTTGCCCAAAGATTTTTGAAATGAACATTGTATTCATCCACGTGTTCCTGCGGGGAAACGCCCTTTGCCGCCGCCGCCTTTTGCACTTTTTGCCCGTGCTCATCCACGCCTGTCATAAAAAAAGCATCAAAGCCAAACAGCTTATGGTAGCGGGTTAGCACATCGGTTAGAACTGTGGTATAAGCATGCCCTATGTGCGGTCGGTCGTTCACATAATAAATGGGCGTTGTGGCGTAAAAATTGGGCATGAGGGGAATATAGTAAGTTTCTATATTCCCTATCATGTTAGACCGCATTGTTGTAACAGGCACTTTCACTGATGATTCTTTTGCTATGGATGTAGCGCAGTATTTGGGTTTGCATGGGGACATTTCAGACGAAGTATCTCTTAAAACCTATGCGAATAGCGAATTTTGCCCTCGCTACATCTCCGATATTGAAGACCTTGAGCGAGTAGGTCACTATCTGGAAGGCAAAATCGTCATTATATGCTCCGTTTCGCTATCCACAAGGAGCAGGAACGATTGCGCCATGCGCAGCATGATTTTGGCAAGGGCCGCAAAAGACAATGGAGCCAAAAGAGTAGTTTTAATTGAGCCGGATTTATTTTATTCTGCGCAAGATAGAGGCGCATACCGCTTTGGCGATATTGAAAAAGACCGGGATATTTCGGATTTGAAAAAGTTTGACGGGCAGGCCTTCACTTCTTTGCTCTATGCAAAATTACTGAAAGAATCGGGGGTTGATACGGTTATAACCGTTCACAATCACTCCGTAAAAGTTGAGGTGCTTTTTAGAGATATTTTTGAAGGTGAATTTCATAATCTTGTTCCTGCGGAAATTTACGCTCATTATATAAAAACATCGGATTTTGTGCAGACAGGCAAAAACGGCAATAATCTGGTAATTGTTTCGCCGGACAAAGGCGCTGCGCCCTTTGGCAACAGAGTGCGCGATTCGCTTGAGCTAAGCGATTGCAAGCGTGTGATTTTGGATAAAAAACGCACCGGCGAGCGTGAGGTGAGCATGGCGCTCAATCCCGCAAGCGAAGTCGATATGAGCTACCTAACGGGCAAGGATGTTATTATTTTAGACGATATGGTTCGCACCGGTTCCACCATTGTTGAGTGTTGCGAATATTTGAAAAACAAAGCGAATCCGCACAGGGTCTGTTTTGGCGTAACGCATTTTTATTCAAGCCCGGAAGCACGTGAAAAATTGAACAGCCCTTTTATAGATGAGATAATGACAACCAATACCCTGCCCGATATTCTAAACCGTGACTGCCAAGGGCGTTTGCGCCGCAAAATGGTTGTGCTGAAACTCGGCCAGTGGATTGCCCGTTATGTTCTTCGCATGTTCAATATGGAATACGGTTATCTGACCAAGCAATTCTATATGGTAGATATGTCTTCCAAAAATCCACGCTGGCCGCCTCCCAGTTTTTTGAAGTAGTATAATAACTATGAATAAATTTCTTCTGAAAACAGGGAAAAAACTCTTTGGCGACCGGCTTGATTTTCGCATCCGGCTATTTAATATAATTGCGGTTGCCGGGGTGATAATCAGCTTGGTTTCGACTATAACGGGGATTGTCGCTTCCACGGGGCTTGCCAGCATTTTGCAAACTCTTGGCATGATGCTGGTTTCTATAGTGGCATTGTGGTACGGCAATATCAGCGGTAAATACCAACTCTGTTATATAGTCAGCATCATTTGCATTTTTTTGCTTTTGTATTCCGCTCTGTTTTTCAACACCGGCGGTTATCACAGCGGTATGCCCTCTTACTTTATTTTTGCCGTGATATTCACCGTCTTTATGCTTGACGGGAAAAAAATGATAATTTTATCGGTTTTGGAACTGACCGTTTATACGGTGCTTTGCCTTTATGCCTATTATAATCCGGAAAAAGTAAATTTTTTCAGAAGAGAAGAAGATTTTTTGATCGATATTCTCGTGGGCTTTCTGTCCGTTAGCATAATGCTCGGTGTTACGGTGTTTCTGATTGTCGGGTTGTACGAGCGACGGCAGAGAGAACTTGCGGCGGCGCGGAAGCAGGTGGAAGAGTATGCGAAAATGAAAAGCGAGTTGTTTGCCGGAATGAGCCATGAAATGCGTACACCGCTTACTGTGATGTCTGCTTATGCGCAGTACGCCGTGAAGCAGATCAAGAGATCCGGTGCGAATGAGCAAACTATCGCCGACCTCGCCACGATCAGCGACGAGGCGAAACGTCTTGCGGAGATGGCGGACGGCACGCTTAAAATACTGATGACTTCGGCTGTTTTGGATGTGAAAAACGAGCCTATCGATGCCGGAGCCGTATGCCTTCGCCTGGTAAAACTTTTGGAACCCATTGCCTTGCAAAAGGGAATGAAATTGCAAGCGGTAATCAAGGATATAAAGCCAATAGCGGGAGATGCGGATAATATAACCCAGCTTGTGTGGAATATTTTACAGAATGCAATAACCCACTCGGAAAGCAAAATAATTACATTGACCGTAGAAGAATCCGCTACGCCTGACGGGGGTGTAATGATTACGGTGAGTGACGACGGCATAGGCGTTGAACCGGAAATACTCCCACGTATTTTCGAACGCGGAGTCAGCGGAAAAAAAGGCGGAAGCGGCATAGGGCTAGCAATCTGCCGCGATATAGCCAACAGGCATGGCGGAGACATCAACGTTGAGAGCATAAGTGGTACGGGAACAAAAGTAACGGTAACATTGCGTGATATTGCCGGAGGTATATATGTCTGATAAAAAAATTGTGCTGTTGCTTGAGGATAACGTTCAAATTCTCGACCTTAACCGCAGGATGCTGGAAGAAGAGGGGCTTATGGTACTGACGGCAAAAACCATAGCGGAGGCGCGCGAGTGTCTGAAGATAGCCGTCCCCGATGTTGCGGTTTTAGACATTATGCTGCCGGACGGCAGCGGCATTGATTTTTTGGCGGAACTGCGGCTGGTATGCGATGCGCCCGTGCTCTTCCTGACGGCGAAAACCGAACAGGACGATATTTTGAAAGGGCTTGCAGTTGGCGGGAACGACTACATAACGAAGCCATACGACATAGACGAGTTCTGTATGCGTGTAACGGGTTTTCTGCGCCTTATGGGTTCACGATCGGGCCGGGACGATGCCCAGCCTTTAATCGATATTTCCCAACTGAGCAAAAAAGAACTCGAAGTTGCCCTGCTTGCTGCCGGCGGAGAGAAAAACAAGGAAATAGCCGACAAAGTTTTTCTATCCGAAAGCCGTGTAAAAACCTGTCTCTCAACCATATATCGCAAGCTAGGCATATCCGACAAGGAGAACAAACGTGATTTGCTTGCCCAAATTCTGAAATAAACACGAATTTTACCCCTAGGTATCACAAAAACGAAAAAAATGATACCTTTTTGATACCATACTGCATCAACATTTATTCTATATTTAAAAGGCAAATCTTAATATAAGGAATTTATATGTCAGACCAAGGCAAAGACAGTCAGATTAAAAGCATCATCTCTGCTATTCAGAATGAAGTTCAAAAATTTTCATTCAGCATTGAAAAAATCGCCAGCCAAACAAACTTGCTGGCTCTTAACGCTACCATAGAAGCGGCAAAAGCCGGCAAAGCAGGAGCAGGGTTTGCAGTGGTGGCAAACGAGGTCAAATCGCTTGCTAATCTCACATCAAATAACGCTCAAAACTTCCGGACAGAGGTTTTCAGTAAAATTGAGCAGCAAACTGAGCACCTGGCCGAAGAATTCCGCGAACGTGACAGTGCCAGATTGTCTGAAATGGCGCAAACTCTGGTGCAGTTGATTGTGCGCAACCTATATGAGCGCACCGCAGATGTGCGCTGGTGGGCAACAGACGAGGCCTTTTACAAATGTTTGGAAAACTTAAAAGCGGAAAATTGCGCACATGCTTCAAAACGCTTGAGCATAATCAATAAATATTATTCCGTTTACTTGAACCTAGCATTAGTTGATAAGCAAGGCAATGTTGTTGCCGTATCCCACGAGAATTATGCTATGAGAGTCGGTGTAAATTTATCCAATTTAAGTTGGTACAAGCGTGCGCTGGCAACTACAACAGGCGATAAGTATATTGCCGATGATATTTTCAATGACCCTTTGCACGGCGGCAGGCCGGTTGCGGTTTATGCAACGGCAGTACGGCGCGGCGGTGAGATTAACGGAGAAGCTATTGGGGTGCTCGGCGTATTTTTTGATTGGCAGGAGCAGTCGCGCGTGATTGTTAAAGAAGAACCCAATTTAAGCCCGGAAGAATGGGAAAATTCGCGTGTAATGTTGCTGGATGGCAGCCATCGTATCATAGCCTCTTCAGACGGCAAAGACATTTACAGTAATTTTCCTCTAGATACCGGCAGTGGCACAAAGGGACGTTTCTTTGCCAAGAACGGTGACTTGGTAGCCTACGCCCGCACACTAGGCTATCAGGAATTTGACGGTCTTGGCTGGTATGGGGTTATTGCGCAAAAAGCCTTAGGCTAGGGATTAATTGCCCCAGGTATCACAAAAACGAAAAAAATGATACCTTTTTGAGGCAATTTTGATACCTCGGTGATACCCTCCGATGTCAACTTTTAGATTATATTTAAAGAAGTTTAAACAACGGAGATTCATTATGAACAGGTTCATCAAATTCACAGCATTTCTGTTTACAGCGGCACTGGCTCTAACGGCTTGCAGCGACGACAGCGGAAGCGACGATCCCAAGAAAGAGATCGATCCCAAAAAAGAGGTATTTGAAAGGCAGGAAGAGTGGCCCATTACCTTCCATCACGGCGGTTTGCAGGCGGCGGGTACTAAGTTGACCACTTACAGCGGCTATCTCGGTTACGGTTACGATTTAATCAACGAGGCGTATTATGATCAGAGTAAGATAAAAACATCAGTATCAGCTCTCGATATTGACAGAATGGTG
>LIUG01000049.1:0-153 GCA_001462245.1 Candidatus Fibrimonas termitidis
GGCCCGACAACCACCACCCCAACCACCCCCGACCGCCGTGCCCGTGCCGAACAAATCCTGCAAAAATCTCGTGCAATTCGCCCATTAGAACAAAAAATCAAGCAAATAGAAGAAAAAATTCAGCAAAAAGAAAATTTTGCCGCCGAGTGCGAA
>LIUG01000049.1:294-7803 GCA_001462245.1 Candidatus Fibrimonas termitidis
AAATTTTGCCGCCGAGTGCGAAAAGAATATAATTACCGCCGCCGAACAAGGCAATGGCTTAAAAATTGCAGAGATCTCAAGGGAAATGGAAGCAGCCAAGGACCGGATTGCAGAGTTATATGCGGAGTGGGAGCAAGCGAATGCCGAGATGTATTCTTTAAAAACCCCTTGACAAAACATAAGATTTTTTCTACATTTTGCCCCGAATAGACCGCAAGTCTATAATTATGGAGACGCAAAAATGAAGTTTACACAGACCCTTTCCTTTCGCATACAAGCATTATCAATAGGCTTAGTGTTTACAATTTCCATCGCTTTTTTAGCAGTTTTCATAACGGAAACCAAAAAAGCCAATATGCAGAACCTTGAAACCCTGGCAGAAACAACCATAAACTACCTAAACGCAAATGTTCAGGCGCAACTTGCAAAATCCGTGGATATGGCCGCTTATGCCGCCGCAAATGCCACGCTTTTAGAAGAGTTCTTAAGCGAAGCCCAAGGCAAGGAATTTTTTAAAAAAATGTTAGATGAAAATCCCGATGCTTATGAAATATATTACGGCACAACAAAATCGCGCTTTAGCGGCGGATTTTTTATAACAGGCACGGACTGGGACCCCTATAGAAACGATACCACAGGCTGGGACCAAATTAAAAGAGGCTGGTTCAAACTGGGGCTTGAAAAGCACGACAAAGTGAGCATAACGGAGCCGTATATAGATGCCAGCACCGGCAAATTTTGCATAACCATGGTGAAAGCGGTGAAAGACGATAAAAAGGCAATAAGAGGAGTGCTGGGCGTTGATATGTTTTTGACCGATTTAACAAATCTCATAAACTCGCACAAAGTGACAGATGACGGCAGTTCTTACTTGGTGGATAAAAACGGCGTATATATAACCCATGAAAACCAAAAGCTGGTTTTGGAGAGGAATATTTTTGAGGATTTGGACAAAACGGAGTTCCCAAAGGAAAAGGTTCTCAGCAACAAGGCTTCCACTATATTCGGGAAGGAAAATTTTGTTGTTTCGGTACCCGTTAAAGGCACCGATTGGTTTTTGGTTTCAACAGGCTCGCTCACCTCTTTGGATAGAAGTTCGCTGCTCAGTATTTTTATAGTTATAGGCATTTTCATTTTGATTGCCATACTGGTTTCCCTGCTGTTTGGAACACGCATGAGCGGGGAGATTAAAAAAGCGGTAAAAGCCATAGATATTGTGAGCGAGGGAGATTTAACAATTAGGCTAGATACCAAGGGCAATAATGAAATTGCCAATATGGCTGTCCGTTTTAACATATTTATCGATAAGCTGCTCGAACTCATTAAAGACGTAGGCAATTCTTCAAGTGTTTTATCCAATAACTCTAAAAATTTATCTTCTGCGGCTTCCCAGTTAGAAAACTCCGCAAATGGAGCAGCTGTAAAGTCAAATACCGTTGCCGGCACTATTGAGCAAATGACTGTGAACATAAGCGCTATGGCAAGCGGGGCGGAACAGGCTAGCCACAATGCCAATGATGTTGCAAGTTCGGCGGAGCAGATGAGCGCAAACATGAACACAATAGCCAGCGCAATAGAAGAGATGGGCGCAAGCATCAGCGAGATAGCGGATAACACCAACGAGGTCCGCAAAGTTGCAAGCGAAGCCACCGGAAAAGCGACCAATGCAACCGATGCCATGAGCAAATTGGGAGCCGCCGCCAAGGAAATAGGGCAGGTCACCGATGTGATTAAAAAGATAGCGGATAAAACCAACTTGCTCGCATTGAATGCAACTATAGAAGCGGCGAGTGCAGGCGAGGCAGGCAAAGGCTTTGCCGTTGTTGCCGGGGAGATTAAGGAACTCGCAAACCAGAGTGCCCAAAGCGCAGACGATATTGCGAGGCGCATAGAGGGCATTCAGGCGGGCACGGGCAATGCGGTTAAGGTGATAAACGATGTAAACGATATTATCGTTAAAATAAATCAATCCGTTGAGGTTATAGCCAGCCATGCCGAGCAGCAAACCAAGGCGAGCCATGAAGTGGCAAGCAATGTGGCGCAAGCAAACACAGGCGCAAGGCGTGTTGCGAGTGCCATAAACGAGGTTGCGAAAGGTGTAAACGATGTGTCAAGGAACGCAAGCGAAGCAGCAAGAGGCACGGTTAATGTAAGCCATAATGTATCAGGCATGAGCCAAGCGGTAAACGAGAGTTCGCAGGGTGCGCATCGCGTGAACCAAAGCGCAACCGAACTGTCCCAAATGGCAGGTCAATTGCGAGCCGCGATGGATAAGTTTAAGGTGTAGTCAACTTGACGTTTTCTCAAAAAATTTATTCACTCGGCCAGAGCCTCGTTCACCCCTTCGGGGCCAGCCTGCGGCTGTTGAAAATTTCCTAATAATGCCTTGACAGGCACGGAAATTTTTTCTACATTTAAGTGCATGATGATGTACAATACCCAAAATACAGGAGCTTGCGGTGCAGGCTGTGCCTGTTACTTATGACATAAAAGTTAACAATGTCATCAAATTAAATGTATATTCTGCTCCGTTTTTTTCATACATAAGTCCAAAATCCCCAATTAAATCAAGGAGTTCGTTATGAACAAGTTCAGAATAGTGCTTAAAAGCATGTTCCTTGCCACGGCTTTTGTCATAAGCGCGTTTGCGCAGGAGCAACCTGACAGTGTTTCCACGGAGCTAGCCGATCAGGGGTGCACAAACAAACTGAACATCAACGAGATTATTTCCAAGATTCAGAGCAGCTTTCTCCCGCAGTTGAAGGACTGCTCTGTCACCCTAGCCAAGGATATGGCTTTGGCTATGTCTCCCTTTGGCAAGAAGGGTGCGGCACCGGAGCCTGTGTCGTTTATGAAGGAATGTACGATTGACGGCATCAAGAAGAAATTGCCGGATGGAGCGGAGGAGTATTTGAAGCCCATTGAGAAATTTTTGCAGAATGTTATGAATGCGGCTTCTGCGGCTGGCGGTGGTTTGGATGTTAAAAAGCTTTCCAGTGCGATTGCTGGGCTGAATGTGAATGAACTTATAAATGAGTTAAAGACTAAGGCGGCTAATGATGAGTGCGTGGTGAATGAGCCTTACGAGCGGGAAGAGAAATATGAGGAAGCCGGTTCCGGTGGTAAAGAAGATAGGAAAATAGTGTCTTTGGGTTTTAGGGGAGGCTTGAACTTTTCGCATATAAACGTAGATGATAATCATTCTTATAATCCCACCTTGGGTTTTCAAGGGGGTTTGGTTCTTGACATAGCCCCGAGCAGTTGGTTTCATATTCAGCCCGGCGTTATGTATATCCAGAAAGGAGCGAAAGATGATGTTGGCACAGTTGCGACTTCTCATAATATTGAAATTCCTTTGCTGTTTTCGTTTAAGATTTCAGTGCTCCGGCTTAATGCAGGTCCGTATTTGGGCATATGCCTGAGTGGAGATTATATTGAATGCGGCGATCTTGATATAGGCCTCAGCACGGGTTTTGGGTTTGATATAAGCATGTTTTACATAGGCATGTTTTATGACTATGGCTTTACTAGAAATGCGGGAAGCTATTCCAACCGTACATTTGGCTTTAATTTAGGGGTAAATCTATGAAGAAGCTTTTGTTTTCTGTGTGTTCCGCTTTAGCGATTTTGGGTTGTGGCGGCGAGAATGTGGATGAACTTCCGCTGTTTAAGAGCGGGGAGGTTATCTATGATTGCGACGGAGTGGATTATGGCGATGACTACACTTGCGGTGGCAAAGAATATCCCAAACCATCTTCCTCTAGTCAGCCTATGTCTTCAATTTCTGGCGACATCATAGAAAATTTTTATATTGACGCTTATCTAAATGGTATTGAAGACGAGAACTTGAAAGTGAATTGCAATGTTCGCACCATCAATTTAGACTACCTTATTAACAAAGTTGAAATTAAGTTGAATAACAAAGTAATTTTTACCCAGAACATACCGAATGGCAGCAGGAATGCTGTATTTGAAGATGAAGTTTACACTTTTACAGGTCAAGAAAATTGTGATGGCAATGAATTTAATGTTTGTGCGATTGTCTATGTAAAAGATCTAAGTCCTATACAAGGGTGCGCGACGCCAAGAATGAAAAGAAGAGTAGAGATATGCAACCCGCCCAGTTCTTCCAGCGTCTCAAGTTCAAGCATTGCGGTCAAAGCTTTTTCACTAGTAGGCAGCTTCACACTGAATTCAAATAGCGGCGATAGAGGGATTATGCTTAGCATCGGTGCTACTACGGATAATTTGAACACAGCGGATATCTATTTCGAGGCTATTGGTAATGACTACAAACTTAGAACCACAAAATCCACTGTGAAAATAATGGATGCGCCCTTTGATGTTTATAATGGGCAACTCTACTCAAATATAGTATCGGTTCCTCAGAGTACTGCGCAGTTTCCAATTAATCCTTTTGCTCAGGGGGCAGCAGAGGTTCCCTATAGTTCTTCGGTATATTATTTGGTTAGAACCGGTGGTAATTCTGGAAGCGAATGGACTGCCAACGATTATCTAGTGCTTGCCGTCTCTGAGCCTACAGGTACCGTTAATAAAAGCGTGGAAATAAAGGTTTGGAAAGTCCTGAATTAGCGCAAAGCACCACCACTGTGAGTCTCTGCAAATTTCAAAATAAAATTGAAATTTGCATGGTTGAATTTTCTATATTGCTTCCAAAATGAGGCTTTTATGTATATTCGCCGCTCTATAGAAAACTCACTAATGCAGGCTTTGGAAAATTTTCCTGTTGTTGCATTGATTGGCCCGCGCCAATGCGGAAAATCAACTTTGGCGAAATATATATTAAAAGAAAGCGGTAAAGATTGCGTTTTTTTAGACCTGGAAAAGCCGTCTGACCTGCAAAAAACGGAAAACGCAGAATGGTTTTTTAACACGCAAAAAGATAAAATAATCTGCATAGATGAAATTCAAAGAAGCCCAGAGCTTTTTCCTTGCATAAGGAGTTTAACAGATGAATGGGGAAAAAACGGCAGTTTTTTAATTTTAGGCTCGGCATCTAGGGATTTATTAAGGCAAAGTTCGGAAAGTTTGGCAGGCAGAATAGCATATAAGCAACTAAGCCCTTTTTTGTTTAGCGAGATTAACGGAACTTTTGCCATTGAGCGTTATTTTGAAAACGGTGGTTTTCCGAGAAGCCTGCTTGCAAAAAATCCGGATATTTCACTTGAGTGGAGGGAAAATTTCATATCGTCTTTTTTAGAGAGAGATTTGCTTCAATGGATAAATTTCACTCCTTCTGCAATGAGAAGGCTTTGGCAAATGTTAGCTCATTTAAATGGGCAAACGGTAAATTACTCAAATTTGGGAAAAGCCTTAGCCATAAGCAACCAAACCGTCAGAAATTACATAGATTTGCTTTCCAGCACATATATGGTAGATGTTATTTTGCCTTATACATCAAACTTGGGAAAGAGGCTTGTAAAAGCACCAAAGGTTTATATATCAGACTCCGGCATAGCGGGAGCGCTGCTTGGCATAAAAGGTTTTTCAAATTTAATGGGGCATGTAGCGTTTGGGGCTATGTGGGAGCAAATTGTTTTATCAAATATAAAAGGCGAATTCCCAAATGCGGAAATTTTTTATTACAGAAGTTCCGGCGGAGCGGAAATTGATTTTGTTGTTAAACTTAATGAGGAAATTTTTGCCGTTGAATGCAAGGCTTCTTTTACAAGCAGTTTATCCAAAGGAAATTATCTCGCAATAGAAGATATTTCCCCTAAGCGAACTTTTGTAGTTTCCCCTTCGGAAGAAAGCTGGTCTATTAAAAAAAACATAGATGCCGTTTCTATAAGCGGGCTGGTAAAATCTTTAATCTCCTAATAATGCCTTGACAGGCACGGAAAAAATTTCTACATTTAAACGTATGATGATGTGCAATATCCAAAACACAGGAGCTTGCGGTGCGGGCTACGCCTGTTGCTTATGACATAAGCGTGAACAATGTCATCAAATTAAATGTATATTCTGCTCCGTTTTTTCCATACATAAGTCCAAAATTCCCAATTAAATCAAGGAGTTCGTTATGAACAAGTTCAGAATAGTGCTTAAAACACTGTTCCTTGCCTCGGCTTTTGTCATAAGCGCATTTGCGCAGGAGCAACCCGACAGTGTTTCCACGGAGCTAGCCAAAAAGGAGTGCACAAACAAACTGAACATCAATGAGAGTGTTTCCAAGATTCAGAGCAGCTTTCTCCCGCAGTTGAAGGACTGCTCCGTCACCCTAGCCAAGGATATGGCTTTGGCTATGTCTCCCTTTGGCAAGAAGGGTGCGGCACCGGAGCCTGTGTTGTTTATGAAGGAATGTACGATTGACGGCATCAAGAAGAAATTGCCGGATGGGGCGGAGGAGTATTTGAAGCCCATTGAGAAGTTTTTGCAGAATGTTATGAATGCGGCTTCTGCGGCTGGCGGCGGTTTGGACGTTAAAAAGCTTTCCAGTGCGATTGCTGGGCTGAATGTGAATGAACTTATAAATGAGTTAAAGACTAAGGCGGCTAATGATGAGTGCGTGGTGAATGAGCCTTACGAGCGGGAAGAGAAATATGATGATGGCAAGGGTGATTCGGGTGGCGAGGAAAGCAGGAAAGTGCTGTCGCCGGGTTTTAGGGCTGGCTTGAATCTTTCGCACTTGTATGCAGATTATAAAGGAGCAAGCGGTTCTTATAATTCCGTCTTGGGGTTTCAATTGGGCTGGGTTCTTGATATAGCTGCAAGCGATTTGTTCCATATTCAGCCCGGCGTTATGTATATGCAAAAAGGAATGGAAGAGAGTCGTAGCCACAGTACCTTGACTTTGCATTACATTGAGATTCCTGTGTTGCTTTCGCTTAAGCTTTCTGTGCTTAGGATTAATGCTGGTCCATACCTTGATATATGTTTATCCACAGACTTGGATACTTCTATTGAAGAACCCAGTATTTTTGGTTCTGAGGATTTTAAAAGCAATGATGTTGGTTTAAGCGTGGGCGTGGGTTTTGATATTGGCATGTTTTATATAGATATGTTTTATGACTATGGCTTTGTTAGTTTGAGTAATAGAAAGGATTATGAATTTTACAATCGCACGCTTGGTTTCAACCTTGGGGTAAATCTATGAAGAAGTTGCTGTTTTCTGTATGCTTTGTTTTGGTGATTTTTGGTTGCGGTGGTGACGATGCTGATATGCCTTGTTTGTTCTGCACTTATTGTGGTTCACGGGCGTATGATGCTGAAAAGGAGTTTTGCTTTGGCAGCGTGGTTTATTCAAAATGCGGGGGTGGTGATTACAATCCATCTACGGAGTTTTGCTCGGGTGGCATGGCTTATTCAAAGTGCGGGGGTAGTGATTACAATCCATCGACGGAATTCTGCTCGGGTGGCATATTATATTCATGTGGAGGCACTGGTTACGATCCCGTAACACATTTTTGCTTAGGCGGCACGATTTATTTAAAATGCGGTGACAGTGGTTATAATCCCTCAACACACTTCTGCTCAGGCGGTATATTA
>LIUG01000049.1:8041-11887 GCA_001462245.1 Candidatus Fibrimonas termitidis
TCCATCAACGCACTTCTGCTCAGGTAGCACAGCTTATTTAAAATGCGGAGGCAGTGATTATAACCCCTCAACGCACTTCTGCTCAAGTGGTACGGCTTATTTAAAATGCGGAGGCAGTAGTTACAACCCTTCAACGCACTTTTGCTCCGGTAGCACCTTATATTCATGCGGAGGCAGTGGTTACGATCCATCAACGGAGTTTTGCTTAGGAGGCTGGGTTTATTCAAAATGCGGGGGTGGTGATTACGACCCCTATACGCATTTTTGTTCAGGCAACATGATTTATTCAATATGCGGTGATAGCACTGGCGGTAGTACTTATGATCCATCAACGCACTTCTGCTCGGGTCGCACGATTTATTTAAAATGCGGAGGCAGTGATTACAATCCTTCAACACACTTCTGCTCGGGTGGTACTACTGTAAAAACATATAGCAGCACTATTAGTTATGGCGGCCAAACATATAAAATCATGGTTATAGGCTCTCAAACGTGGTTTGCTGAGAATTTGAACTACGAAGTTTCAGGCAGTGAATGCTATGGTAACTATTCTGCTAGCTGCGAAACTTACGGTCGTTTATATGATTGGTCAACGGCTATGAACCTTCCGTCAAGCTGCAATTCAAATAGCTGTTCAGGTCAAATACACTCAATGCATCAAGGTATTTGCCCTTCTGGTTGGCATATACCGAGCTATACGGATTGGAAAACATTGATGGATTTTGTTGAAAGCTATAGCGATTGTTCCTTTTGTGCTCAAGCTAAACTAAAATCAACGACAGGCTGGTATGATTGCGGTCCTTCGGATTCCGGCAATTCTTACTTGTGCGAGGATATTCACGGCTTTTCTGCTCTCCCGGGCGGCCTCAACAACTCGGGTTTCGTCGGTGTCACATATGCTGGCTACTACGGCTTCTGGTGGAGTTCCACCGAGAATGACGAGATTTACGCCTACGATCATTGGAACATAAGTACCTACGGCGATGGGCATGGTTTCTGGTGTAGCAACGGTAAGTCCTGCTTGTTTAGTGTTCGTTGCCTGAAGGACGACTAGCACAAGCAAGCGACGAATACAAAGAATTGTGCCATGGTGGCACGAACCAGCCAAGCCCTGTATTCCCAAGGGGTTGGCGAGGTGAACTGGACCAGGGGAAATAGGAGAAAACAAAATGGGTGACCCAAACAAAGAATATTTCGATTATTTTAAAGGTTCTTCCACAGAAGAAACCAAAGAAATTCGTAAGAGAGCGTTTGAGGAAGCAAATAAAAACCTCAAATCCGAAACCAAGGTTTATTGGCAAAGGGCAAATTACTTTTGGCTATTCCAAGCATCTGTTTATGCCGGTTATTTTTATTGCATAACAGCAAAAAATAAAGAACTTCTTTGGGAAAATCCGGGAATTATAATTGGCGTAACTTGTTTAGGATTTTTAACCGCCTTGACGTGGTTATTGTCAAATATAGGAAGCAAACGATGGCACGGACATTGGCTAAACCACGTATATAAGCTTGAAGACGGTGTGACCGGTCCTTTGTATAAGATTAGAAGCAGTGGAAATATTTGGTCGGTAACGAAGATAAATGAACTTTTAAGTGAATTTTCTATCATTGTTTGGGTCCTTTTAGGATTAAAAACGGTTCATATTTTTTACCCATGCAATATTTTAGCATATACAACATATATCCTTATTTTAGTTGTCATATCTTTTGTATTTAAATGCCGTGGTAAAAGTTCTCCTTACAAAAAGCCGGATTTTTTCAAAGAAGGTGAAGGGTAAAATGAATAAGCAAGCGATGAATACGAAGAATTGTGCCATGGTGGCACAAACCTGCCAAGCTCAAACTTTCCCCAAGTTTGGCAGAGTAAACGGAACACGGGGAAAAGGAGAGATTTTTTTGTGAAGACAAAAAACAAGTTCGTAATAGAGGAAAACTGCGAAGGTTGCATAAACCTTGTTTGCAACCATCAGTTTTCAAGTCAACCACTTCAAACTTTCACACGGAAGGAAGCATGATCCAAGAATTACAATACTTGAGGGATGAACTTAACCAAAAAATCAAATTTTCTGGTGACCATCCACAAAAAGTTATCAATATGATTTTTCTTATTTGGGGAGCAACTTCGTTTTTTTTGGGAACGAATCAGATTAAATTCGGTGATAACGTGCTGAATTATCTCCTTATTGTAACCATTTTCATTTTTTCCAATCTGATACTTTTTTTCTCAATTCGAAGAATTGAGGGAAATATGGAGGGTTTTATTAGGATAGCCGCATATATTACCGTGTTTTATGAAAGAAGGCCAAGTAAAACCGCTAAGGTTGGCGTTAATAATAACATTAGTTGGGAAATTGCAAGCAATGAGTTAGGATCTTATATTGAATCCAATGTGAAGTATAAATCTTGGTTTATATGGAAGGGCGAGTATATGATATTTATGATATTTTCTACTCTTGTGATATTAGCTTTTATGGTAATGTCTGTTATAACTGGCAAGTTTGAGGAAATTTTTAAAATTTTTGAATTTTCGATTATTTGCTTTTATCTTTTGGTTTCCGTGTGGTTGCTTCGGAAAACTAACGGACTCTTTAAAAGCTTTTCTGAGACCAAGAAAAAATATCTTAAAGCTTTCTTTCAATACTCCCTTGATACAGGACATTATACCAAGGAAGAAATAGAAGAAAGATTTGGCGATTTTTGGCGAAAATTGACGTAAAAATAAATTTTAGGAGAATCTATGAAGATTTTTGGAACGAAATATATAAATGAAAATCATCGGCGGCGGAATGTGAAATCTATGAAGAAGCGTAATAGCCCCCAACCCACGCCCAATCATCCACGGCGGAATATTGATTTTTATGATGTTCAAGTGTAGAAAGTAATGGTTAACTTAATGTTTGGGTCTGGGGGATAGGGTCTGGGGTATGGCTTCTGATAAACCAATATTTTTCTATATTCCCCAAAGGGAGCGATCTTATTTACATAATTCAAAGGCCATAATATGGCTATGTAGAGGTTTTTATGTGCATTGTTGCGTTTTGGGTCGCTTTTTCCTGTATTTTGTTCTTTGCTGCCGGTGAGCGGGTTGAAATGCGGTGAGTGCCGAGGAAAACATTCAAATGGAAAACGAAAATCTGCAAACAATGAAAGATGCATTGGCTAACGTGCCGGAGAAATTGAAAGATTGGTTTTCAGTTGTATGGGATGCTACTGTAAAAAGAAAAGTGAAAAATCTAAAATATATCAAAGATTTAGGGAATGTTTCCCAAAAGACAAAAGAAGCAGTTGAAAAGTTCTATGGAAAAAGCGTTTCAAAGCAAGTTATTACCCCGTATGATTTGAAGCATATTTATGATAGGCACGGAAAAGACATTGAAAAGGAGTTTGCGGATGGACAAATACCGATAACCGCAGAAATAATCGCTTTGATTCTTGATGTTTTGGCGAATCCGGATAATGTAAGAGAAAGCAATCCGACTGGCAAAAACGGTTACGAAACAATAGCTCTTTCAAAGGAGTATGCGGACGGTATGATTCATGTTGTGGAAGCGATACTCAAAAATAATGTTTTGGAAGTTTACACGGCTTATGTATGGGATAAGGAAAAAACTGAAAAAAAGCGTTTGGCAAGCAAGAACGACATAGTTCCGTGACGCCAAGGGACACAATGC
The DNA here is from genome assembly GCA_001462245.1 of Candidatus Fibrimonas termitidis. Taxonomy (GTDB): domain Bacteria; phylum Fibrobacterota; class Fibrobacteria; order Fibrobacterales; family Fibrobacteraceae; genus Fibrimonas; species Fibrimonas termitidis. The sequence continues at coordinate 11,713 of LIUG01000049.1, forward strand.
CCGCCCTCAAAGAGGTGCTGCGTATGCCAAACGCTTCTGATTATAAATATAGAATTTTTTTTAGAAAAAGCAAGAAAAAAGTTCTTTTGCAGTATTTTTTGTTAAATTTTAAGTCTCAATCCACCACCCCCAACACCCGCCAAATCATTTACGGCGGGATATTGATTTTTATGAT
>LIUG01000049.1:12000-14534 GCA_001462245.1 Candidatus Fibrimonas termitidis
GATTTTTATGATGTTCAGGTGTAGGAAATAATGGTTAATTTAATGTTTGGGTATGGGGTATGGGCAACTCTGCTACCGCAAAATTCCTAAATCAAAAAACATTGAACGTGTTCGTAATTTTTCAGGTTTTCTCATCACTCAACAAACGACGATTTTCTTTCGATATCATTTCAGCAAGTTCTTCTTCAGTTGGCAGAACTGTTTTGTATTTACTGGCAAAAATCCGCTTGCTTCCTTTCAGTATAGAATATTTAACCATAGTTTCGCTTTTATCTGAACAAAGAATTATTCCAATTGTCGGATTGTCATCTTTGCTGCGCTTCAAAACGTCAAACATGCGAACATACATATCCATTTGTCCAATATCTGAGTGTGTCAGTTTTGCTGTTTTAAGATCGATTATTACAAAGCATTTCAACAGAATATTATAAAATATCAAATCGGCATAGAAGTGGTCTGTTTCGGTACTTATTCTCTGCTGGCGGGCAACAAACGCAAACCCTTTGCCTAACTCCAGCAAAAACTTTTGAAGGTTGTTGATTAACTTGGTTTCAAGCAGAGTTTCCTTGCCGGTCAAATCCTCTGGCACATCAAGAAATTCTAAAACATAAGGATCTTTGATAAATTCCGTTGGGCTTGGTATTGCCGGAACATTTGATTTTGTCTTTTTGTTTGCGTTCTGCGTGGAAAGCAGACGGCGATAATAGCCGCTTTTTATGTTGCGTTCTAATAATCTGCTTGACCAACTTTGCTCGCTAGCTTCTTTGAGATACCAATTCCGTTCCTTCTCATCTTCTATTCTGATTATCAAGCGAACATTTGTCCAAGTTAAATTCTTTACGCAGTGCGTAAAGTTTTCAAAATCGGGGCAAACAAGATAAAATCTTTTAAAATTCCAAAGATTTCCTTCGGAAAATCCCTTGCCAAACGTGTTGGTCAAATAACGGGAAAGATTGGTTATCAGATAATCCCCATAATCCGCACGGTCTTTGCCGTTTTGTTCACGCTCCACAATTCTTTTGCCGATATTCCAATAGGTTTCAACCATTACAGAGTTAACCACACGGTAAGCATTGCTCCGTGCCAATGTCAAAAGTTCGGAAATTTCTGCAAAAAACTGATTATCCTGCGTAATTTTTTTCGCAATTTGATCATTTTTTGTTTCTTTAAATAGCATGGAAGGTAAGGTAGAATTTTTACAAAGGGTATGTCTCCAAAAAGAAAACCTACTACCACCCCCAACACACGCCCAATCATCCACGGCGGGATATTGATTTTTATGATGTTCAAATTTTTTTCTAAATTACTAAAGGGGGTTTCACATGAAATTGGTGAAAAATGAAAAAGTCATAGACATTATGGAAAAAACGCTGGACCATATAGACGCAAGATTGGTCGATCATGGAAAGCGGGTTGCATATTTGCTCTATAAAGTATTGGAACCGCAGCATAATTATGATAACAAGAAAATGCAAAATATTTGCATCCTTGCGATGCTTCACGATGTTGGCGCATATAAAACAGAAGAGATAGATAAAATGGTTGTGTTTGAAACCGTTGATGTATGGGAGCATTCTATTTATGGCTATCTGTTCCTCAAATACTTTTCACCTTTAAAGGATATGGCCCGGGTTATTCTTTTTCATCATGCGGAATGCGATGAACTAAAGCATCTTGAAAATCCGGAGCATAAACTGCTGGCACAGCTCATATCTCTGTGCGACCGGGGAGATGTTTTTGCGTTGCACGGCGGCAATGCTGAGGGTTTCAAGAATTACATCAATCAAAATCGCAACATAAAATACTACGATTATATTGTGGATATGTTTTTGGCATCCGGTGTAAATATTGACAATGTTTTTAAAAACGTTGATACCGATGAAGTGTTTAATAATGTTTTCCGCAACACGCCGCTTAGCAAGGAAGAGGTGAACGGGTATATAAAGATGATTATCTTCTCTATAGATTTCAGAAGCAGCCAGACGGTAATTCATACTGTTGCCACAGCTTGCATAGCCGGCATCATGGCCGGTTTGCTGGGCGTGGATGAAAACGATATTGAGAAAATCAAAACCGGGGCTATGTTGCATGATATCGGAAAAATCGGCATTCCTGTTCATATTTTGGAAAGCACAGACAGGTTGAATGATGCCGATATGGAAGTTATGAGAGGACATGTGGGCATTACCGAAAAGATACTGCAAGGAAATGTAGATGCGGATATCAAGCATATCGCCATCAACCATCACGAAAGATTAAATGGAACCGGTTATCCGAAGCATTTTGGAGTTAGTGACATAGCTTTTTTTGACCGTATTGTAGCAATAGCCGATATTTTCAGTGCTTTGTGCGGCACTAGGAGCTATAAAACTGCGTATCCAAAAGAGAGGATCGTTAGAATATTGAGCGACATGAGCAGCCAAAACCTTATAGACCCGGAAATAACCGCTTTATCCATAGAGCATTATGAGGAAATCATAGAGGCGGTGCACAAGGAGTCGCTGCCGGTCATACAAGCCTACAACAACATGAAC
>LIUG01000049.1:14649-14844 GCA_001462245.1 Candidatus Fibrimonas termitidis
ACAAGCCTACAACAACATGAACGAAGAATACCGGCGGGTGAAGGATGAGATTTTCTATATTACCTCCAATGACCCCTTTCTGCAAAATAACGCTCCCCGCCAGGGCCTCTTATAGAGGCTCTACGGCGCTTTTTGTTTTGGGGTCGAAAAACTACTCCCAGAGCCTTTTTCGCCTTTCTAGGGGCACTACAGCCT
>LIUG01000050.1:0-393 GCA_001462245.1 Candidatus Fibrimonas termitidis
ATTAATATATTTATAAGCATTTTTGGAATACCGATATGGATTTCATATTTTATATATTCTATTGATCAAATTAAAAAACCTAATAAACAATTATTACATATTCTGACCACAATAACAATATTCTTCGTAAATTTAGTAATATTAATTGGCTTAACTATTGACTAAACAAAGCCCCTGCGTCGTAAACAGGCGGATCGTTAAGCGCAGTGGGGCACTGGGTGGTTGAAAAATTAAATAAACGGTATGTGTAATATTTTCTTAAGTTTAAGGGGGGCTTGACAAAAGAAAGAAAACATGCTATAAATTGACCCAGGAGTTAATATGGGCATTTTTATCAAAACTGGTAATACTATGGCAGAAGCGAATACATATTCTTTTGCCAAAGAGACGGAA
>LIUG01000050.1:495-2599 GCA_001462245.1 Candidatus Fibrimonas termitidis
ATTCTTTTGCCAAAGAGACGGAATTACAGGAATTACTGTATGAATTTCCCGAGATAATACTTGGCATACCTGAACTAGAATTGGAAGGCGAGGAAATTGCCGTAAAATTCAGAGAGTATTCAACATCACGGGGACCCATTGATGTATTATACTTAACAAAAAATGCAAATATAGTTTTACTTGAGACAAAACTTATAAGGAATCCTGAATCAATAAGGACTGTTGTCGCACAAATTGTTGATTACATAAAAGCATTGAATATTGACGGATGTGAAAATATTCAAAACAAAAATTGTCAGCACATGAAATTATCAAGTGGTTTTTCATTTGATGATAAATTTATCCACTTATTGACCAAAAATTTTTTAACCGGTAATATATGTGGCGTTATAGTTGGTGATGATATTCACCCAAATTTATTGGGGCTTGTAGAGTCCATTCAATCGGCTCCGCATTTAGCATTTCATATTTCTTTGGTAATAATTGAAGCCTATAAAGACGATAATAAGTTATTAATTTCGGCAAGAATTATTGAGAATACAAAGGAGGTTGAGCGGAGTGTAATAAAAATAACCTTTGAAAACGATACAAATAAGCTAATAATCGAGTCAGAAACGCCATCTAAAGACGGTAAAGGATCAAAACCGCGATTAAGCTGGGAAGAATATATAAATAATGTTGATGGCAAATATCAAAAATTAATAGAAAAGTACAAACAGGAATGGATAAAACATTTTGGGGAAACAATAAATATGGGAACTGTTGGTTTTACAGCAGGTGTTATCGTTGGCGAAAAAAGGCTGGCTCCACTATGGGTATATGATAATAAAGTTGAATTAATTACCGAAAGAGGCCGCATAAAAATAGGTGTTTCCGATAAGACATATTTAGTATATAAAAAGGAATTAGAAAAAACTCCCGAAATATATGACAAGTATTTGATAAGTGGCAAACAAATGGTTAATTTCAATGACATTAGTATAGATGCGCTGGAAAACATATTTTGCGCCACAATAAAATATGCTGAGGAAATACGGAGAAGTTTTGAAGAAAAATGAAAAGGAGCTATCTATGTCCAACAAACTAATTCTAGGCGCTATCGCCGGCGATATTATTGGCTCGGTTTTCGAGGGCCATAGGCGTAATATCAAAACTGTCAACTTTGATTTATTTTGCCAACAATCAAAATTTACTGATGACAGTGTTCTTACATTGGCGACCATGGATGCTATTGTAAATCAAAAAGACTATGCGGAAACATATCATTTATTTGGCAATAAGTATCCCTATGCCGGTTATGGCGGAACATTCCGTTCCTGGATACATTCAGATAACCCAAAGCCATACAATAGCTGGGGGAATGGTTCCGCAATGAGGGTTAGCCCTGTTGGGTGGCATGGCAATTCTATTGAGGAAGTACTGGCAGAAGCACAAAGAAGCGCCGAGGTTACTCATAATCATCCGGAAGGAATAAAAGGGGCGCAGGCGACAGCGTCCGCGGTTTTTATGGCAAGAACCGGAAAGAACAAAGATGAAATCAAAGCGTTTATTACAGATACTTTTCAGTATGATCTTGACCGGAAAATTGACGACATAAGACCCGGTTATTCATTTGATTCTAGTTGTCAGGGATCGGTTCCTGAAGCGATTATCGCTTTTTTGGAAAGCACGGATTATGAAAACGCTATACGTTTGGCAATATCCATTGGCGGGGATAGCGATACCATAGCGTGTATTGCCGGTGGAATTGCGGAAGCATATTATCAGACAATTCCTGAATATATCGCTGAGAATGTCCTTAACATTCTGCCCGATGAACTGGTCAAAATTGTTAAGGAATTCTCAGAGAAATATCGAAAATGAAACAAGGCGTTGATTTCTAATCTACAGCCTTAAAGTTATACACAGGCCTTAACCGCTGCTCAACTTCGACAGTTTCGTCGATATAATCCAGCACATCCCGCGCTTTTTTATAGGCCATGGGGCTTTCCTCAAGGGTATCCTTGCAGATAACGCTTGACCAGATGCCGTGCATTTGCTTGCGGTATTCGTCAAGAGACAAACTGCGAGCGTCGGTGCGGGCCTTTTTTCTGCCGGAGCCGTG
>LIUG01000050.1:2810-5037 GCA_001462245.1 Candidatus Fibrimonas termitidis
CTTCCCAAAACAGCGCCTTCCGCCATTGAGAAGGGAATTATCACAGCCTCGTCTTTTTTTGCGGAGATTGCGCCTTTGCGGATAATTGAACAGGATGTGTCGACATAGTTGTGTATACAGTCGCGGTATTCCGCAGCATGGATAGCAACATCGAAAAAACCTTTGGCGATGCTTTGAGCCATCAGCGCACGGTTGACGACTGCATAATGTTGGACGACTCGCAAATCGGCAAGATAGTCGTCGGCGTATTTGCCCTCAAGGTATTTGATTGGGCTCTCCGCTTCAGTTTCGCGCAAGGCCAGAATTTCGTGATAGTCCGCCGTATGCGCCCCGAAAATCCGCGAGCCCGAGTGAATTAACAGCCAGCGGTTGTGGTGTTCATCAATATCAACCTCAATAAAGTGATTCCCGCCGCCAAGTGTTCCAAGAGAAGCAAAGACCCGTTCGGGATTCTTCCCCTGTCTCTCGCAAAGTTTGCGGATTTCATTTTTAAACTTGGCAGTATCGGACAACTCGGGGTTCCCGCCGTTTTGCGAAACAAAAATATTGATCGCTTCCAGGTCTTCGTGCAAAGAAGAGCGCACAGCCTGACCGGAAGGTATTTTTCTGCGGATAAACTTGTCCAGCTTATCGAACGCCAGTTTGCCTCGCCCTAAATTACAGGCGCATACTCCACAGCCGATGTCGAGTCCGATCACCGAAGGTATAATGAGGTTGCCGTAAGTAGCGGTCCAGCCTATCACCGTGCTTTTTCCCAGGTGAACATCCGGCATTATCCGCACAGTTGTTCCGGCAAAAGCGGGATGATCGAGGTACTGGCGAATTTTGTTTTCGCATGTCGCTTCGATAGCCTTGGCGTAGACCAACGCCTCGTTGTTTTTTCCTTTTACAACAAAAGGTTTTACTGTTGCTTTATCCATTCGATTTCCTCTTGATCAGTTTCATTGTTTCCCCATCGTAGACGCGGATGGGATTTCCCCGTTCCAGTTCCCAATGACTGTGCCGCAAATTGGATCGGGACTGTTTCTTGCAGTCAGCCTGCTCTGTCTTAAAAAGCGCGGCAAGCTTGGCAATCGCAAGACGTTTGTTTAACAGTTGAGAGCGTTCCCCTCTGGCAACTGCGCTTTTTCCCGTTGGTATGTGGACGGCCCGGACAGCGCTTTCTGTCTTATTGACATACTGCCCGCCAGGGCCGCCCGCCCTTGCTGTTTCAAAACGAACATCGGCAAGAGAAAAAACTTCTCCCGGCACAAGCTCAACATAGGGAGCAACCTGCACAAACCAGTTTTTACGTTTATGATGAGGCCGGTACGTGCTCTGCCAAATCCATTGGATAACGCCTATCCAGCTTTCCGCATAGGCCTTTGCGTTTTTTCCTTCCAGTTGAAGCAAGGCTGAGCGAAAATTATCCTTTTCGCGGGCAGGTTCGCTTTCAATAATATCGACCTGTATCCCCAATTCCGGTTGTTCCTGTATTTCCCGCTGCAAAGCCTGTATCGTAAGCGCAACGGCATGGGCACATTCCTCGGGACCACTCCCTGCGGAAATGTTTAGTAAAATAGTTTCCAAAATAACTCCTGACAAAGTCTGTCCATAACGTAGACAGACCACAGACGGGCTGCTTACTAAAAGCAGCTATAATTATAGAGAAAAAACCGTTCCTGTTAGAGACGGCCTACACTGTCAGAGCCTCGCGGAATTGTGAAAAGAGAAAAGTTTACCGTAGACCGGAGGCTCTACCTCTTTGGTTTGTTTTATTGGTTTTCTTCATATACAGCCTCCTGAGATTAAGATGTCTTTATTAAAGCATTTTTTGGAAGTGATGTCAAGTACTATAGACAATGGAATTTTTGGGCCTAATGTGGTAATATCTGGCTACTATGGAGACTTTTTTACAATACTGGGGCGGGATAGGATACTTTCTGGCCAAAGTTTTACTTGTTCGTGCGGAATTTGTGGAAAAAGACAGGAGTTTGCGCCTTATTGGATGGTTTGTTTATTTATTGGGTTTACCCGCATGGGTTATTCTTTTGGCAAGCAGACAGAATTGGATTGCAGCGTCAATTGAAACAGCCGGAGTTCCCGCAATAATGCTTGGTATTGTAATGACATGGAAGCAAAATAAGAATCCCAATAAAATCATTGACTGGAGCATCAGGATATTTACTTGTTTAATGATACTAACCGGCGCTTCATATAGTATTTATACGTTTAATGGAATAAGAAC
>LIUG01000051.1:0-18418 GCA_001462245.1 Candidatus Fibrimonas termitidis
TTCCGCTGTGCTCTCTCCGGAGGCACGGGAAAAAAGAACACTTGAAATAAGAAGAATACAGTTGAACTCTAACCCGTACAGGCGATAATGGAAAAGATAGACGAACTTTTGGAATTTTGGAACGACGGCTCCAACAAGGATATTTTCAACCGTGACAAAGAGGACTTTGAAATATCCAAGAATTTTGCGAGCGGCAACGGGTTTAGTTCCGTAAGCTCCAATTTGTGGCCCGAGCAAAGAGCACGTGTCTATGCGGACTTCATAAACTCAAATGTGTCGCAGATTGTGTCCATGTTCGAACTGGCACCGCCGGAGATAAACAACTTTGAGATAGACCGAAAAATTATGTCCGACGCTCTGCGGGAAATTCTCAACGATGGCAAAAGTTTTATGCTGGTCTATAATCAGGGCAATACGCTTAAAGTTAAGCGGCTGTCCAATTTGCAGACATACATAAGCGAGGATTTTAAAAAGGCCTTGCATCTTTCCAAAATCACGAAGAAAAAGGCGGAGGCCAAAGGCGTCAAGTTCGGCGGCACAGACCAGATATTGATTGACTCTTTTAAAAATACTTTGAAGCTTGGCAGCAACGAGGCCTATCTTCTCACCTATTACGAAAAAACGGAAGGCGGCGTTGAGATAAGCGAGTTTATCGGAAATGAGCAGGCAGGCGAAACGGTAAAGCTTAACCTGCGGCACTTGCCTATAGTGGCGTTTTTCGGTGATCCGCAGTTCGTGGACAACAAGCCGAATTTCAGAGGCCTATACTACAAAGCAAGAGGGATTTTAATCACCATATCATTCGTGCTGTCATTCATACAAGAAAAAATCGCATGTGCGCCTAATGTGCAGTTCCTGGTTCCGGAGGAAACGCTGGGAGACAACGCCCAGCAGTGGACAAGCATGAACGGCGAGCCGCAGGCAATGCTAACTTACAAAAGCAGGGACACTCTGGACGGGAACGCTGTTGTTTACCCGCCGCCGCAAAGAGTTGACCAGAGCTTGCAAATACAAGAGGCTTTGCAGCTTTTGGATAAGCTCATAGAGATATTGCAGATCATCATGGGCGGGGATATGGCAGGCGAGGCGAGAAGCCACGAAACAGCGGAATCCGTGCTGCTGAGGCGCGAGAAAAAGGACGCCAGCGGGAACGCTTATATTCGCTCCATGCTGAGCGGGCTGGATGTTTTGGCGAAGGTTCTTACAGATTATTACGCCGTGCTTGGCGAAAACAGGCATTGCGAAGTTGTGGACAGGTATTTTGCCAAAATGAAGCAGAGCCGGGATTTCCAGACGCTTTTGAACTTGATGCAGATAGCGAAGGATAGCCCGGCGTTTGCTGCCGCTTTGGCTGAGAAAACGGATTTGGACGATGCGACAAAGCAGCAAGCGCAAGCAGCCGTGAATGTGCAGGGATTGCTCTCAAATGTGCAAGCCATCCAGGAACAGGCAAACCAGAGCGCAATTCAGATGCAAGCTATGCAGAAACAGATTGACCAGCTCACGGCGGCTAATATCAGCTTGGAAAATTCCAAGCAAGAACAAGTTTACGCGGCACAGGTTAGGGCCCAAACGGATATTCAGAGAACGCTCATTCAAAATGAAACCGAGCTTATTAAATTGCAGATGGCAGATGGGAAAAACAATATTGATGTGGCAATGCGGTTTGAAGAATTGAGGCAGAATTCAATAGATCAATTGATTAAGCTTAACAGGGACTTGGTTAAATACAATTAGGAGGCAACCAAATGGAAACAGAGCAGCAGACAAGCACGCCAGCCGCAGAGGCTGGGCAGACACAGGAAACGCAGGCAACGGAGCAATCAAACGCATCGGCGGAGGCAATGGAGGCCATTGTCAGCAAGATGGCGGGAAAAGAGCCGCCGCCAAAGAAGGAACCGGAAAAGCCAGCAGAAAACAAAAAGCCGCCGTCCAGAGTTGACAAAGTTTTAAACCGTCTGAAAAATTCGGAAAGCAAGTGTGAGGATTTGGAAAAGAAATACGCAGAACTGGAAGCCAAGATAAAAGACGGCAAAGCCTCGGAGTTGGACGAATACAAGATGTCGCAAATTCAGGAGCAGTACAAAAATCTTCAGGATGATTATTTGCGGGAATACACTGCGGCCGCACAGGAGGAACTGGGCGACGGCTACGCCGCTTTCGAGGAAAGCAGCAATTACTATGTGCCGCTTTTGAATAGCAGCGCTCCGGAGTTCGCCAATAAGCTGGCGAATATGGAAAACAGATTCACGATTATGAATGAGTTTTTCAAAGGCTTCAATGACGGCTCGGTTGATTTGAAAAAGTTTTTGGAATTGCCCGCCCCTAGGCAGATTGCCGTTTTGCAAAGGGCTGACTACCTTATGCGAAACCCGAAGTCTGCGCAGACCGCCGCTCCATCGGCACCGCCGCCAAAAGCACCTACGGTGCCAATACCCGGAGATGTGACAATAGGCTCGCAGCCTGCGAATAAAAACGCGAAGATGGATTCTATAGTTGCCAATTTGGCGAAGAATATATGAGCGATAAACCCCTCCCTATCATTGGCAACATTGACAAAGCGGAAGTATCGCCTGCCGATACGGTTATTGGCGGTTTTCCGTTCCCTGATTTAGATTATCAAGAAGCTAGGGTTATGCCAAATTATAGCTCTTCTTCAGGTAATTATCCATCAGCTTCAAGCAACGGGAACGGAGCATTAGAAACGGCAAAAGAAGGATACAAAGCATTGAAAATTTTAAAAATTATATTTCCAAAAAATCCACTTCTTAATGCCAGTGCGGCTCATGCTCCTGAAGTTCCCAATATGCAAAGAACTTTAGACTCATTGAATGCGGTTTATCCCAATCCTCGTGGGAAAAATAGGTTTTCTCCGCTATTATCCGAAACGGTGGACTGAAGCTTAAATATATTTTTGAAACATAGAATTATAAGCAGGTAAAACCCGTACACCCCTATTAACTGCCATCCTACCAGTATAAACAATACATTTTTCATAAATCACCTTAGAAGATTTAAAAAATAGTTTTTTATGTGAGACCAAAGCCACAAAATCAAATCCGCTTCAGGATTGCCCGTGCAAAAATTTTCATTTTCTTTCTCCATACTTATAATATAATCAAAAAAAATATTTTTTTCATTTTTTTCTTGCTTTTTCCGAAAAAAAATTCTATATTTATGTTGTGGCAAGTTTTTTTTAAACTTTCCATAACCGTCCCGCTCCGGTTCACAAGAAAGAGACGGCTCGCCAACCGCTGGTGTTACACGCGGTAACCGTCCCGCTCCGGTTCACAAGAAAGAGACGGCTCGCCTTCTCGGTGTTACAGGGAACACATTTTCATTTCAACAATCAACCGTGAGGTGCATATAATGCCATCGGCAAATATAGCAACAGAAGAACGGGCTATGACCATCACAGCCGAGGTCAAGTCCCAAGCCCCCATTTTGGGGCTGATGAATACGGATTTGAAAAGCGAGTTTGGCAGCGAGAGCGGCGACACCGTTTCCGCTCTCATACCCGGCTTCGGATCCGTGAACGAGGGAGTGGCTCTCCCTTCCGACCCCAGCAGCTACGCGCTTTCGATACAGAAGGTGCCGGTTACAGTGACTCCCAAGAACAACCCTGCATCCTACGACTTGGTGGACGACAGCCTTCGCATTGGGAACTTTGACAAAAAGGTAGCCCGGCCCTACGGAGGGCATCTAGCCAGCAAGGTAAGGCAAGAAGCGTTTGGAATAATACTTGGCGGCGCAAGCAAGGCGTTTGTCGCGGCAAGCAAAGCCGATTTCAAATTCGGCTTTCTCGCCGATGCGATAGCAGCCGTGGAGGATTCCAACATGGGCGGCAAAATAAGCGGCGTTATGAGCAACACGATGAAGGCGACGGTCACCAACAGCGGCCTCAACCAGTTCCAAAACAGCTCTGTAGCCTTTGACCTTTGGAAAGGGAAAATCCAAAACTTTGACGGCGCGGATTTTGTCAGCCAGAGCGAAGTCCATAAATTCCAAGCCCCATCCGCAATAACCGGCGGCAGCGTGACGACCCCTCCGGGCGAAGGCGGCGAAACCATAGGCGTGACATTCACCGGCATATCGGCGGCTACCGAAATACCGGCCGGCTATGTGTTCACGGTAGCAGGCGTCAACTCAACGAACATCTTCAAAAAAGATGATGGCAGCCCAAGAGCTTTCGTTGTGCTTCCAAATTCTTCAAAGGACAGCAGAGGCATGGTGACTTACACGAACCCTGTCACCAATGCAAGCGGCGTTGTAACTCTCCGCATAGCTCCTATATGGGCAGCGAACCCAGCATTGAAGAACGCCACCGCCTTGCCTGCGCAAGGCGCGGCGCTCACCCTGCTATTGACCAGCGGCACAAAATACCAGACCGGGGCCATATTTGACCAGAACAGCGTAGGTTACGCCTCCGCCGCAATCAAAGCGCCGCCGGGCACCGATAGCTCCACATCCACGATAGCAGACTATGTGAATGTCCGGATGACCTCTCAGTACCAAATAACGGAAGGCCTGAACATAGTTCGCTTCGATATTCTGACAGGCGGGAAAGTTTTGTACGCACAGGGCATTGCGGGCTTGTGGGTGCCAGCAGCGTAAGGAGGCAGTATGAAAGCAGTAGTAAAACAATCCGGCGGCGTTGTCATATCCGTGACATATGTTCCCGAAACGAAAGAAGAGAAAGCGGCAGCGGAGGCGAAAGCCAAGGCAGAAGCGGAAGCCAATAAAGGCGGCGATGCAAACAGTTAAGGATATGCTCGTTGAAGCTCTGGACTACGCCGGGGCGCGGACTGCCGCCGGAGGTTTCTCCGACGGCAATATTTTCGCAATGGCGTACAAAGAGCTAATAAGCTCAATCCGCAACATAAACGCAGAGCCTCGCTATTCGTTTGGCTACCAAACAGCCAAGGGCATTATAACGGAAACCAGCGTTGAGATAAGCTCCCAGCTCGCATACGAGGATCAAGGTCTCACAACCGAGCATTGGGAATTTCTTTTCGGCGAGCTTGGCGAAGGACTAGCCCCGGAAGGCGAGCTTGCGCCAAGGCCTGAAAACAACCTTGATTTCGGCGGCCTCGTTCCCTACCGGGTCGCCCGTGTTTTCGACAGGGCCGGCGATTACGCAAGAGCGGACCGGTCAGATGTAATCCGTGACCGCGAGCTTCAAAGAACACAGGGTTTCAGGCAATTTTCATTCAACCAAGATAGAGAAGATTTCGCAATTCTTGAACTGTCGCACCTGCCAAGCGGCGAGCTTACTGTTATAGCGGAAAAACAGATTGCGGAGCCTGACGGCTACGAAGGCTCTATGGATTTGCCAAGGAATGTTTACAAGTTCCTGATGTCCTGGCTGTCCCGCTCATTGTGCCGCAGGCTTGGAAATGCGGAAATGATGGCATTGGCGGCCTCAGAGCTTTCAAGCAACGAAAAACCATTTTTGGCCACAAACGAGCGGAACAAGAGGGATTACAGGCTTAACCCGCACAGAGCCTACAGCCGTCTAGGGCAGGGGGGAGGGGGGGTATATGCACTCCGTTATTGAAATAGACGGAAAGCTAAACAGCGGCGTCAATGGGTGCCTGCTGAAGAACTGCAGCATAGCGAGCGGGGAAACAGCGGCGGGAGCGAACTATATACAGAACTTCAAAAGGAACAGAAAGATAAATATTCCTGATATTGAAAATTTAAAAATTCATGCGGCATTCAAGAGCCGCAGGAGTAGTTCGATTTATTTTTTGACAGATGATAAAGATGACAAAGAAAAATTCATGATATGGCGCAAGATTAAATTTTTTAGCAATCCGCATGAGCTATTAAAAGAAAGCGTGGACAAAAAGCATGGCAAGCTAAATTTCTCTTTTGATTACGCAAAAATAAACGAGTTTAACGATTTTGACAGCATTCTTGTCTGCGCTTTTGGCGTTTTGATTGCTTTCTCGGAATACGATTTAGACTACAGAATAATAGACACTTCGCCTATTGACAAGGGTGGCAAAATGACAATAAACGGCATCTGCGCATTCGGAAACCGCATGATCGCAACCTTTGAGGAATGCGATAAATATTATTGGAGCGGCGTAGCGGTGGGGAATTTTAATCAAACCAATGATAATGATGGCACGCCCACTTTCGCGGGCGATGCCGCAAGCGAGTACACAAACGATATGACCCGGGCCGTCAGGCGGACAGGCTCGCGCCTGGCTGTGTTTACCGCAACAAGCATAGAAATAAAGGATTTGTCGCAGGATATTATGATGCCTTTCCAAGGGTATCTCTACCAAAACAATTACGATATCGGCGCATTGACGGACACTCTGCGAAGCATAGACGGCTTGATGTATTTCGTTGGACAAGAAGGGAACGGCAACAGGCACATCTACTCGCTATCCGATGGCATTCCCGCCAAGCTGACCAACGACAACCAATCCAAACTGCTATCCGGAAGGTTTGAAAGCAGCGGAACCATGCAAGAGGATGGATGCACTTTCTACTGCGTCTATGGTTCCAGGAATTTCGGAATCAACATAAGGAACGGCTCCCTGTTTGAAATAGACCGCAATGCGGACGGGCAGGATATGGAGTTCATAGACTACATTAACAACGGCGAGCGGATTATGAGGATATGCAAGAGCGGATTTTATTATGCGGAGACCGGAAGCGATGATTATGTGATGGGACAGGTGAGGCTGCCAAGGCATGACTTCGGAGCGGTCGCAAACATAAACAGGATTTCGTTCATAGGCGAGTTCCTGGAAAGCAAGCTTGCGGTTGCAAGCCTGACAGCGGAGCGAGGATTTTACCAGCGGACGCAGGCGCACAGGCGGGGATTTGACTTCTTTTTGCTGGGATTGCAGAAATTGAATGACATAGAATTTTCGGTTAACGCTAATTTCAGATTGACACGTATAGAAATTGATTACCAGCTTTTGAAAAACGGCTCTTATTATGGAGCGGGATAGGAGGACATATGGGATTTTCATTATTAGATCCATTTGGCAATGACGCCAAGAAAACAGGCGTGAACAGCGCAAATTCCGCAATCCAGCAGGCAGCGGACGAGTTTGACCTGCGCACGGCAGGCATTGACTACAATGTAGGCTCTGACATGGTGAACAAGTATATGTCACCGGATGTGGCGTTCAGGCAGAATACGGCAACAAATCAGCTGGCGCAGCTTTACGGCAACAGCGGGGCCCTCAACAGCAGCGCGGCGCGGGCAGGCATAATGAACGCAAACGCCGGGATTGCGGCGCAGGCGTGGAACGACGCTTTCGGAAGGGCAAACGACATCACGAAAAGCAACAACCAGCTTGCGTACAGCAGGGCCGCAAACATGCAGGATGCCAAGCAGGGGCAGGCGGCCAACAATGTGGCTTTGGCAATGGGGCAAAACGGGTGGCTGACCAACACGGCGAATGCTGTGGGAGGCATTGGGCAGGGCGTAGGCGCGATTATGAAGGCGGGAGGGTAGTTATAATGAACCAGGGATTTTCAAGCATCATAGCGGAAGGAATGCGGAGCGGCAACGAGGCGCAGGCAAAGGCATTCGAGAATTTGGGGGCGGGCGTAAGCTCCGCCGTGGGAGGGGCAAGGCAGTATATTTACAACAAAGGCTACAAAAAACTTTTGGAAGAAAAGAACGCTATCCCTATCATCGGCAATATTGATCCCGCAAAGAGGGAAGAGATTGAAAACAGGATACGCAACTACGAAATGATAGGCCAGACCAAAGGCTTGCGCACTGCTTTGACCGGGCAGGATTACGAACGCAGAGACGCGGCTGAGGCGGCGGCTAAGGAAAGGGAGCGGCAAAACATCATACAGGCATACAATGCGGCACGGTCCAACATGCGGATGTATGACGGTCAGGCAACAAACATGCTCGGTTCCGGGGTAATTAACGATGAAATTAGCGAAGCTATTTTAGGCGCAAATAAAAAGGCAGCTTTGCACGGAGCGCATTCGGCTAAGGTAGCCAAGTATGGAGAAATGATTGGAGTCAATCCCGTGTTTTTTGAAGATTTCGGCAGAGCGGAACAGGAAGAAGAACGGGATGACGCAAAATATATTTCCCCGGATGTTTTGGCAACAACAGCGCAAATTTTTATGGATGGCAAAACAGACAAGCCGACCAAGGCCGAATTCAACAGATATTTGGGAAGCAACGAATATAACTACAGCGATGCCCAAAAGGATTATGTTTGGGATACTGTGTTAAACATTTACGAAACGAATGAGGCAAATAGAAAAGTGCTTGAGGAAAAAGAGGACCGGAATAGAAGCATAAATCAGGCGAATGAGGCTCATGCGGCAGAGATGGCGGCTAAGGCTAGGGCAGCAAAGGCAGGCGATATTGATGTGGAAAACGCTGTGGCTCTAAAAGAAGCCCAAATAGATTGGCTGAGTGAACCTAAAAACTGGGTTTATACTCCCGAAAACGCTGTCGCAATGGAAAAATTTTTCAAAGATTTTAAATCCGATGAAAATTTAGGAGGCAGTACGATAAGCGGAATGCTTACAAATTGGGCAAACAAAAGGGTAAACGAAGACAATAGAAGAGTGCAATACGAAGCCGCTATAAAGATACTAAAAAAAAGGCTGCCAAACCAGCCACCGAATGCGGCAAACTCAACGGCAAAAAATGATGATATATTCGGAGGTTTTTAATGAAAAAAAATATATATTATAAGTATGAAGAAACTTTGGGAATGGTTCTCGGAAGAGACAAGGCGAACTCTGAAAATACTGTTTATAGCAGTATTCGGCTTTTTCTTGCTATTTTCACCTCTATTTTTAGAAGCATTTATTCCGGGTTCAACAGACAAGATAATAGAGTCTGTGAAAAAAATCCGCTGCACAGGAGCTTGTGGTGCGGCAATCATAACTCAGATTGGGAAACATATCAGACCTTAACACTTAATCTGCCTCTCCACGGCAGGGAGGCGGCATGAAATTCTTTGTTATACACAAAGCAACCGGAAATATACAGGTAAAAGAATATCCGGACAAAACCGCATTATACATTAAAATAGAAGCGGCTGGAAAAAATCCGGAAGATTATGAGGCTCTCACACCTGAAGAATATCAGGATATAGAAATAAAAAAAGCCCGAAAGGAAGCTACAAAAGAAGAATATCCCGAATTGAGCAATCTTTTTCCAAGAGCAGCGGAAAATCCCAAGTTTCATTCCGCAATGTCTGATGTTTTGACCATTCCGGGCAGAAGCTATGCCGCACTCGCTGATGCGACGCTTGCCGGGGAATACAGTGGTGGAAAATTTGGAGAAAACTACAGCAAGTCATTAGGCGAAACGGAAGCAGGCGATAGAGAACGGTCTTTGCCCGGCGGCATTTTGCAAGGGATGCTTAGAGACGAAATGCTTGTCCCTGGCATGATGATAGGATTTGGAACCGCTCCGCTTGCCGGTAAGACATTGCCCATGATAGGCAGCAAATTACCCGCCACGATAGGCCAAGCCGCAAAATGGCTTGAAAAACCCGCCGGTTCTTTGGCAGGCAAATTCGCCAAAAGAGATGTGCTCATTCCAGTTATAGGCGGAATCCCCGCAGGCTTGGGAACAGCCGCGTTACGCCCTGCGTTAACAGGCGAGGCAAACGCAGTCGAAGATATTGCATCCGGAGTAGGAGGCAATTTAGCGATGCACAATGTGATAGGACTTGGCAGGCTTGGGCTTAGATTGGCAAAGACAGGATATAGCAAACTGATGAGAAATAGCTTAAAAGCGGCAAATGACATTAACCGCTTCGCAAAGAAGAAACCTTTGGAAATAATCGGCGAGATAGAAAAAGACTATGGCGTTAATATTGATGACTGGAAACCGGGCATGGTACCGGAATCACCAGAGGCCACCAGCTTCTACGATGTGGCTAAATATGCGATTGGACAAAAACTTCCAACAGAAACCCTAGCCGAAGGGCTTGGAAGCCAAAATAATGTAGGCAATAAAGCTTTGCTTAAATCAACGAGCAAAAAAGGCGCTACGGATATAGAAAAATCCTACCGGTCGCAAATGGAAATAGCCGATGACATATCGGAAAAACTTAGCATTGACAATCTGATAGGCGATGGCCTAAACGTTTGGCACGATTTTCTAAATAATTCAAAAGACATTATTCCGGAAGAAAAGATATACAGCTTATTCAAGGCTTTGGAAAGGCCTATAAATGAAGGATTGCTTGAACCACATGAAATAAAAAAAATCAATACATATCTGAAGGTTTTGGAACGGAAACAAAACTCCATGACGGCTAAAGACTTAGATTTACTAAGGCAAAGAATGGGAGATGCTTTGGATTTGAACAGAGCGGCAACCGACACCAAAATGGGGAGAATAGAACAAGCCGCTCTGAATGACGCCTATCATCTTGCAAGGGACATCAATATCGAAAATGCCATGAGCACAGGAAACGAGGCGGCAGCCGCAGCATACCAAAGAAATGCGGTAGCATTGAAACTGCGTGATGATGTGCTTCACGCACTCAAAGCAGATAAGGGAGACAAGCGTGATGTGTCTTTCAAAATGGGAAATTTATTCAAAAACAGAGGCAATGAAGAATCCAATTCTGTTGTTACCCAGCACATTTTCAAAACGCTAGAGAAACTGGATTCCTACTTAGGAACCAATTACGCTGAACAGATAAGTAATGCTTATATGGCTGACCAGCTTTCCCCCAAAGGCAAGGAGTTCAAAATTCCGAACTACAACACTCATATGACGGACAAGGGTTTCACCAATGATCATATCACTGCAACCAAGGACGGCAAAACCATGAAGAGTGCGTATATAAATGTTTTGAGGTCAAAGGCGGGGGACATAAAAACCGCCTCTAAAAGGCAACTTCCTATTATAGGCGACAGGCCTCTGCCAACACACTACTGGGGAAACCCATACGGCGGAAGCGACGAAAGAAACAGACTGATAAACAGCGGAGCATTGGACTAGGAGGAAACATGCTAATAACCAGCAACACGATACCGCCCATTTTAGACAACAACGGCAAGCCGCTAGTGAACGGCAGGCTTTATGTGTACGAAGATGACACAGAGGACAGCAAATTAGCCGAGCTTTTCAGTAGCATTAATTTCGAAGAGAGCAATTCGGTCACCAACCCAATAACGCTCAACGGAGCTGGAGAAATACCCAACCCGGTGTGGGCAAAAACATCCGCCCAGGTGCTGTGGTGCTTTGCTTACAATGAATCCAAGGAATTAAAACGCCAATATCCGCTTGCCTCCATTGGCGTTTTCGCAGGCGACAATGTATATGACAATGAGGATACGGGAGTTTTTAGCCTTGATAACCTTATAGTTAAAAATAGAACCAAAACAAAAGATTTGGATGTGGAAAATGATTTGGATGTGGGAAATAATTTGAAAGTGAAAAGCGGTTTTCTTTTGAATCAAGGGAGCTATGATTTTGATGAAGCCTTCGCCGAGATTCGTGGAAGATTAATTGTAATGGGCCAAGCCGCTTTTCACAGAAATGTGGCTATTGAAGGCCAATTAACATTCGGATCAATTGAATTTAATGGTTTGACTATTGATTCTTCGGCCAGACTGTCGTCATTCGTTCCAATGCTTGATGTCGGCAGTCCTTTGTTAGATTTGCAGGCTTTTCCACCCGGAAGCTATGCAATTTTGAAATGCGATGTATACCGTGGTATTAATGATTTTTTAACTATCGTTTCTTACGATTATGCAGAAAGTGTTTTCGAAGCCATTGCCTATGAAAATGAATGGGATTATATTGGTGAGCGGGTGGGAACCTTTAGAAGCTGCGGTGAAATATCGGATAAACGTTACCTTTGCGTGAGGATAAATTAATGATCAATATCAGAGCAAGGCGCATTAGCGAAAGGGATTTGCTTGCGTTCACCAACGAGCTTGCGGCCGAGCTTGGCGGCAACGGCCAAGACGGCCGCGCATTCGGCATTGAGAAAAACAAAGACGGCACAGAAACAATCTGGCTGTTTGGCAAAAAATTGCAAACCATAACCCAGGAGGCATAACATGGCAGACGCGCTAAGGCTAGTGAAAAGAATTTCCGATTTGGAACCCGGAAATTATGAAGCCGACAAGAACAACGCATACTTTCCCGCAAGCGTAGGCGCAGAGCGCACATACAAGTATCCGCTTGGAGCCGCAGAAGCAGCGGCAAATCAGTACACGGATGAAAAGATTCAGGAAGCTATTGAAAATTTGCCGCCGCCGCCATCAGGCGAGTGGCTCCCGAACACGACCGGCAATCCAAACAGCACGGGCGTGACGGACGATGCGAGCGTGGCAGTGAAGCAATCGGCAGACTTGAACATGATCGGCAGCGCACAGTTGAACATGAATGGCAATGCGGATTTGAACATAGTTGACGGCGCGCAGATGAACATGGCCGGAAGCGCAAATTTTAACATGAGCGGCGGCTCAAATTTCAACATGAGCAATAGCGCAAGCGCATCTCTGACAGATTCCGCAAGCCTGAACATGAATGGCGGCTCAAAAATCAAAGCGACGCAGGGAGCTTATATGGAATACCGCTCCAGCTTAGGAGCTTCTACTGATGATGAATACCAAGATTTGCCCGCATTGCCATTCCATTATGGAACTTATGCTGTCCACATAAGCTCAGACCAATTAGACGGCTACATAATAGCGGTTAACAAGTGCGGGGACAACTTATATGTTATGAGTATTAAAAGAGCGGATGCTCAAAGCAATTGGCAGGCAGATACTTATTATAATGGTCAATATGGTTGGAAGCCTATAGCAGGCGGCGATGGAAGCGCAGGCGGCGGCGAAAGCGGCGGCATTATCAATCAAAACCAAATATTGACGCTGGATCCAAGCAATATAACATGGACTGATGATGACGGCAACGGCAACGCAAATGGAACTGATGGCCAGGGCAAGCCGGTTTACAAAAGGAATCATATTGCTCCGATATATAAATGGGGAGAGATAGTCACGCCTGACATTTTGGCTATTGCGCTGCTGGGAACCTCTTCGACCATGAATATATATTTCGTTGGTTTAAGCCAGGAAACATTCCGGGTGATGTATATTTTCAATGAAGGCTCTAACGCATTGAATCTATGCTTTATGTCAGCGTCTTTGCCTATTCCGGGCACAAGCCCGTCTGGCGGAGCGTATCTTAATCTTTCTGCGTCAAACCCCGCAATAGCGGCATTCAATCCATTGGCCAACAGAATGAACTATGTAAACATGGGTGCGGGAGGCTCAATGGCATGACCTATTTCCTTCTCTCCATAACGAACACCTGCAACAAAAGCTGCGAATACTGCGTTGTCAAGCCGTGGCTCAACAATCCGGAATATCCGGACAAGGCAACGGCAGATGATTTTATTTCATTTCTCGCAAAAGAAATGCAAAGCGGCGATGTTGTTGAACTCACAGGCGGCGAGCCTACGATGTTCCCCGGATTCATCGAATTGCTTGAATGGCTCAAAGAGCACGGGGCAAAAGTTATGCTGCGAACCAACGGCGCGCTGCTTGACGAGTGGCGCGCAAGCTATTCAAATATGGTTGTCGTGCTAGCACGGCACGACAGCGATGAAATATACATGGAAGAGCGCAAAGCGTGCCTGCTGCCGCAGGATTTGGTTATTGACAGAGTGGAAGCCCGCCTGATGCAAACGAAGCAGGACAAGCCCGTTTTTGTCAGCGATGAAACAAGCCCTCTCAAAACTCACCCTTTCACGAAAATGTTCCATATAACAAATGACGGCAAAGTTCGTTTCATGTCCTGCTGCAAAGACGATATGGGAACTATTTGGGATTACAGACCAAGGAAATACCACTGCTGCCATGATTGCCCATTCGCGCTCGGAGCATGGAACCTGGCGGCGAGGATAAAGTGATGGAAGAATTTTTTATTAACATGATTTCCAGCCATGGCGTGGCCGGGATTATGGTTGCATCAGTGTTTATTGCGGTGAAATTCATTGTAAAAAGCGGCGACCATAAAATAATGAAATTGGAAAACGAATTCAACAAGCATTTGATGACGCACAATGACTTGGAAAAAAGCATATGCGATAAAATAGACAAGCTGTACGAAAGGCTTAACCCGATGTGCGATTCAGTCAACAGAATACAAGGATATTTGGAAGCCAAAAATGTTAAAAATAAATGATTTTCGCGGCTCGCAGATAATAACCGAGTTCGCCGGCGTTGACCTGTGGAGGCTTGCACAGCCTGTGTATGCTGAGGTTTTGACAAACGAAGGCAAGCTGCACTATTATATGAAGCCCGGATTCCCAACCAATATGCGGAGCGGCTCGCATTTGATTGACTTGCTTGTTCCGAAGTTCACTAGGAATAATAAGTATAATTTAGCCTTGCTTTGCCACGATTTCGCATACACAAAAAACAAGAACGGCTATAATTTCATCAGCCGCAAGCTGGCGGACGAAATCCTCAGGCAGATGTGCGTTCTGTCCGGGGAAATAGGGAGCATAAGGGCGGCTATTATGCATAGGGCACTCAGGATAGGCGGCAGTTATGCCTACGAGTGCGAAAATGAAGGCGAGTACGCAAACGCCGGAGAGCTGATGAGTTTCTTTTGGAAGGCAAAATAAGCCAAGTATAAAAATGTTTTATGTGTATTTTATGTGTATGGGGTTAAAGACGCCATATAGTTTATGGAGAGGGGTGGAAATTACTAAATTTCATCCATGTATTTTATTTTGTTCCTATTATTCACGCTTTCCTTTGGCTTTGCTGCGCCTAGTTATAATGAGATTTTGAAAAAAATTCAAGCCGGAGATTTTGCCGGAGCTAATCCCGGGCTGGAAGCCTTGGTAAAAAGCCGCTGGAAGGCCGGCGAACAGGAAAAAATAGCTGTACTTTACATCGAAAACAATCTCCGCTTAGGTCAATTGGACAATGCTCGGTATTATGCATCCCTATTTCTTGATTTTTTCCCCAAAAGCGAGTATCGCAGCCGCATAGAAACCGCTGTGGCTATTTTGAACGTTCTGGACAGGAAACCGTACTTAGGAGCGGAAACGCTTCGCCGAGTTTTGGCTTACGCAAAAAACCCTGTGGCTAAGGCTAGGGCACGCGACCTGCTTTCGCAAATTTTTTCCGCAGATCTATTATCCGTAAACGAATTGCAAAGTTTGCTTGAAAAAGGCATTGACGATAAATCGGCAAAAGGGCTTGCACAGCTTGGCCTCGGATATAAAATGCAAAAGGAAAACCGCTACAAGGCGGCAACCTATTGGTATAACGAAGCCCAAAAGAGCAACCCTGCCCTAGCGGAAAAAGCGAATGCGCTTAAAGGCGCACTGGAAGGCAAATCCGCAGGCAAACCGGTAATCCTGGTTTTGGCACCGCTTTCCGGTTCATATTCCGAGCTAGGCAATTACATGATTCAGGGAATTTTGCTCTACGCAGATAGCTTGAAAAACAAGGCACAGCTGCAAGTTATAGATGATCACGCAGACCCGGCCACCGCATTAAAAAAAGTAAAACAAGCCTTGGTTCAGGATTCTGTTGTGGCGGTTATAGGCCCATTGCTCTCGGCGGGCGCAGCAACGGTAGCAGCGTGGATGAGCGAAAGAACTCCGCAAATACCCTTGATAACCCCCACAGCCACGGATGACGGCATAGCGGAAATGGGAAGAAATATTTTTCAGCTAAACGTGAGTTCCACAAGGCTTGCATCTTCCATTGCGGAATACGCCATTGATTGCCTGAAAATAAACGAATTCGCAATTATGGCTCCTCACGGCGATTATGGTTCCTTAATGGCAGCCGAATTTCAGCGTGCTGTTGAGCGTAAAGGCGGAGTGATTTTAGCGACAAAAAATTACGTTGAAGGCTTGCCGGATTATCAAAATGAATTCAAGCTTTTGAGAGACCGCAAGCTAACCTTGGACACTCGCCGCATGAATATGAGCAAAGGGAACAGCAATGTTTCCGCCATTCTTAAAAGAGATTCCTGGCTGGCAGACTCCACTCTAACTTTCCCCGCAATATTCATCCCGAGCACAAACCCTGCGGGAGCCGGCTTAATGGCATCGCAGGTGGCTTTTAACAAATTAAGGGTTGGCAACTTGCTCGGCTCTTCCGGTTGGTATGGCAGGGAATTTCTGCTAAACGCAAAAAATCAGGCGGAAGGTTCTGTTTTCAGCACGGCATTTCTTTCAAGCGGAGAAGACGACTCAAAAACTTTTGCCGATAAATTCAAGGACAAATGGCAGAGAAGCCCTGATGAAAACAAGGTAGCCGGTTTGAGTTATGATGCTGTTCGCATTATAGGCTCTGTTTTGCCGAATTCAAAATCTTTGCCCGATGCAATTTTGCAAAGAAAGGAATTTAACGGCATTTACGGAAAAATCAGTTTTACACCGAGCGGCGCAAACGAAAATGTAGGATTAATATCCGTAGAACAGGGAAAATTTGTGGAGAAATCGAGTTGTCAAAAATGATTTGCTGATTTTGATTATATGTTTCTGGACGAAAAAAAAATAGAGGTAATTTCCGGCAAGGGCGGCAATGGTATTTGCAGTTTTCGCAGAGAAAAGCACGTTCCGCTCGGTGGACCGGACGGTGGCGATGGCGGCGATGGCGGCAGTGTTTATTTGCGTGCAAATGAGCAATACACCACCCTTTTGGATATGGGAAATACTTACAGATATTCCGCAGAAGCCGGAGCTTCCGGCGAGGCGGCAAATCGCACGGGGCGTTCCGGAAAAGATATTTATGTTGACGTTCCAAGGGGAACAATAGCCAGAGATGCCGAGAACAGAATTTTAACCGATTTAACAGAGGCAGGTTCCGTTTGGATGGCGGCGCAAGGTGGCTCAGGTGGTCTTGGAAATTCTCGTTTTGCAAGTGCTTCCAATCGGGCACCGAGGCAGCATACCAGCGGCAAGCCCGGCGAAAAAAGAATTTTGAATTTGGAGTTGAAACTCATGGCAGATGTGGGCTTAGTCGGTTTGCCTAATGCGGGAAAATCTTCGCTTGTGCGCAAAATTTCAAGCGCAAAACCCAAGGTTGCAGACTATCCTTTTACAACTCTTGAACCCGTGCTTGGCATTGTGCAGAGCAAAAACCGCAGTTTTGTTGTTGCGGATATTCCGGGGCTAATTGAGGGCGCAAGCGAGGGCAAGGGTTTAGGGCACAGATTTTTAAAGCACATAGAAAGGACCAGAGCTTTGCTTTTTGTGATAGATGGTTTTGAAGAAAACGCATGGAAAGCCTTTTGTTCATTAAAAAAAGAATTAGAAGCATTTCATCCGAAACTGCTAGAGAAAAAATTCGTAGTTGCCTTGAATAAAAGCGATTTGGACATTTCAAAAGCGAAGAAGGCTTTTGCAAAGCATGGGCAGGCGGTTATTGAAACCTGCGCCTTGAACGGCGACGGTTGCGCAAATTTGTCAAAAGCATTGGGCGAGCTTGTTTACGTTAATGAGAAAAAGGTGTGGAGGTAGGGGGTTCTGACAAAAAGATAATCCGTCAACATATGTTTGCAAAGTGACAATTATTAATTTTTTTGTCCATTTTGTCTGAACATTTGTTATATTATCAATAAAGAATAATCGGAGAATTTATGGCTGGAGAAAATTCTATGACAAAACTGGAGCAGGCTCAAGCTGCTGCTTGGGATGCTATTCGAGAAACACAGGAAGAAATAAAGAAGCTTTCTAAAGAAAATAGAGAGTTTAGAAAAAGCCTTGAAGATAGCAATAAAAGAACCGGCAAATTTGACCGCAAATTCGGTGAACTTTGGGAACTTATGGTTGTTCCTAATATCAAAGAAAAATTCAATGAACTCGGTTTTTATTTTGATTCGGTGGCACGGGATTTGGAATTTGACAAACCGGGTAGCAATGGCAGAACTCTTGCAGAGGTTGATATTTTGCTTGAAAATGGAGATTATGCCATTGTTGTTGAAGTCAAGGACAGTTTTAAGAAAAAATACCTCACCGAACACCTAGACAGAATGAAAAAGCTGAAAACATTGCCTCGTTTTGCAAATAAAAAACTCTATGGAGCAATAGCAGCGGGTTTCGTTAAAGGAGAATCCAAGCAACAGGCTTTTGAGCACGGTTTTTATGTTGTGAACCGCCCTGATTCCATGAATGTGAATATAGAGCCATTTCCAAAGGGTTACAAACCTAGAGCATGGTGAAAATTTCTATATTCCCCCCATGATATCCAAAGATTTACTTGAAATTTTATGCTGCCCTATAACAAAACAGCCCTTGCATGAAGCAAATGCGGAGGAATTGGAAAAATTAAAACTGGAAGCTGCCCTGCTCACGGCGGATAAAAAAAGAGCTTATCCAATAAGGCAAAATATACCTGTGCTGCTCGCTGAGGAGTGTGTGTTGGTTGATGAGTTGAGAGTTGAGAGTTG
>LIUG01000051.1:18425-48239 GCA_001462245.1 Candidatus Fibrimonas termitidis
AGAGTTGAGAGTTGAGAGTTATGTATGGTTAAACTTGAGAGTTCTTGGTTGGATTTGCTTGCAGATATTTTTGAAACTCCTTGGTTTGCGGAAATCAAAAATAAAATAATTCAAGAGAGAAAACAATACGCGATTTATCCGCCGGCTAACCTGTTTTTCAACGCTATGGATTTATGCCCTGTGCCGCAAACTAAAATTGTTATTCTGGGGCAAGACCCTTACCACGGAACCGGACAGGCTCATGGACTTTCCTTTTCCGTTCCCTTTGGGATTGATATTCCTCCGAGTTTGCTTAACATTTATAAAGAACTGGAAAGCGATTTAGGCGTTAAGCCTGCAACTCATGGCAACTTGGAAGCATGGGCAAAACAAGGAGTGCTGCTCTTAAACTCCTCGCTCTCGGTAAGAGCAAATTCGCCGGCCTCGCATTTTTACATAGGCTGGGAAAAATTTACGGACTTGATAATAGAGAGAGTCTCGCAAAATAAGGAAAATTTGGTGTTCATGCTTTGGGGAAGTTTTGCTCGCAAAAAGAAATTTTTAATTGCGCAAGATAAAAATCATCTTGTTCTGGAAGCCCCGCATCCATCGCCTCTATCCGCAAGCAAAGGCTTCTTTGGTTGCAAGCATTTCTCTAAGGCGAACCGATTTCTTCAAGCTCACGAATTAGAACCCGTTTGCTGGGAACTTTAGAGCCTGCTATCTCGGCTTTAAGCTCGGGAGAAAATTTAAAATTCATGCTTTTGCTTGCAGCCAAGGGTATAAACTCGCCGGTTTGCAAATTACGTCCAAGCCTTGGGTTGCAGGTCTTTGGAGAAAACGTTCCAAAGCCTCTCATTTCCAAAGAATTACCAGCTTTGATTATATCTTTCACAACATCAAAAAATTGCTCTATTGAAATTCTTACGTAATCTCTGGTCATTCCGCAAGATACCGCAGTCTCGTTTATCAAGTCGCTTTTTGTGATTGGCATGTTGGGAATATAGTTAAAATTTAGGGTAAAAAATTCCGTATCTATTATGCAAATATTCTTTCTCGTCATAGATTGGTTCTACCAGTTGAAGCTTGCTTGGAATATTTTCCTTCACAAGGCTATCGGCATATTCCTTAGCCCTTGCGCAACCAAGTCTATAACCGATTACCAAAACGGTATCACCCTCTTGCCCGATTTCAACTTCCTGAGCGGCAAAAATCAAAACATTATCCTTGCGCATATTTATGTAAATCACCAAAGCAACGTAAACTATGAGAACCGCAACGATTGTTCTCAAAAGAATTGAAACTGTTTTGCGAACTCTAATCACTTCACTTCTAAAAAAGGCATCGGCCCGTTGCCACCGGTGTAAAGCGGGAGTTTGCCGTCCCATCTCTCAATGGCTTTCAGGTTCACATATTCCTTGCCGCCCTGTGCACGTATTGCCTCTGCCTGAATGCGTATCGCTTCTGCCTCGCCTCTCGCTTGGGCTACTTTTTGATCTGCCTCAATCTTAATTCTCTCAAGATTGTTTTTAGCTGTCAAAGCTTTCTGTTCGGCAACCTGTTTATCTTCAATCGCTTCGTTAAAACCACGGCTGAAATCAAAATTGGTTATTTGAACACCGCCGGCTCCTACCACTATATTATATTCCAAAAGTTGCCTGGTCAGGCTCTCGGATATTTCGTTTTTAACCTGTTCACGCTGAGATAAAAGCTCCTCGGCGGTGTAGCGGGCAACAACAGCTTTAACGGTCTCTTGAATACGTGCCGCTATTATTTTATTTTCAACCTCCAAACCCACGGTTGAGTAAAGCACATCCAGTTTCGCCGGGTCAAGGTGGTAATTGAGGGTGAGAACGGTGGAAACGGTTTGCATATTCTTGGAAGCAGCGGCAGCAGGAGCCTCAGCTTTTTGGGTGCGAATATCCACTTTTGAAATTGTCTGCATTACCGGGATTTTAAAGTGCAAGCCTTCGCTTGTAACCGATGTTATTTTTCCCCATGTGAAAACAAGGGCTTTTTCACCGGCTTTAACGGTGTAAAACGAACCGGAAATTAAAATTGAGCCTATAACTATCGCAATTATGACAATAGTGAGGAACCTATAAGACGGCGGAGTGATATTTGGAGCTGACATAGGGGGAATATAGTAAACTTGAATTTCCTATATTACTCCCCATGAAAATAATCTCTTTAGTTTTTTTACTCGCGTTTTCCGCTTATGCCCAGCTTCTTTCCGGCGGAAATTTTGATGTCATCAGGGTTGGCAGTGTTGGAATAAGCCAAGGAAAGGTGGATAGCCTTGTAAAACAGCTCGCTCAGGCACAACAAGCGCAGGCTCCCGGGCAAAATATCCCATCTGAAATGATGACCCAGCTTCGTTGGGCAGTTATAGACAACCTTGTTGGGCAAGAACTTTTAAAATTTGAAATAGCAAAACAGGGCTTAAAAGCAGATGCAAAAAAAACGGATAGCCTTACCGCATTGTTCAAAAAACAATTTCCAAGCGAAGCGGTGTTTAAACAGGAACTGAAAAAAAGCAATACCTCGGAAGCGGAATTTAAAAAGAAGATTGAAAACCAGCTTTTGGCAGACCAACTTTTGGAAAAAAAGGTTCCATACCCCAAAGACCCCACAGACAAGGAAAAAAAGGATTACTGGGAAAAACATAAAAGCGAAGTGGTTATCAATGATACCATAAGCGGCGCAAGAATTGTTTTAAATATCGCAAAAGGCGAAAGCGCGCAAGCAATACAAGACAAAAAGGATATTTTGAAAGGCTATTCTGCGCAAGTCCGCACAAAGAAGGCTAATTTTGCAATGCTCGCCGCTCAATACAGCGATGATGTGAGTGCCAAAAAAGACGGTGGAGTTATGGCGAGATTTTTGCCAAAGGACCAGGGAGCGGAATTTGTAAATGCAATTAAGAATTTAAAGGTCGGAGATATAAGCGAGCCTTTTGTGCAAGGCGGAAACAGGGTTATGATATTCATGCTGTCCGAGAAAAACGACGGCAAGTATGAAAGCTACGAATTCCAAATAGATTATATCCTGAGAGTTGAAGCTGAGAGAACCCGCCAAATGGCCATCAAAAGCTATCTTGACCAGCTCGCTCAAGTCTATAAGGTTCAATACATGAACAAGGAATACACCCCGCCGGAGGCTATTGGACAGTAATGCCCAGCACCACCCACGTCGGTTTAATTTCAATCCGTGAGCGAATAGACAAGCTCAGGGGGTATCTTTGACCTGGATGTAAGGGCAGAAGAACTTGCAGTTTTAGAAAAACAATCAAGCGACCCCGATTTATGGAGCGATGCGGGCAAAGCACAGGCATTGCTAAAAAGAGCCGCTTCTATCAGAGACCTGATTTCAAATTGGGAGAGCGTTTCAAAGCAATGCGATGATTTGAGCGAACTCTACGAACTCTCAAAATCCGAAGACGACCACGAACTTTCAGCGAGCATAGAAAAGGATGTTGCGGCTTTGGATGCAAAAATTTCCGAAATGGAACTGAGAAAAATGCTAAACGGCCAAGACGATGCCGCTCCGGCCCTATTCTCCATAAATTCCGGAGCGGGCGGCACCGAATCTCAAGACTGGACCCAAATGCTGCTCAGAATGTACACCATGTATTTTGAGCGAGAGGGCATTCCATTCAAGGTTTTAGATATTCAGGAGGGCGATACCGCCGGCATAAAGGGTTGCACATTAGAACTCCCGGAACCTTATAGCTACGGAATGCTCCGCTCGGAAATCGGGGTTCACCGCCTTGTGCGAATTAGCCCCTTTGATGCGAATGCCCGCCGCCACACGAGTTTTGCCGCCGTTTACATGACCCCGATTTATGAGGATGCCGAGGTGGAAATAAACCCCGCAGATTTGCGAGTTGATACCTATCGTGCAAGCGGAGCAGGCGGCCAATACATAAACAAAACCGACTCCGCCGTACGCATAACCCACATTCCAACGAACATAGTGGTGAGTTGCCAAACAGAGCGCAGCCAAATTCAAAACCGAGATACGGCGATGAAAATGCTGCGAGCCGAGCTAGTTCAATACTACAAAGAAGAAGAAGAAGCAAAGCGAAATGAGCGAGCCGCAGAAAAGCGCAAAATAGAATGGGGCAGCCAAATCCGCTCCTACGTGCTGGACGACCGCCGTGTCAAGGACACCCGCACAGGCTACGAAACCTCAAATACGGAAGCGGTTTTGAACGGAGATATAAAGTCATTTGTGAAGGCTTATTTGCTGTCGGGGTGATTATTCAAACAACCCTATCAACATCCACATTCCAAACACAATGCCTGTGGCAAACAAGGCGGCATATGCGGCAAAGAAACCGTTTTGCGTCATGCGAACTCCCCTTCCGAGCCACTGCAAAACACCGGCTATAAAATCCCCAAGAGCATCTATGATATAATGGTCAAAGGCCTTTAAAAATCCGGCAACGCCTTTGATTAGAAAATTGCGTGTAAATGAATAATACATCTCGTCAAAATAAAATTTATGGTAAATAATTCTATATAAGGGCGAGCGAATATCCGTTTCCAAAGCGGCTACCGCATTTGAACCTTTGCGAGCATATAGGAACCATGCAATTGCAGTGCCCAAAACTCCCACTAAACTCGCCGCAATAGGCAACCAAATAGGCCCATGCGAAGTCTGTACAAATCCATGTGCCACAAAACCTATCGCCGCCGCAGGGATTGCTAAAATAACAATGGGAACCGTCATCCACGGATCTTCGCCGTGAGCGGTGGCGTGTTCGCTTCTCGCTTCGCCGTGGAATGTTAAAAAGAACATTCGGAACATGTAGAACGCAGTCAAACCGCCGGTGATAAGCCCAGCGAAGAATACGGCGTAATTCCCTGCCGCCCAAGCGGAGAGCAAAATTTCGTCTTTGCTCCAAAAACCTGAAAACGGAGGAATGCCGGCTATAGCCAAACAACCGATTAAACAGCTAAAATATGCAAATGGCATTTTTTTGCGAAGGCCACCCATTTCATCCAAACTGTTGCTGTGCACAAAGTGAATAACCGCACCGGCAATCAAAAACAACATGCACTTGAAAAACGCATGGGTAAAAACATGGAACATCGAGGCGGCATAACCTCCAACTCCAAGTGCAAACATCATATAACCGAGCTGGCTCAAAGTTGAATACGCTAAAATTCTCTTTATATCTTTTTGAGTACAGGCTATGACTGCAGCAAACATGGCGGTAAAAACCCCGACAAGCGTAGCTATTTCAAGCACCGTTCCAATGCTTGCGAAAAACGGGAAAAGCCGTGCCGTTAAATATACACCGGCTACCACCATTGTTGCACTGTGTATTATTGAACTTACTGGGGTAGGCCCCTCCATCGCATTCGGCAACCATATATGCAAAGGAAACATCGCGCTCTTGCCCCAAGCACCGATGAATATCAAAACAGAAGCCAAGGCAAGCCAGCCATGAGGCACAACAATATTTGCAACTTTAAGCAATTCCGGATTGTTCCATCTCAAAAAATCATAGGAACCGAGCATTGCCCCTGTTAAAATAATGCCGAGCAAAAAGAAACTGTCTGCAAAACGGGTTAAAATAAAAGCCTGCTTTGAAGCGGAAACTGCAGATGGTTTGTGATACCAAAAACCTATGAGCAAGTAGCTTGAAACCCCGACAAGTTCCCAAAAAATGTAAATCTGAATTAAATTTGTAGCAACAACCAGCCCGAGCATCGAAAAGGCGAACAGACTGAGCAAGGCAAAAAAGCGTGACGCTGAAGGGTCTTCTTTCATGTAGCCAACGCTGTATATATTCACAAAAAAAGCTATAACACTGATAACAACCAACATCATCACGGAAATCGGGTCGCAGTAAAAAGAAATTTTAAGGGATATTTCGCCAAA
Source organism: Candidatus Fibrimonas termitidis (assembly GCA_001462245.1). Taxonomy (GTDB): domain Bacteria; phylum Fibrobacterota; class Fibrobacteria; order Fibrobacterales; family Fibrobacteraceae; genus Fibrimonas; species Fibrimonas termitidis. The sequence goes on from LIUG01000051.1 coordinate 24,297, forward strand.
GGTCTCGCTGATCAAAGGCAGCCACTCCCAACTCCAAGGTATGGCTACTTTATTCGGAGCATCTGCGAAATTTTTCACAAACTCCGTAGCAAGCCCCAAAGCCAGCACCATGGAAAGTGCCGCCATAGCTATTGAAAAGAACCCTGCCGTTTTTTTGCTTTTGGAAAATAATGTTCCGTTCACTATAAAGGCGAGCAGAGGAAGAACTAAGATAAGCCAACTGTGCGCAGCAAAAAAAGAAGAGTTAAAAGTTTCAAGATTATTCATGCGGTTGGCCTCTTGATTATGTGGGGATTTTCAAAATCCTTGCGAAGCGGCCAGCCTTCAAAATTTTCTTCTGTGAAAATACGCCGCAAGTCGGGATGTCCTTCAAAAGAAATTCCAAACATATCGTAAACCTCACGCTCCTTCCACTCCGCCGCAGGGTAAATTGCAATGACGCTCGGAATTTTAGGGAGTTCGTCCGAATTTTCCGGGCGGGGCAAGGTACAGTGGGCAAAAACCTTGTGTCCTTCACTCAAACTCATGGTTTGCAAAACAACATCAAACCTATCAAACCAGTCAATAGCGGTGATATCTATGAGATAATTGCAATTTAACTTATCGTGCAAAAATTTTGCAAACTCAATCCAATCCTCTTTTTTAACATATAAGTCTTCCGTTATGTATGGAAATTTTTCCTGAATTGTTTTTAAAATTTCCTCTTTGGAGCGTCCGTTTTCCTTAGGCGGGGTATATGGTGCTTCTTGCAATTCTTCTTTGATTTTTTTTATGGGTTTGAATGCGGATTTGTATTCGGGATTTTTTTCCTTGAACTCCGCCCTTGCCTCTGCCATTTCTTCATCTTTGATTTTTTCAAGTTCTTCCCACGCTTTCTTTGCCTCAGTCCAACGGTCGCCTTCATCTCCATCCCTGTGCGTTCCCTCTTGCCAAGGGGCACGGCTGGATTCCGTGGAGCAGATCTTTTCTCTTAAAGTCAGTATCCCGTGGAACAAAGCCTCCGGGCGAGGCGGGCAACCCGGTATAAAAACATCTACCGGAATTAATTCATCTGCGCCCCGAACCACGCTGTAATTGCCGTACACAAAAGGGCCGCCGCTTATAGCGCAGGCACCCATAGCTATTGCATATTTTGGTCCAGGGATTTGTTCCCATAAAGCCACCATAGCAGGGGCCATTTTTTTTGTCACCGTTCCGGCGATAATAAATAAGTCCGCTTGTCTTGGGCTTGCCCTGAACACTTCGCTTCCAAAGCGGGCTATGTCATAGCGGGCCATTGAGCTGGACATCATTTCTATGGCGCAACAACTGGTTCCGTAAGTGAGCGGCCACAGCGAATTAGCTCTTGCCCAGTTTATGACCCAGTCCATGGCATCTACTAAGTATTTGCCACCCGGCACAGGGTCTAAGATTTTAGGAGCTAAATTTGTAATACCCATAAACAAGGGTAATATAGTAAGTAAATCTCATACCCCGTTAATATTTAGCGTCGTCCATCAAATAAACAACGAACAGAAAACTTGAATAAATTCTTGTGGTAAAAAAGAGCCGCTAATTCCCCATCTGAAGAGTTAACATACCAGAATTTTGCCATATTTCCATTATTCCCACCTCCACTTGATTGATATGATGTTGAAGTCCACCAAGGGGCTGCGCTTCCATTTAAACTTGAAATAGGATCTACAATACTGGCTTCAAACTCTACAGGTTTAGCATTAAACCCGTAACTATCCAACCCTTTTCCGCTCCAAACATCGTCGTCTATGCTTTTAAGACTGTTACCTGCTACAGCAGAGCCTCCAGCGTAATTTATAAGTTCATCCAAATCCTCAGAACTTGGAATATGCCAACCAGAAGGACATAAACCTTGTCTTTTAGCATAAGACATTGATGAATCCTTATCGTTATGACATGTACTGCATGCTTCGCCCCATGAAAAAATTTCAGCAGTACCTCGTTTTAAATTCTCTGCCATCCATATCTGTTCACCTATTTGTATCGTTTTGTATTCTATATCCGGAAGTATAATCTTACCAACAATTTTCCCTTTGTCTGTGCCGGAGTACTCAGAACTGTCTTTGTAATCGGGATCTACGCATTTCATTCCAAGTAAAGGGCTTACTATATGGCTGATACCAGAGCCTCCTGCCTGCTTGCATCTGAGATTCGTTTCATAAACACAAACTCCAATAGCTCCTTCTGCTATGCAAAGAGGATATAATTGTCCTTCAAAACATCCTTCTCGGAAAGGATTATAGCATCCTATTTGTCCCGATTCTACAGAATCAGCTGAAGAATCGTATTTTCCATCTATGCATTCTTTTATACCTTTACCTCCACATTGCGCATAAAGCTTGTTTTCATGACAAAAATCTGCGCTAGGGTCGAATTCTGCAAAGTTGCATTTTGAATAAACTTCACCATTACGACAAAACGCTAGAGCATCGTCATATGTAGTACTAGTGCTATTTTCAGGGCAAAACTTATAATTTACAATGGTGCCTCCGCGGCAAAATTCCACAAGAGGCCTATATGGGTTATTACCGCATTGTAAATAAAGCGAATCATTGTAACAAAAAAGTTTTTCCGTATCATATTCTTTGCCTCTGCATTTTGAATAAAGCGAATTGTTGTAACAAAATTTTACAGAAGAATCATATTTGCCATTGGTTCCGCATATTTTTGTAACATCTCCATTTTCATCGCAAAAACTCTCCGAAGGATCATAGGTTGCGCCATTGCATTTTTTTGCAAGAACTTCTCTACCATCATTGTAATAGTAGCAAAACTCTTTTTCAATGTCATAATCTAACTTGTCGCATAGATCATAAACTTTGTTATCCTTCCCACAGAAACTAACAGCAACATTATACGTGCTGTCGCCACATTTCTTATAATTATAAGAACTCAGCACATTTGTGGTACCAGTTGTATCGCAAAAAGAAGTCAAAGGATCATAGGGTGCGCCATTGCATTTTTCATAAATTCTATCCCCATTGCAAAAATGAGTTGTTTCATATCGCGCTCCGCCGCACCTTGCTCTAACCTCTATCGAAGCATAACAAAAACTATCCAAAGGGTTATAGGCTTTGCCTCCGCATTTTCCTATAACCGTCTCCGCATAGCAAAACTGCGAAGGTTCAAGCTGAGAACCTCCGCATTTATCATCTGTGCTATTTGTTGCAGATTCCTCGGCGGATATCTCATCTCCGCAGGAAAAAACAAATACGGTGGCAAACAAAATGCCAACCACGAAAGTGAACTTGATTCTGTTCATAAGGAACCTCCTTTTTTAATTATCCAACAAACAACGAACTGATAACCTATAAGCCTCTTTATTTCGTGTAGATGTCTGTATTGAACCTACAGTAATAATATATGCGGTTGTCGAAACTCTTCGACCCACTGCATCTGAAGTCCAATAGGCTTCTTCTTCGTTGTCTTTAAGAGCATCAAATCCGTAACTATCATTTGGCCTGCTAATCTCGGTTACTCCAACATACTCTATAAGTTTCCTCCAATCATCGCTACTGGGAACACGCCAACCCTGAGGGCATAAACCGCGCAAGAATGATGATTCGCATTCCGGAAAGTCCGGTTTATCGCAAGGAAACGGGAGCCCAATAGCACTTTCACAAGTCTCAGTGTGATAAGGGTTAGTGTTACATTCCGGCCGCAGGCCCATTGCATATGCCCAATCATATTTATCATTCATTTTGCCGCTTCCGTAATCATATAAATTTTCTGCCATCCACACCTGCTGCTTACCTATTTGTACTGTCTTGTACGTTATGTCAGGATTTACACCTGTGCCTATAGACTTAACCTCACCAAAAATTTTTCCACTGCTATTGCATTTCATTCCGGAATGAGGCACTACAATGCTATCTTTCTTATTCTTGCACCCTAAGCTTCTGCCACCTGTGCTGTCTATATAAAGGCAAGGTCCGAGTTTACTATTGCAAACCTCATAAAGAGCACCTCCAAAACACCCATGTGTTGAAGGAATGTAATCGCTATCCTTGCCTACATCATCTTTGCATTTTGGATAAATGATGTTGCCGTAGCAAAAATCTTTTACCGGATCGTATTCCTCACCACCGCATTTCCCATAAACTTCACCACCGCTGCAAAACTCTCTATCCGAATCATATTTTCGGCCATTGCATCTTGGATTGGATACAAGACGGCCCATATTATTGCAAAAACTATCCAAAGGATTATACAATTTGCCGCCGCATTTGCTATAAAGCTCATTCTTATAACAGAAGCTAGTAGAAAAATCAACTTCCTCGCCACCGCATTTTTCGTAAAGCACATTCTTATAGCAAAAGCTATCCAAAGTGTTATATGTACTGCCATCGCACTTCACATAAACCTTGCCTTCAACGCAAAATCCATCCGAATCGCTATATTCGGACTTGGATTCTCCTTCTCCGCAATAAAGCGGCGCGTCCACTTCTCCGCAGGAAAAAATTGATGCGGAAACAAATAAAATACCTATTGCCAGAACAGATCTTGTCTTGTTCATAATGAACTCCTTTGTTTTAGGGGAAATTCTGAATTTATGTATGGAAAAACGGAGGTGGTATTAATGTAGTTTATTTGATGACGATTGTAATATTCAGGTTGAATTTTTGTAAAAAAAATGCTAGGCCGGGCCTGCACCGTAAGCTCCTTTTTTCGCATTTTGGACGTTATACATCATCATGGGTATAATATAGAAAATAATTAAACCCTAATCCGCAATAATCGCTTTGTCTTGCAAAACGGCTTTCCTAACTCTGTCGGGAACTCCGGCAACGCTTTTCATTAGGTATCTCTCCGATTTGTCAAAATATTTGTTCGGCATATAGATTTCTAAGAATAGACGCCGCATATAATCACGTTCGCCGCCGAGCATTCCGATTATAAATATATTGCGAAGCAAAGTTTCATCTGCCTCCTTTAAGTCAAAAAATTCGCTTATCAAAGGAATTAACTTTGCTGCCTCTCTATACCTTCCGTGCATGGCTAAGTCCATAAACTCAAGTTCTACAGCTATCGGAACAGGAAGTTTCCCAGCCAATAACTCAGCTTTCAAAAGCGCATAAAGAGGAATGCTATCCCTCGCTGCAGAAAACGGAGCCTTCGCTGACCAATTGCGATAGTCCACCCAAAAAGCCGCCCAGTTAAAATTTTCATCTCTGTTTTCTAAGGATAAAAGCAGGTGATTTTCCAAATATGAATTTCTCGGAAGGCTGAATAAAAGTGAGTCCAAAAACGCTTTTCTCGGAGCATAATCCGCAGGATCCAAAAAAGCCGGCCAGCAAACCAAGCAACTGTCAAAAGCAGATATAAAGCCCACATATGTGTTCACAAAACGCGCCTGTTCTGCCTTGTTATCCACAACAGGAATGTATTCGCTGTTCGCATCAACCATTTTTAAAACAGGTCTGATGCTTGCAGCGTTAAACAGGAAATTCTGCTCGCCGAAAAAATACCAAGGAAGGCGAATTGTTTCAAACTCCTTCACAAGCACAGGGTCGGTCCGAAATCTATCTATATGTTTTTGAAATACAGGTTCATCGCTTGCGACTATCACAACGTCGGGTTCCTCGGGAGCGCGATAAACACTCACATATTTAAAAGACTCGTCCAAAGCTTTTATTATATGGAGCAAAAGTTCGTTGTTGAATTCATAGAGCTGGAGCCACTGCACAAGTTGCCCGCCCGGGTTTAAATAGCGTTTTATATGATGGTAAAACTCCAAGCTGAAAAGGCTCGCTACCCCACTCACCCAAGGATTAGAGGGAACGCTTACAATTAAATCGTAAGAGAGGTTTTGTGTGTGGAAAAATGTGCGGGCATCGCCGATGTGCAAAAACATTCTGGGGTCATCAAAGCTGCGGTTATTGTATGGATAAAATCCTTTTTTTGCGAGCTTCACCATTTCTTCTTCTATCTCTATGCAATCCAGCCGCTTTAAAAGAGGGTCTGCCAAAAGATAGTGCGAACCCATCCCGCTGCCAAGCCCTATCATTGCGGCATTGTATGGCTTATTTCGCATTGCCATTGGCATAAAAGCCGTTGCGCTTTGAGTCAGTTCATCGCCGCTTATAGGTTTTGCGCGGTCTTTTGCCAAACTGGCATCCGCTTTGCCATTGGTTTTCACATAAGCCCCACCCTCGCCTTCGTGCAAACTTATCGTGGCTGTTTTTCCATTGCGAACATCAATTCTTTCCTTATATTTTTCCACCAAATAAGAACGGAATATGCCGCTCGTTATTCTGACCGGATTAAAATCCATAAATAAACCGGGCGCAAAAGCCAAAACACAAATCGCTATGAATGCAAAATTTTTTCTGTAAATCGGGAAAAACTTAAAGAGGATTATCAAGCCTAAAATCAAATCCAAAAACACGCCTATTAGCAATGCGCCCTTCAATTGAAAAAGCGGGATAAGCAAAAGCCCGGTGCCAACCGAGCCAAAAATTGCGCCTATTGTATTCCAACCGTAAACACTGCCGACATAACCCTCCGAACCGGTCTTTTTTACAAGCCAATAGGTTAAAACCGGAAGGGTCATCCCTGCAAAAAAGCTGGTGGGCACCATCCACAAAACCGCAAGCGCATACTTAAAAAAACTCCAAAAAACATAACCCGTCGCAGTCTGATTGAAAATCTGATGCGCCTCATTCATAGCCGCCCAAAACGGAACATGAAAATAGAGTGTGCAAACAGCAAAGAAAGCCATCAAAATCTGAGCAAAAGCGAGAAGTTTCAGCGGTTCAAAATTCTTAGCCAAAAGTTTTCTGCAAGCAAGCCCCCCAAGCGCAAGCCCCAAAATAAACGCCGAAAGCATCTGGTCAAAACTATGAGAAGAACTGCCCATCAAAAGCGAAAGCAACCGTATCCAAACAATTTCATAAATAAAAGATGTCAACCCGGTGAGAACAGAAAACAACAACCACAATTTTACATTTGCTGTACTTGTACTTGGCTGCTGCGTTTTTTGTACATCACCGATAACATTTTTCCCAATTCGCCAAAAAAACAAAAACAAAACAAAATTAATACCCCCCGCAATGCGCAATGTATTCGCATTTCCAAGCGTCGGAATTAAAACATAGCTAGCAAACAAAATTCCAAAACAAGCCCCGAGCGAGTTTGTAAAATAAAGAAGCGGCAGCGAAGTTTTTCCGCTATCTCCGTCTCGCCTCGAAAGCCCCGCCGCTATAAACGGAAATGTCATCCCTAAAAGAACCGCAATCGGAAGGGTTGAGAATGTGGCAATAATAACCTTAACGGACTCAGCACCACTGGGGCCAAGGGTTCTGCTCCACTCGGAATCGTAAAATAAATTTGTGGCAAAAACATAAAGCGGGTGGTAAAACATTCCGCCAAGGCCGATGAAAAGTTCCGTTATGCCATAAGCGAGGAGCGGTCTTTTAATGCGAGCGGTGAATTTGCCCGCAATAAAACTCCCAAGCGCAAGCCCGCCCATGTAAATGCAAAGCGTTAAAATTTGCCCATAACTCGAATGCCCCAAAAACAATTTCAGGTAGCGAGCCCAAGTGCCTTCGTATATTAAGCCGGAAATTCCGGAGAGGGCAAAGAGAAGGTAGATTGGAATATTAGACAAATCATTTTCCCAGAGGATGATTTAGCATTGGAATTTGCGATGATTTTAGTTTCAAAGCATTGCTCAATCCCTGTGCATCCATGCTTGCCCTTACTCTGGTGATTAAACCGGTGCCCGAACAGAACAGCGAAATATTTTGAGAAACAATGCCCGCATCCATTGCGCCTAATCTTTGCTTGCTAGCATCATCGCCGTGGGCAAATTTGGATACATCCGCAACAAGAACTACATTGAGCGGCGCATCTGCAAATACGGCTTGGCTGCCTGCACCCATAGCCCGCAAATCGCCGTTTGCAACCAAGTTCAGGGAATGGGCCTTTGCATCATAAAAATACGCACCTGCCTTCGATAAAACATAAATATCTATCTCTTGGGCATTCATAGCGGAAGGCGCAGTGCGTTTGCCTTCGCCGGCTCTATTAATCCCATTTGCCGCCCACAATAAATCGGAAATTTCCGCTAAACTCAAATCCTTGGCCTTTTGAAAATCCTGCGGGGCGGCGGATTTTCTCAGAGAAAGGGATTTCATTATTGAATGCCCTTTGTCCAAGTTGGGTTTAGGGAGTTCTACTTTTTGCCCCGACAATTGGGCAAAGGATATAGCGGCGGCAAAAGCCAAAATAGGGAGAATTTTCATAATGGTAATATAGAAAATGAACGCACACTGGGCATTTATCACCGGATCATGCGGCTGTAATATAGAAAACTTTAAGGGGAGAACTTTTTTCTACATTCCCCTTTTGACATGCCAAAACGCAACGATATTCGTAAAATTCTCCTGATAGGTTCGGGTCCAATTGTTATCGGTCAAGCTTGTGAATTTGATTATTCGGGTGTGCAAGCTTGCAAATCGCTAAAAGCGGAGGGTTATGAGTTGGTGTTGGTGAATTCCAACCCCGCTACCATAATGACCGACCCGGACTTTGCAGATAGAACCTATATAGAACCTCTAACCAAGGCTGCCTTAACCGAGATTATACGCAGGGAACGCCCCGATTCTCTGCTGCCAACGCTGGGTGGGCAAACGGCCCTGAACCTCGCTATGGAGCTTGCCGAGGCAGGTATCTTGGATTATTACGGGGTGGAGATGTTGGGTGCAAGTCCCGATGTGATACGCAAGGCGGAAGACAGGGGGCTTTTCAAGGAAGCGATGAAATCCATAGGGCTGGATATGCCCAGAAGCGCAACCGCACACTCCTATGAAGAAGCCTGCCGCATAAAAGAGAGCCTGAACACCTGGCCCATAGTGATTCGCCCGGGCTTTACACTCGGAGGCACAGGCGGCGGCATTGCGTATAACGAAGATGAATTCAAGGAAATTTGCGAGAGAGGCTTGTATTACTCCCCTACCAAGGAATTGCTGATTGAAGAATCCATTGAGGGCTGGAAGGAATATGAACTCGAAATAATGCGGGATTCCAAAGACAACTGCGTTATAGTCTGCTCCATTGAAAATGTAGATCCTATGGGAGTCCACACCGGCGACTCAATCACGGTAGCTCCGGCACTCACGCTCACGGACAAGGAATACCAAAAGCTACGCAATGCAGGTATAGCGGTTATGCGGGAAATAGGAGTTAGCACCGGGGGATCCAATGTGCAGTTCGCTATAAACCCAAACGATGGCCGCCTTGTTGTAATCGAAATGAACCCCAGAGTTTCAAGGTCTTCTGCATTGGCATCAAAAGCTACCGGCTTTCCCATAGCCAAAATAGCCGCAAAATTGGCGGTTGGCTATACCCTTGACGAAATCACAAACGACATAACCCGGCAAACAAAAGCCTGTTTTGAACCTTCAATAGATTATATTGTGACCAAGGTCCCTCGCTTTGCCTTTGAAAAATTCATGGGCGCAGACGATAAACTCGGAACCCAAATGAAATCCGTTGGCGAGGCTATGGCAATCGGGCGTACATTCAAACAGTCCTTTCAAAAGGCGCTTCGCTCGCTGGAAACCGGGCGTGCAGGCTTTGGCGCAGACGGCAAGGATTATATTTTCAAAGATTTAAGCGATGAGGAATTGGAGAAAAAAATAGGCTTGGGCAGCGCAAACAGAATTTTCATGGTGCGAGAGGCCATTGCTCGCAAATGGAGCGAAGATAAAATTTATTCCCTCACCAAAATAGATCGCTGGTTTTTGCGGCAGTTCAAGGAGTTGGTGGAATATGAAGATGAAATTCGCTATGCAAAAAATTTAGACGGCTTGGTTGAAGATCCCTTGCTTTTTGAACAGGCAAAAGAATTCGGTTTTTCAGATAGGCAAATAGCGAATATACTGGGCGAAAAAGAAGAAAATGTTCGAGACAAAAGAAAATCCATTTTTTTAAGACCCCAGTACCATATAGTTGATACCTGCGCCGCAGAATTCAGAGCCTTTACTCCTTATCTCTATTCAAGCTATTCAAGCGGGGCTGTGTCAGACAATTTGGAGGGTTTGAATACAGATACGCAAAAGAAAAAAATCCTGATTTTGGGTGGCGGACCAAACCGCATAGGCCAAGGAATAGAATTCGATTATTGTTGCGTTCATGCCTCTTTTGCCCTGAGAAAGGCGGGCTTTGAAACTATAATGCTGAACTCAAATCCCGAAACCGTTTCCACCGATTACGATACCTCCGATAAACTTTATTTTGAGCCTTTAACCTTGGAAGATGTTCTGGAAGTTTACGAGCGAGAAGGATGTTATGGCGCAATAGTGCAGTTCGGCGGGCAAACCCCATTGAATTTAGCGGAAGGCTTAAAAGCGAATGGCGTCAATATAATAGGGACTTCACCCGGCAATATCAGCGTTGCGGAAGACAGGGAACTCTTTTCCAAAATGCTGAAAAAACTTGGTATTTCCCAACCGCCAAACGGCTTGGCAAAAACCGAAGAAGAAGCCGAAAAAATCGCAGACAATATAGGTTACCCAATTTTAATGCGCCCCTCCTTTGTTTTGGGCGGCAGAGCGATGGTTATAGTTTACGATAGGGCCGGTTTAAGGGAATACATGGCAAAAGCGATGGAGGTTTCCGAAGGTCGCGCAATTTTGATAGACCGCTTTTTGGAAAACGCCACAGAGGTTGATGTCGATTGTCTTTCCGATGGCGAAACTCAGGTGATAGGCGGAATAATGGAACACGTGGAACTCGCAGGCGTTCATTCCGGAGATAGTGCTTGCACCCTTCCGCCGCCAACGCTTCCGGCGCATATTCAAGATAAAATCAGAGAATACACCAAGGCTATGGCTCGTGAACTCAATGTTTGCGGTTTGATGAATGTTCAATATGCTATTCAAAACGAAACGATTTATGTTTTGGAGGTTAATCCAAGGGCATCAAGAACCGTTCCGTTTGTAAGCAAAGCGATAGGCATTCCTCTTGCAAAAATAGCCTCTCTTTGCATGGCGGGCAAAACCTTAAAAGAAATCGGCTTTACCAAAGAATTTATCCCTTCGCATTTTTCCGTAAAAGAAGCTGTGTTCCCCTTCGCACGCTTCCCCGGTGTGGACATAATTTTAAGCCCCGAAATGAAATCCACAGGCGAGGTAATGGGCATAGACCGCACTGCAAGCATGGCATACCTAAAAAGCCAAATTGCCGCAGGAAACAGATTGCCCGTACTCGGAAACATATTTTTGAGCCTTCGCTCCGAAGACCGTGAAGAAGCCATTCCCTATATTAAAAGATTGGTAAAACTCGGCTTTAACCTTTACTGCACAAGGGGAACAAGCACCATGCTGAGGAATAACGGAATCCCGACCAATGCTGTATTTAAGGTTGCAGACGGCCGCCCCAACGCCATAGATTTAATAGAAGACGGAGGCTTGGCTTGGATTGTGAACACACCCAGCAAAGGTGAAAAACCCGCAAGCGACGAAATGAAAATCCGCACCAACTGCCTGATGCACGGTATTCCCATTACCACCACCCTGCACGGTTTGCAACATGCGATTGAGGGTTTGGAAACCATTAAGAAAATGCAGATTAAAGATGTATGCAGTTTGCAGGAGTATTCCAGGTATAGCCCAAAGATTAATGCTTGAGATACTTGAACAAAATGCGGCTAAAATCCCGGAATGTCTGGTTTTTGGCTATACTCCCCTACCGGATAGCTTACCGCATTCCCCGCGCTTGGACGAATGGCTGCGCAGGGGCTTCCACGCCAATATGAATTGGATGGCGAAGAATGCCGAAGCGAGAAAACATCCGGCCAATTTTAACGGAAAAAACTATAATGCAGCCTGGATTGCCCTTTGGAAATACCCAAGGCCCTTGCAAAAAAAACACGAACCCATTGCCGCTTACGCTCATGGAAAAGATTACCACATAACTATAGGAAACATTTTACGCGAATGGGCAAAGCAAGTTGACGGTCAACCATTTATAGACTCCCTGCCCATAGCAGAAAGAGAACTTGCAGCAATGGCAGGCCTAGGATTTATAGGCAAAAACACAATGCTGATAAACCCAAAATTCGGAAGTGCTTTCTTCATAGGCGGAATATTGCTAAATGTGGCGGTGGGGGCGTTGCAGATGGTAAGGGCGTTGCGAGCAACGCCCCTACAACCCAAAAACACTTGCGCAAAATGCCGCCGTTGCATAGACGCTTGCCCGAACAAGGCCCTTACCGAGGATGGCTTTTTGGATAGCCGCCGCTGTGCCTCTTATTTGACAATAGAACACCGGGGGGAGTTTAGCGAGGAACAAAAGGGATGTGTTAAGCATAGCCTTTTCGGTTGCGATATTTGCCAGCGTGTTTGCCCTTATAATTCAAGGCATTTAACGGAAAGCGAACCCTGTTTTTTATCGATAAAAGAAACCCCGCTGCGGAGAGCGGGGAATAAGAATTTGAAAAGGAATCACATTGCCCTTCTCCAGGCTTCCGTGTGTTTGCCTCCGGCTTTTTTAAGCACCTTGGCTACCTCGGGGAAGGTTGAACCTGCGCCCATCGCCTCCGACCAGTCCATTGGGGTATAGCCGTCTCTGTCCAGGGGATTGACCTCAACTTTTTTGTCTCCCTTTAAAGATAGCAGGTATTCAACAACCGACTTCCTGCCTTCTTTTGCCGCCTCGTGAAGCGGAGTTAAGCCTTCCAAACTCTTAACATTGGGATTTGCGCCGTTTTCAACGAGGATCTGGACATTTTTAAGCGCTCCGTAGCGAGATGCCATATGCAAAGCTGCGCCAATATTATGCAATCCCTGCTCTTTTTTATTTTGGGCATCCACTATCATTGCGAAAATCCCATTCTCCGTGGAATCTTCACGGGTAGCAGCGTCTTCCATAGGGCTTAGGCCAAGCTGGCTGCTCTTTATGCCAACATCTGCGCCGTGCCCTATGAGGAATTTTACAGCAACAATATTCTTTTTATTTACGGCAACGGAAAGAGCGGTATTGCCCTTGCTGTTTGGCGTATTCAAATAATCTTTGGAGCAAACCAAAAACATACCCATATTTGCGGTATCCCCTTTTAGCGCATAAGCGACAAACTGATCGTTGCTCATTTGAATAGGCGGTTCCATTTTGGCATAATGCTTCCTTATGGACTCCGGGTTCGTGGGATCCAATTTCTCTTTGCCGCCGCAAGCAACGAGAATTGCAACGCAAAGGCTAAAAGCAATTATCTTTTTTAACATAAAAACCTCATCAAGGGTGTGTCATCAAATATTGCTATAAATATACATTATTTTTTGGCAATGTAAACATTTTCCCATTGAAAAAAACAACTTTTTTCCCCTGTATGGCAAGCTACCCCCTTCCCTTGGGGCAAAACCTTGAACAAGAGGCAGTCAAAATCGCAGTCCGGCGACCAACTAACAACTTTTAAAAAATTCCCGCTGGTGGCTCCCTTATGCCAAAGTTCCCCCCTGCTACGGCTCCAGAATACCATTTCACCCTTTTCCAAAGTGAGTTTCAGGGCTTCTTCGTTCATCCAAGCCATCATAAGCACCGTACCGTCCGTAGCGTGCTGGGCAATGGCGGCAACCAGACCATGAGGGTTAAAGTTGATTTTCATTCCCGCACCTGTCCGTTTCCCCTTAGCACCCATTTATAACTGCACAAACTCTCTATGCCCATAGGCCCTCTTGCATGCAGCTTATCTGTGGAAATGCCAACTTCTGCGCCAAGCCCGTACTGGCCGCCGTCTGCAAAGCGGGTGCTCGCATTTAGCATAAGGCTTGCGCTATCCACATTGTTTGCAAAATATTCCAAAGCCTGCGCATCTTCCGCAACTATAGCATCTGTGTGGTGGCTGCCGTATTTTTCAATATGTTCGCAAGCTTCCTTGATCCCATCTACAGAACATACGGAAATTTGCAAATCCAAATATTCTATTCCTCGTTTTCCAAAGTAAAATTCAACTCCGGCTTCCTCTAAGGGTTTTAAAATCTGTTCCACCGCCTCTTTGGTCAAATCCTTATGAAGCAACACTGTTTCCGCAGCATTGCAAACACTTGGCTTTTGGACTTTTGAATTGTAAAGAATTTTTGCGGCCTTGTCTATATTTGCGCTTTTGTCAATATAAACATGGCAAATTCCGTTAAAATGCTTTATCACGGGAATTCTGGATTGCTCGTTTACAGCCCTGATTAAGCCTTCGCCGCCACGTGGAATAACCAAGTCCAAATACCTGTCTTGCCTTAACAAGCAACTCAGCAGGTCGCGATCAGGGTTATTTATATATTGAACAGCATCCTTTGAAATGCCGAACTCCGCCAAAACATCGCAAAAAATTTTCGCCAAAAATGTGCTGGAGTGCACGGATTCCTTCCCGCCACGCAAAATCACGGCATTACCGGCTTTGAAGCACAAAGCGGCTCCGTCTATTGTGACATTCGGACGGCTTTCGTAAATAAAGAAAATCGCGCCGATGGGGACGCTAACGCGGCTTATATCTATGCCATTGGCTAGGGTTCTGCTTTCCAGAATTTTGCCAAGAGGGTCTGCAAAGGCGGCTATTTCCTCAACGCCTTTTGCAATTTCCTCTATTTGCTTGTGAGTGAGTGCTAAGCGGCTTATCATTTGGTTCGGCATACCGCTGCTTTTTGCAGCTTTAATATCTTTTATATTCTCATCCATGATTTTTGCTTCACAGATACGAATAGTTTCCGCTATTTTTTGCAAGGCTTTATTGCGAATATCCGCTTGCAAAACACGCAATTCCAAAGCAGCGTTCTTTGCCGTTTGCGCTATTTTTTCTGCTATTAATTCATTGTCCATACGGGGAAGATAGAAAAAATCTAAATTCCATCATTCATGCCATCTTACAAAAAATTCTACTCTCTAAGCCTTGGTTGCGCAAAAAATCAAGTGGATAGCGAACGTGCAACAGCGGAACTTCTGTCTGCGGATTTTAAAATAGCCAAAAATCCGAAAGAAAGCGATGTGATACTGATAAATACATGCGGTTTTATAGAATCTGCAAAAGAGGAATCCATAGAAGCTATTCTCTCGCTTTTAAAGAACAAAAAAGCGAAACAAAAAGCCATAGTTTACGGCTGCCTTAGCCAAAGATACGGAAAGGAACTCGCAAAGGAAATTCCCGAAGCGGACTTTTGGATGGGCAATTATCGCACAGGAATGTTATTGGAAACTCTTGGATTTGAACCGCAGGCAAAATTATGCAAAGCTAACCCGCCAAGAAGAATAAGAAATTTTGAATATCCCCACCACGCTTACCTGAAAATAGCCGAGGGCTGCAACCGAGCCTGTTCGTTTTGCGCAATACCGGCAATCCGGGGAAGGCAGGTTTCGCAAAGCATTGAAAGCTTGGCAAATGAGGCAAAACAACTGGAAGAAAACGGGGTCAAGGAGCTTTCTCTGATAGCTCAGGATTTGAGTTCTTACGGAACGGACTTATATAAAGCAGCGAGTTTGGAACGGCTATTAGAAGCTCTGCTGAAAAATACAAAAATTCCTTGGCTGCGTTTAATGTATCTCTATCCGGAGCACATTACAGACGGCTTGCTGAACTTAATGGCAAAGGAACCTCGCATTTGCAAATACGCAGACATGCCCATTCAACACGCAAGCGACAAAATGCTAAAATTGATGCGGAGAAAATACAGCGTAAAAAACCTGCGAGATATACTTTGCAAAATGCGGGAAGCGGTCCCCGGCATAACGCTGAGAACAACGGTTCTCCTCGGCTTTCCGGGCGAAAGCCATAACGATTTTGAAGAACTTATGAACTTTGCGGAAGAAATTCGCTTTGAGCATTTGGGCGGTTTTATATGGTCGCCCGAAGAAGGAACCGCAGCAATGAGATTAAAGGAGGAGCGAGTTCCGGTAGAAACGGCAAGGCTAAGATTGGATGCTTTGATTGAGCGTCAGGAAGAAATTTCCGCGGAAAAAAATTGCGCCATGATAGGGCAAACCGTGGATGTAATTTTAGACAGCGTTGCAGAGGAAAGCGAGTTCCACTTTTACGGCCGCACACAGGGCAACGCTTTGGAAACAGACGATGTGGTTAGGATTTTAGAGGGAAGTGGCGATGTTGGGCAGATTAGAAAGGCGAAAATTGTGGATGCCGGGGCACATGAGGCGGATGGGGTTTTCACTCATGCCTAATCGCACGCACGGGCTTCATTGCGCTTGCTTTCCATGCCGGCAAAATAGTTGCTAAAACACAAAGAGCATTGCCTATTACAAAAATCGAAACCACATCCAAAGCTTGAACCTGCACAGGGAAAAAAGGCATCATGTAAACATCTGCAGGGAGTTTTATAATATGTGTTTTCTCCTGAATATAACACAGCGCAATCCCTGCAATTCCACCCAAAACCGAACCGAATATGCCTATAAAAGAACCCATCAATATAAACACCCGCATTACCGAGCCTTCCGAAAGTCCCATGCTGCGCAAAATTCCGATTTCCTTGGTTTTGTCAACAACAACCATGATAAGCGAACTTATAATATTAAACGCCGCTATCAAAACTATAAGGCATACAATGGCGGCTACTATGAATTTTTCATAGTTCATCCACTTCAAAAGAGTTTGATTTTTATTTTTCCAATCCGTGGCATAATAGGGAAAGCCTAAATAAGTACCCGCTTTAGTCGCATGAATCTCGCTTTTCCAAGGATCTTTTATTTTAAACTGAATGCCTGTGACCCCCTGTATGCCTAGCAGTTTTTGAAGCTCCGCTATGCCTATATATAAAAGATTTCCATCGTATTCATACATTCCCGTTTCAAAAATTCCGCTCACTGTGAACTGCATCATCTTCGGGCCGCCGCTCATTATGTCGTCCGGGCTTTGGAAAGTTTGCAAAACCAAGCGGTCGCCAATATCCACCCTTAAACGCTGCGCCAAAATGGAACCTAATATTATTCTCTGACCGTTCAGATTAAAATCACCCGCTATCATCTTTGAAGGCAAGTCTATAACGTTTTTTGCCGTTTCCGTTTCTATGCCGTAAACCACAACCCCATCGTTCACCTTTTTGGAACTCACCCCAACCTTGTAAATTATAAAGGGGGAGTACGCCGTAATTTCCTTATCGTTTTGCATAAGCAATTTCGCTATGGAATCCGGAGCGAAAATTTGATCGCCGCGATAATTCAAAATCTCAAAATGCGCATCTTTGCCTATCATCTGCTTGGTTACTTCCGCCTCAAAACCATTTACCGCAGAAAGCGCAACAATAAGCGCAAAGGTGCCTATGCACACCCCAAACATGCTGAACAGGCTTATGAGCGAAACAAAAAGGCTGCGCCGTTGCGCCCCAAGATAACGCCAAGCTATTTTCAATTCAAGCCGAAAGTTCAAAGTTCTATAACCCTCACGCGAATAATTTGCTCAATTTTTTTTAGCGAATCGATAAGGCTTTGCGGAACGGCAGCATCCATGTCCACAAGGTTATAGCCTATCTTTCCATTGCTCTCGTTTTTAAAACTGCTTATGTTCATGCCGGCATCTCCAAAAACTTTTGATATTAAGGCTATCACATTCGGCACATCCTTATTTATAACCACAACACGATTTTTTGTGCTTGCGGAAGGCCGGCTTTCAACTGTGGGAAAATTCACCGAGTTGTGAACAATGCCAAATTCCAAATAATCCTTTAATTGCTGAGCTGCCATTATTGCGCAGTTTTCTTCGGCCTCTTCCGTGCTTGCGCCAAGGTGCGGAAAAGAGATAACCTGCTCGTTTGCCAAATCCGCTTTGCTTGGGAAATCGGTTAAGTAGGTATTGTTTTTATTTCTCGCCAAAAAAGCATTGGTTCCTGCCTCGCTCACAATGCCGTTTCTCGCAAAATTGAGCAGATAAGAACCCTTGAAATTTGCCAAATTTGCTTCGTTCAGCAAATTCTTTGTAGCCTGCATATACGGCACATGAACCGTTAGAACATCTGCAACGGCTATAACCTCGTCCAAATTTTGCACTACCTTGACGGTGTTGTTCAGCATCAGCATATTGCCGACGCTTGGGTACGGCTCGTAAGCTATTACACTCATGCCGCGCCCAATGGCTCCGTTTGCAACCAAAACGCCTATTTTGCCTAGCCCCACAACCCCAATGGTTTTGCCTGCAAGCTCGGTACCGACAAAGGCGGCTTTGTTCTTTTCAACCGCTTCGCTTATTTCCTTGTCTTCCTTGCCCTGCAAGCTGCCTATCCAAGCTAGGGATTTATGAATATTCCTCAAAGCAATGCCAAGCGTTGTGAAAACCAGCTCCGCCACCGCATTCGCATTTGCGCCCGGCGTATTGAACACGCACACGCCTTTTGCGCTCGCCTTGTCTATGGTTATATTGTTCACCCCTGCGCCAGCCCGTGCAACGGCAAGTAAACCGTCTGAAAATGAATCGGTATCAACCTGCGCGCTTCGCACTAAAACGGCACTCGGATTGTCTATAGAATCGCCAAAGGAATAATTTTCGCCGAACAAATTGGTTCCCTTGCTTGAAATTTTGTTTAGAGTTTTAACAAAATACATAAGAAGCTCCTGGTGGTTTGTGGGGAATATAGTAAACGTTAAATCTTTTTATAAAGGCCGGGCGTATCGGGGTTCTGACAATTTTCTATATTACCCATTATGCAAGAAGAACGCACATTGGTATCTTTTGACTGGGCGATTAAATACCTGCTCAGGAACAAGGCGGATTATGTAGTTTTGGAGGGCTTTTTAACAACCCTGCTTGGCAAAGAAATAAAAATTAAAAACCTCGTTGAAAGCGAAAGCAATAAAGAGTCCAAAGACGACAAGTATAACCGCATAGATGTATTGGCAGAGGAAAACGATGGGACTTTAATCATAATAGAACTTCAATTCACCCCTGAAATAGATTATTTCCACAGAATGCTTTTCGGCTCCAGCAAGGCTATTGTGGAGCATATTGGCGAGGGAATGGATTACAAAGAAGTGAGGAAAGTGTATTCCGTGAATGTGGTTTATTTTGACTTGGGTTCGGGCAGGGATTATATATATCACGGTACCACGGCTTTCAGGGGTTTGCATTACAATGACGAGTTGCAATTGACGGAAGAGCAGAGGGCGGAGTTTGCCAAATTGGAGATAAAGGATATTTATCCTGAGTATTACATATTGAAGGTTGACCGTTTTAAGGATGTAATTCAGAACAAGATAGACGAGTGGATGTATTTCTTGAAGAATTCCAAGATAAAGCCTGAGTTTAACGCTCCTGGTTTGGAAGCGGCTAATCAGAAATTGGAGTACAGCCGTTTGAGTTTGGAGGATCGCCTAGCTTACGATAAGTATGTTGATATACGCCGTAGCAACAGGAGCAGTCTTTACACTGCCAAGCTGGAGGGCAAGGCTGAGGGCAAGGCTGAGGGCAAGGCTGAGGGCAGGGCTGAACGCAATAAAGAAGTGGGCAAGAATATGAAAATCAAAGGGCTTGATGTTGCTTTGATTTCTGAAATGACCGGTTTATCGGCTGAGGAAATAGCTGGGTTGTGATTTCACCAGTTATTAAATAAAACGAACTACCTTATGGGCGTATCAGGCCATTGTGCAACGTTGCGGTGACCTTTTGTCAGAACCCCGATACCCCCGATGAAAAGGATTTTCCCGATGGGGGAACGTGAAATGAGGGATAACCTTATTGATAATGCCCAAAAATGGAATGGACAATAATCCTTTCGCTTTCTACTTTGTAAACAATACGATGTTCAAGATTAATCCTTCTTGACCAATACCCAGTCTTACTCTCGTATGAGTCTATGCTCTGCAAAATATCCGGATTGGTAACTTCATTTGTCTCAAAAGGAATTACTTCTTTCACAAAAGATATTGCTTTGAAAAAATCTTCCGCAAAAGACACCCGACTGTCGGGAACATCTATTGTAACTATGTAACGTGTCCGCCCCCCGCTCCCCCCGATTTTTGGGATTTTCCCAATCCTTTTCATCGGGGCTATCGGGGTTCAGACAAAAGGGCAAGGCAACGCCTCACCCCACACGCTTCAAGGTGTATCCTGCAAACACCGCACAGACCGAAGGTCCGTATCACTCCTCAAACATATAGAGTTTTCTAAGTACTCGTAATACATTCCCTTGGCTATTTTGCTATCGGTACTCCACCAGCTGCCGTTATTCCCGATATCAGTGAAAGCGTCGGGTGCGCAGAAATTCGAAACAAACATAGTGGAAGAGTAGGAGCCGCCCGGCAGGGCCGAAAAACCGTATTCGTCGGTACCGCCGTTTATTCCAGCAGTCCAATCGTATGTTTTTGTTTTTAACCTATATGAGGCACAATTGGAACAACCGCTGGTGCTTTCAACATAACTTGACAATGCATTCCACTCCGCTGGGCTTGGCAAATGCCAGCCAGAGGGGCAAACGTTCATAGCTGCTGCATGAGAGTAAAGCCTGCCATATTTATCGCAGTAGTCCGGATTTTCATCGTAGCATTTGCTGCCGGTGGTATCGTAATTCAAATTCTCCGCCATCCATGTTTGAGTGCCTATGACAACAGTCTTGTATGTTTGGCCTTGATAAGGCAAAAACCCATAATTTCTCAGCGTTCCGTTGGAGCAATATTGCACTTCAGGGTCATATAGAACACCGCCGCAACTTGGCCCAGGAGGAGTTGTTTTGCACTTGACGGTTGGCACATCCACATAACCCGAATACCAGAATTTATTACCGCCGCAATCTCCCCCGTCTGCGTCATATACTACTGAACCCTGTTCGCACTTATTATAGCTACCCCCCATAAAACAGTCTAGCAAACTTTTATATATACTTTGGGTATATCCATATCCATCTGTTCCTCTGTATAGCTCAAAATGTTCGCCATTCTCCTTTTGGTCAACCGTCGGATATGTGGAGACGGGGTAGAATTTCCCTCTTCCTCCTGGTTGATATGCAATTACGCAGGGTACTTCGTATGCACTTACGCAGGGTACATCTGCGTATGCATCATAAAAGGCTTCCACACTCTCAAAACCTTTCCAGCCTGTCTTACCCACTTCCAACATCTGCCTGGCCTCTGAAGAAGAAACCACGTAGCCGTGGAGATGATACAAATCCGCATCCTGCGCACCCGCCGAGGTTGCATCATCACCGCTTTCGTCGCTTCTCAGTTCCGGCGTCCACGCCCAGCGGTCGCCTTGCAAGCAACGAACAGAAAGCAAAGCAGACTTATTCCGGGGATACCAGCTTGCGAAATTTTTGGAGGCGGAGTTGTCGTAGTGCATACGCATGGCGTAGGTGGTGCCCCCATTTACATCGTCACCGTCATTTTCACTCCACCAGAGGCCTTCTTCGCCGGCACCTAAGTAGCCATCCAAGCCGGAGTAAACGCCGCCCGGCAAGGCTGAAAAGCCGTATTCGTCCGTGCCATTGCGGTTGTTATTCCAGCCGCTCGCCGCTTTCAACTTAGATGCTACCTCAACATCATCATAGTAATAAGTAGGGTCATCTTCTTTGCCGCCGATATACATCGTCATCCATGACCACTCCGCTCTGCTTGGCAAACGCCAGCCAGCGGGGCAAACATTCACAGCCGTTTCCCAATCGTAAAGCCTGCCATATTGTGCGCAGTTGGCTTGGAAATCGCCATCAGGAGAACAATTCACGCCCAAGAGGTTTATGGAGCAAGACAGATCAGGCGTATAACCATCATTACACTGCTGCGAAGACATAGTGAAGCAATAGCCGTTACTATTACGTCTGCAAAAAACCTGCCCGGACGGCAAATTGCAACTTGCATCTACACTGCCGCCATAATCGCCATAGCATTTGCTGCCGGCGGCATCGTATTTCAAATTCTCCGCCATCCAAGTCTGGGAGCCAATTTTCTCTTGGACATACACAGTTCCGTCTCTTGGGTCACAGAATTGGGTTTTATCTTTTCCGTAATGCTCTCTTTTGCTCCCATCCACAAAATCCGCACATAAATTAGCGTCGCTCGAACTGGAAGAACTGGAGCCGGAACTGGAGCTGTTCACCGAACTAGAGTCATGGAGACACCGCAGAGAGTTCTTGTAAGTCTTGCTTTCTGTGCCTCTGGGCAAATCATTGTTGCCGTAGCCCATCTGCCGGTTGTAGGCGGAGATGTAACCTTTCTCAGTGGAAGTCCACCATGAGCCATTGACACCAAGACCGTAGAAAATGACCGTTTGGTAGCCGCCCATCAGAGCCGAAAATCCGTACTCGTCCGTGCCATCGTTACCTGTTGTCTTCAATTTAGCTCCCGCATCGCTGCCTACGTAATCAGTCAAAGCAGTCCACTCCTCATCGCTTGGCACATGCCAATCAGCAGGGCAAATACCCCTTTGCGTAGGCTGAAAATATAAACAACCGGTGGTATTATTGCAAAATGGTAAAAGATGCATAGCCGTTGCCCAATCGTACAATCTGCCGTAAGTTGCGCAGTTGGCAGGGTCATCATCATAGCAACTGCTGCCAAAGGCGTTGTATTTCAAATTCTCCGCCATCCAAGTCTGCGAGCCTATTACAACTGTCTTATAGGTTTGATTGTCCCGGCTGTCGGTCAAAGAACCGTATTCTATAGAAGAAGACGAGGACGGATATTGGAGGCACCGCACAGAGAGCCAAGAGTCGTACCTATTGATGCTCCAGAGTTTGGAGTCCCAGACAGTGTTATCGCCGCTGCTATACATCTCCACGCCATAGTAAGAAGAAGTGCTCCACCAGTAGCCGCCGTAGCCGATATCCCAGAAGTTAAAGTAATTCGCCTCAGCCGCCCGCCCGCCGGGGAGAGCAGAAAATCCGTAATCGTCCGTGCCATTACCGTTGTCCCATCCGCTTGCCGCTTTCAGTTTCTTTCCCGCAGTGCCGGCCCCGCCCACATAAGCCGTCATCACTTCCCACTCCGCTCTGCTTGGCAAATGCCAGCCAGCGGGGCAAATGCCGCGAACTCCGCTGGGAACAGCGTCTGAGCCTGTAGCAGAACCATTAGTTGAACCCATAGCCGTTGGCCATTCGTAAAGCCTGCCGTAAGTTGCGCAGTTGGCCTCGTCGTTCTCATAGCACCTGCTGTCAATATTGAGGCTGTAATTCAAATTCTCCGCCATCCAGATTTGCGTGCCTATTACAACTGTTTTATAGGTTTGATCGTCTCGGTTATCGATTAAAACACCGTATTCTTTCATTGTGCCGTCTGAGCAGTAATGCGTATCCGTATTGTCGCTTGCCGTGCACATTTCCCGCAGAGTAATTACTTGCAGCGGGGTATTCCCATCCCCTGTCTCAGGGACAAAAGCGTAAGAGGTGTCCTTGTACCCCGGTGCCGAAACGGTAATGGTCCAGCTCCCGGCAATGGTTTTTTCCAGCAGCGAGCCGGAGTTTTCATTTGCGAATGCCACATCGATATTCAGCCCCCCACCGCTGTGCGCAAAGCGGGTTGTAAAGGTATTGCCGTTCACCCCCTTCACCGCCAGCAGATAAACACCCATCGCAACATCAGGATGCGACATGCTTTTCATCGCCTCCGAAACCGCCGCCTTGCCGTGCATCACCTGCTTGCCGTTCAGCGAATACAAAGCGATATCCGTGCTTGTGTACAACTGCCGAGAGAGTTCAAGGGATATTTTCCCTCTGGAGCTATGCATAGTCACCGGATTGGGCATATTGCCCGGCCTAGCCAAAGTGGTGCCTTCAGTGGTGATGAGCAGCGTATCTATGCTGCTCGCCCTGACCGCTTTAGTGGCCCGGACGGCACCGGCCAGCCGTGCGGTTGCAGTGGCATTGACGTTGACGCTGAACGGCACGAATGCCGTATCCTTGTCCTGCGCAAATGCGTTTGCCGTGAATATGGCCGCCAAAGCGACTGCTGCTAGAAAACCTTTTGTTTTGCTCATAATTAACTCCTATATTCCGCTTCTCATGTGTAACTTTTAAA